>DASSDW010000001.1:0-2052 GCA_035696925.1 Actinomycetota bacterium
CGCTCACCGGGCGTCTGGACTTCTCGCGCATCTGGCGCGACGTGGGCGACGGGATCCGCTTCCTCCGCGAGGATTCGATGGCGTCGGCGATGACCGCCGGGATCGTCGTCGCCTTCTCCGCCGTCGGCGCCGTCCTCGCGCTGGCACCGCTGTTCGTCGTCCGGAGCCTCGGCGCCGACGACGCCGGATGGGGCTTCATGGTCACGTCCTTCGGCGTCGGGATCGGCTTGGGGATGGTGAGCGCGAACCAGGCGTCGCGCCTCGTCGAACGCGTCTCGCTCTTCCCCTGGTCGATCGTCGTGGCTGCCGTCACGCTGTTCGTGCTGGCCTCGATGCCCAACCTTGCGCTCGCCGCGGTGGTCACCGTCTGGCTGGGGGCCTTCTGCGGGTTGGCCTGGGTGACCGGCTACACCTTGCTGCAAGAGAACGTCCGTGACGAGTTCCGCGGACGAACGTTCGCGTCGCTCACTGTCCTGTCACGGATGGGGTTGTTCCTCTCCCTCGCCACGTTCCCTACCCTGGCGGGTGTCTATGGCACGTTGGGCGCCGGCTCCGAGCTCGGGATCCGCCTCGCGCTGGCGAGCGCGGGGATCGCGGTGGCGCTCGCCGGACTCAACACGCGCCGCCTCCTCAAGCGGTACCGCCTGTCCCGTCCTCAACCCCTCACGCTCGTGCCGAAGCTGAAGCGGCCGCCCGCGACCGGCTTCTTCATCGCCTTCGAGGGTGTCGAGGGCTCCGGCAAGGGGACGCAGCTCCGCCTCGCGGAGGAGCATCTCCGCACCGAAGGCCACGACGTGCTGGTGACGCGGGAGCCCGGTGGGACCGCGGTCGGCGAACGACTGCGGGAGCTGCTCCTGGATCCGGGCACCGGCAATCTGGACGCACGGACCGAGGCGCTGCTGTTCGCCGCCGCCCGCGCGCAGACCGTCCACTCGGTGATCCGTCCCGCCCTCGCGGACGGCAAGGTCGTGCTCTGCGACCGCTACGTCGATTCGTCCCTCGCGTACCAGGGCTGGGGACGGGGCCTCGGCGAGCAGGACATCCTGACCCTCAACGTGTGGGGGACGCAGGGCCTGTTCCCCGACCTCGTGATCCTCCTGCACCTGGAGCCCGAGCGCGGCCTGCTCCGGTCGACGGAGCCCCCCGACCGGATGGAGATGGAGGGCCAGGACTTCCACGCGAAGGTGGCGGACGCCTATCTCCGGATCGCGGAGGAGCACCCGGAACGGATCGTCGTGATCGAAGCCGACAAGGACCAAGGCGAGGTCTTCGAGGACGTCCGCCGAGCGCTCGACAAGGCCCTCGTGGACCGGGAGGACGGCGCGGGTTCCCGAGCGCTGCGACCGCCGGGCGCCACCGAGGACTTCCCCGCCGATCGCGAGATCTCGCCGCCCGACTGACGTCGTCGGACGCGCGCGCTAGCGTCCGGCCATGAGCTTCCCGGTGCTCGACCGCGTGCCCGGCCAGACCGGAGCGATGGCGTTCCTCCGCGGCGCCGCCGAACGTCCCCATCACGCGTACGTGTTCGCCGGGCCGGAGGGGAGCGGGAAGTCGCTCGCCGCGCGGGCTTTCGCCGCCGCGCTGCTGTGTCACGCCGGGGGGTGCGGCGAGTGTCGCGACTGCCGGCTCGCCGACGAGGATCACCATCCGAACGAGTTCCTGGTGGAGCCGGAGGGCCGGGACATCCACGTCGACACGATCCGCGCCGAGGTCTGGCAACCGGCGTACCGCACCGCGCCGGAGCCCGGACGGAAGGTCTTCCTCCTCCGCGAGGCCGACCGTCTGTCCCCGCAGGCGGCCGACACGCTGCTGAAGGTCCTCGAGGAGCCGCCGGCCGACGCCGTCCTCGTGCTGCTCTCCGCCCGGGCGCACGAGCTCCCCGACACCGTGCTCTCCCGGTGTCACGTCGTCACGTTCACCGCGCTTCCGGAGGCGTTCGTCGTGGACGAGCTGGTTCGCTCAGGGGCGGACGAGGTCCGGGCGCGGCTGGCGGCCCGTCTCGCCGGCGGGAACCTCGGGCGCGCGCGGAGACTCGCCGGATCCGACGAAGGC
>DASSDW010000002.1:0-41933 GCA_035696925.1 Actinomycetota bacterium
CGATGGCTCCACTCCCCCGTCGACGCCGCGAAGTAGTCGATCGACAGTCGTTCGTGTGCGCGCGCGGCCGCGCGCAGGAGGTCCAGGTGCTCCGGCGCCTGTCCCCGCCGCGCGATCTCGATGCGTCCCTCCGCCTCGCGCAGCGCGTCCGCGCCGAGGGAGCGCTGCAGCTTCTCCCGCGCCTTCGCGAGGGCGGGAGCGTCGGGCATCCCCGGCAGGGCGAGGAGCTCCGTCCCGCGGAGGTAAACGGCGAGCGCTTCGATCCTCGACAGCTGGAGGGGTCGAGAGAAGTGGTCGGCCATCGAGATCCAGATGTGGCCGTCCTCGTCCACGTCCACGTCGATCAGGTCACCCGGGCCGTACGGAGGGAGGCCCGACATGAACAGGAGGTCGAGATCGCGCCGCAGCTGGCCGGGTGCCACGCCGAACGCCGTCGCGACGTCGTCCAGCGCTGAGCCGGGGTGCTGCACGAGGTACGGCACGATCGCGAGCATCCGCCCGAGCCGATCCGACGTCTTGGGAACGCTCCGTTTGCGTTCAGCCAAGGAGCGCCTCCAGCCGCGCGATGACGGTGTCCCGCAGCGAGGCCGGGGATCGGACGACGGCGTCGGGGCCGTACTCCAGCAGCATCGCGGCGAACGCCTCCTCGTCGGCCATCGGGATCTCCATCACGACCCGGCCGTCGCCGTCGACACCGACGTCCGTGGCCCCCGGGAACTGGGACGCCGCGAACCAGGCGCGGTCCGGCGAGAAGAGGATCACCGCTCGATCGTCCCCCGACGCGACCCACGGACCGGCATCCACGTGGTCCGCGGCCCGGAAGTCCGTGGGCGGCGCGGATCCCTCGCCGGCGTCGGCCACCTCTCCCACGATCCGGGAGAGCCGGAAGGCGCGGACGTCGTCCCGTTCCCGGTCGTGGCCGACCAGGTACCAATGGCCCGCGCGGAACACCATCGCCCAGGCGTCGACGTCGCGGTCGCCGGTCTTCCCCTGCGACGTGCGGTACGTGAACGAGATCCGGCGGAGCGCCTGGGTCGCTTCGGCCACCGCGTGGACCAGGTTGCTCCGCGCGTCGGACCCGGAGGCGAGGGGTCCCCCGCCCAGGCCGGCCAGCACGCCTCCGTCGGCCCCGTACAGGAGCTTGCGGGCACCGCTCTCCGCCGCCTCGTCCTGGCCTCCGCTCTGCGCGGCCACGAGCAGCGCGACGAGCTCGCCCGGCTCGAACTCGATCTCGGGGAGGTAGTACTTCTCCTTCGGGATCACGTACCCCTGCTCCGTCCCCCACACGTCGACGTCCACGAGCTCGAGGGGCACGCCGTACTCGCGGAGCACGTCCTTGTCGCGCTCGAACATCCGCTTCGCGCTGTCCGGGTTGGTCTGTCCGTACGGCTCCAGGACATGCCGGATCTGCTCGAACGTGAGGGGCCGCGGTGTCTCGAGGAGGAGGCCGACGAGGTTCAGCAGGCGCTCGAGTGGTTCCGCGCGGTCGCCCTCCCCCATCGTTGCGGCATCATATCGACGCCGTGCTCTCCGACCGGAACGACCCGTGATCCACATCCGCCGAGGGGTCGTCCTCGGCGTCACGGCGACCCGTCGAGGAGCCATGGAGCTCCGGGTCGACATCGGAGGCGAGGTGGCGCCCGCGGTCGCGTACCCCGCGATGAGCGGCGACGTGGAGACGGGGGACGCCGTGATCCTCAACACGACGGCGGTGGATCTCGGGCTCGGAACGGGTGGGGTACATCTGGTCATCGCGGTCGAAGGGCGGGAGGCGACCGGGGAGACGCCGCCTGGCCATGTGATGAAGGCGAGGTACACGCCACTCCAGACGGCGGTCGCGAGCGTCGAGGAGTCGCACTCAGCGCTCCTGGAGGCGTCCAAGGGTCTCGCCCAGACGCCGGTCGTGTGTGCGCCGCTGCACTCGATGATCGCGCCGATCGCGGCGGGCGCGAAGCGCGCGTCGGACGCACGGGTCGTCTACCTGATGACGGACGGCGCGGCCCTCCCGGGCGGATTCTCCCGGCTCGTGGATGAGCTCCGCGCCGTCGGTCTGCTGGATGGCTGGATCACGTGCGGCCAGGCCTTCGGGGGCGAGCTCGAGGCGGTCACGGTGTGGTCGGGGCTGCTCGCGGCGAAGGAGCTGCTCGAGGCCGAGGTGATCGTGGTCGCCGATGGTCCGGGGAACCTCGGAACGGACACGACCTGGGGTGTGAGTGCGCTCGCGAGCGGGCACGCGCTGATGGCCGCCGCGACCTTGGGCGGGCGGCCGATCCCCGCCCTCCGAGTGAGCTTCGCCGACGAACGCGAGCGCCACCGGGGCGTCTCCCATCATTCGCTCACGATCCTCGCCGACGTCTGCAAGGTCGACGTCAACGTCCCCGTGCCCGTCCTGGAGGACGAGGAGCAGCGGGCCGCGATCCGCGGGTCGCTCCGCTCGCGGAAGCTGGAGGAGACCCACCAGCTCGTCGAGGTGGATGGACAGCCGGCGCTGGACGAGCTCCGCGCCCGCGACCTCGATGTGCGCACGATGGGACGCGGGATCGACGACGATCCCGCGTTCTTCCTCGCGGCGGGGGCGGCCGGTGTCCTCGCCGGTCGGCTGGCCGCCGAGAACCGCCGCTGGCGGGACGTCGCCCCGTAAGAACCTGAACGCTCAGGGTCGACCGGAGCTCGGCGCGTTCAGGATCGCTCTGGCGACGTCGGCCTCCCGTGTTCGGACGATGACCTCGTACCCGTGGCCCTTCGCCGGATGGACCCACGCCGCGATGTGGTTGCGACGGAGCCGCCGCACCGCGTCCTCCGCCCTCCTGCGCTGGCCCATCGCGATCGGCTGCCAGTGACCCCGACGGAACCGGAGGAGCAGCCCGGAGACGACCTCGCCGGCGATCTCCGGGAGACCGATCGTGAAGAGGTCGAGGATCCCTTCGAGGAGCGTCATCACATGTGGGCGATCAGCTGCTCCACGCGTTCGTCCACGGACTTGAACGGATCCTTACAGAGCACCGTGCGCTGGGCCTGATCGTTCAGCTTCAGGTGCACCCAGTCGACGGTGTAGTCGCGGCGCTTCGCCTTGGCCTGCCGGATGAAGTCGCCTCGCAGCTTCGCCCTCGTCGTCTGCGGCGGCTCGCGCATCGCCTTCGAGATATCGCTCTCCGCGGCGACGCGATCCACCTTGCCCGCCTTCTCCAGGAGGTAGTACAGGCCTCTGCCCCGGTTCACGTCGTGGTACGTGAGATCGAGGAGGGCCACCCTCGGTGACGCGAGCGAGAGGTCGTGCTTCTCCATGTAGCGCTCGATCACCATCCGCTTGGTGACCCAGTCCACCTTGCGTACCAACCGTTCCGGGACACCCTCCGCCAGCGCCTCGAGAGCCTCGCCCCACTCGTAGAGGAGCTTCTTCGAGGCGTCGTCGGTTCCCCGCCGCTCGAGGAAACGCGAGGTCTTCTCGAAGTACTCCTGCTGCATCTCGATCGCGGACAGCTCCCTGCCGTTGGCGAGCTTCACCTTCCGCGTGCCGGTGGTGTCGTGGCTGATCTCCCGGATCGCGCGGATCGGGTTCTCGAGTGTGAGATCCCGCATCACCGTGTTGCCCTCGACCATCCTGAGGACGAGGTCGGTGATGCCGACCTTGAGATAGCTGGTCCACTCGCTCATGTTCGAATCACCGACGATCACGTGGAGACGGCGGAACCGCTCCGCGTCCGCGTGCGGCTCGTCGCGCGTGTTGATGATCGGCCTGGACCGGGTCGTCGCCGAGGAAACGCCTTCCCAGATGTGTTCCGCCCGCTGGGAGATGCAGTACTGAGCACCCCTCGGCCCGTGCAGCACTTTCCCTGCGCCACACCAGATCTGGCGGGTCACGAAGTACGGGATCAGGACATCGGCCATCCGAGCGAACTCCCCGTGCCGGGCCACCAGGTAGTTCTCGTGGCAGCCGTAGGAGTTGCCGGCGGAGTCGGTGTTGTTCTTGAAGAGGTAGACCTGGCCGGAGATGCCCTCCTCGTGGAGCCGGAGCTCGGCGGCGCCGAGGAGCGCCTCGAGGATCCGCTCCCCCGCCTTGTCGTGGGCCACGAGCTCCTCGACGTCGTCGCATTCGGGCGTCGCGTACTCCGGATGCGACCCGACATCGAGGTACAGCCGCGCCCCGTTCTCGAGGAACACGTTCGAGGAGCGGCCCCAGTGCACCACCCGGCGGAAGAGATAGCGCGCCACCTCATCCGGCGACAGTCGGCGCTGCCCGCGGAACGTGCACGTCACGCCGTACTCGTTCTCGAGGCCGAAGATCCTGCGCTCCATGCAACGAGTCTAGGCCAGCCCGCGATCTCCCAGTGAAGATGCGACGTGCGGCTCCCTCGCTCGGCGGCCCGAATGGCCTCCGTCTCAGCCGGTGAGGAAGCCGGCGATCTCGTCGTCCGTGAGCCTGCGGAACTTGCGACGTCTGCTCTGGCTGCGCTCGAGCACGCCCGATTCGATGTGGTCGTGCTCGATCGTCCGCTGGTCGGGAGCGCCCAGCACCTGCACGGCGGTCTTCACGGCGGTGCCCAGGTCCCATCCGGCGTTGTACCGCTCCTTCAGCTCCTCGGTGAGGTCGTCCGCGTGACCCCCGATCGCGACGAACCCGTGCTCGTCGGTCACGCTCCCGTCGAACAGGACGTGATAGATCGACGTGCCGTCGACCTCTCCGTTCACCTCGCCAACGAGGATCTCCACCTCGTAGGGCTTCATCTGTTGCGTGAAGATCGTCGATAGTGCCTGCGAGTACGCGTTCGCGAGGTCCCGCGCCTTCACGTCCTCCCGACCGTAGGAGTACCCGCGGAGGTCCGCCAGCCGGATGCCGGCGATCCGCAGGTCCTCGAACTCGCTGTACTTCCCGACCCCCGCGAACGCGATCCGGTCGTAGATCTCGCTGATCTTGTGCAGCGTGGCGCTCGGGTTCTCGGCGATGAACAGGAGGCCGTCGGCGAACTCGAGGCCGATCACGGAGCGCCCTCTCGCGATCCCCTTGTGGGCGTACTCCGACCGATCCTTCATCAGCTGATCGGGCGAGACGTAGGGCATGAACGACATCTAGGCCCTCGCCTCCACCACGGCTCGGACCGCGCTCGCGACGTCCTCGTCCGTGGACTCCGTCGCACCCAGGGCTGTCACCGTGACGACCACCGGGAAGATGCCTCTGGCGAGATCGGGGCCGCCCGTCGCTACGTCGTCCTCGGCCGCATCGATCAGCGCCTCGACCGCGACCCGGAGCGCTTCCTCGTGGGTCAGCCCGGGCCTCCACCGCTTCTTCAGGGAGTTCTTCGCGGGCTGCGCCCCCGAGCCGGTCGCCTGATAGTCCTCTTCCTCCCAGCGTCCCCCGGTGGCGTCGTAGTAGAAGAGTCGGCCCTCGCTCCTCGCGACGTCGTAGCCGCCGAACAGCGGGACCACGACGAGCCCCTGCATCGCGAGCGGGAAGTTGGCACGGATCATCTGCGCGAGCCGGTTCGCCTTCCCTTCCAGGGACAGGCGATCTCCGGTGAGCTTCTCGTAGTGCTCGAGCTCGAGCTGGAACAGCCGGACGGTCTCGACGGCCTGGCCCGCCGCCCCGGCGATCGCGATCGCGGAGAAGTCGTCGGCGGCGAACACCTTCTTCATCTTCGCGTCCGCGATCGTGTAGCCGGCCGTAGCTCGACGATCACCGGCCATAACGATGCCGTCCGCGGATCGCAATCCGAGGACGGTCGTTCCCTGGGCGACCTCCAGGGGCCCGCTCATCTGGAGCGACGACGGGAGCGCCTCGGGACGCTGACGACGAAGGAGCTCGACGAAGCTGGGGTCGGCGCCGAACGAGGCTCCCGACAGCGGGAGCTCGACCCGATCGGTCACTCGCCGCCCTTCTGGACGTAGGACTTCACGAACTCCTCGGCGTTCTCTTCGAGGACCGAATCGATCTCGTCGAGGATGTCGTCCATCTCCTCCTTGAGCTCGGCGGCCTTCGAGGTCGCGGAGACCTGGCCGGCGTCGGCGTCGCTCTCGTCGCCGCCACCGCCCTTCTTCACCTGCTTGCGCTCTTGTTCAGGCATGGTTCCTCCTCCGTGGCGATTGTATCGGCCGCGCCGCGAGACCCTTCGAGCTGCCCGATCTACCCCTGGAGCGCCGCCACGAGGGAGGCGGCGTCATGGGAAGCCTCGAGCAACGCGTCCACATGTGCCTTCGTTCCGCGCAGCGGCTCTCGCATCGGGACGCGCTGGAGCGCCTCCGCGCCGGTGTCGATGATGAGGGAGTCCCACGACGCGGCCGCGATCGCATCCGGGTACCTGCCGATGCATCGGCCCCGGAAGTACGCCCTCGTGTCGTCCGGCGGCTCCATCACGGCGCGTTCGACGTCCGCATCGTCCACCAGGCGATCGACCTTGTCCGCGCGTTCGAGTCGGTAGTAGAGCCCCTTCTCGCGGCGGACGTCGTGGTACTGGAGATCGATCGCGTGCAGCTTCGGGTCGCCCCTCTCCAATCCACCTCGTTCCCGATAGGCCTCGAGGAGACGGAACTTCGCCACCCAATCGAGCTCGCGATGGAGCGAGAGCGGCTCGCTCTCGAGCGAGGTCAGGATCGCTTCCCAGCGCTCGAGGATCTCGCGCTGGTCGGGGGTGTCGTCCTCGCGCTCGACGTACTTCTTCGCGTGCTCGAAGTACTCCCACTGGAGCTGCACCGCGTTCAATCGCCTGCCGTCGGCGAGCGGGACCTCGACGGTGCACGTCAGATCCCGCGAGATCTCGTGCAACGCTCGTACGGGCCCCTCGAGGGAGAGGTCCGGCAGGAAGCGGTCCTCGATCATCTTGAGCACGATCGCCGTCGTGCCGACCTTCAGGAACTGAGCGACCTCGCACATGTTGGCGTCGCCGACGATCACGTGCAGGCGGCGATACTTCTCGGGGTCCGCGTGCGGCTCGTCGCGCGTGTTGATGATCGGGCGCTTCAGCGTGGTCTCCAGGCCCACCTCCGTCTCGAAGAAGTCGGCGCGCTGCGTGAGCTGGTAGATCGGTCGGCCCCGCTCGTCCCAGGGCGCCTCGGAGCCCAGCTTCCCGGCCCCGCAGAACACCTGGCGGGACACGAAGAACGGAGTCAGGTCCCGCACGATGTCGGCGAACGCCGTCTGCCGATCGACGAGGTAGTTCTCGTGGGTCCCGTAGGAGTTGCCCTTGCCGTCCGAGTTGTTCTTGTAGATCAGCAGCCCCGGTGAGTCCGGCAGCTGCGTGGCCACTTCGCGCAGCGATCGCTCGAGGATGCGCTCCCCCGCCTTGTCGTGGATCACCAGGTCGCGCGACGTGAGGCACTCCGGTGTGGAGTACTCCGGGTGCGCGTGATCGACGTAGTACCTGGCCCCGTTGGGGAGGATCACGTTCGCGAGCCCCAGGTCCTCGTCGGAGACCTCGCGTGACGGGATCGGTTCGAAGCCTCTCGCGTCGCGGAGCGGCGACTCCTGTTCGTAGTCCCAACGGATCCGTCGGAGCGAGCCCGCGAACGTCGAGATCAGCAGGGACGACGCGAGCACGGGATTGAAGTCCGGCACACCGACAGCGGCGATGCCGTACTCCGTCTCGGTGCCCAGGACCTTCGGGATGGCCACCCGGCGACCCTACAGATATTGGCCGGGACTCACGCGCTCGACCTGGCGGCCGTCACCCTCGTCACCGAGCAGCGTGCGGACGTAGACGATCCGCTCGCCCTTCTTGCCCGAGATCCTCGCCCAGTCGTCGGGGTTGGTGGTGTTCGGGAGGTCTTCGTTCTCCTTGAACTCGTCCCGGATCGCCGTCAGGAGGTCCTCGGTCTTGATCCCCTTCTCACCCTTGGACAGGAATCGCTTGATGGCGTCCTTCTTCGCGCGGCGGACGATGTTCTCGATCATCGCCCCCGAGTTGAAGTCCTTGAAGTAGAGGATCTCCTTGTCGCCGGACGCGTACGTGACCTCGAGGAACCGGTTGCGCTCCGAGGGCTCGTACATCTGCTCGACGGTCCGTTCGATCATCCGGGCGACGGCCACCTGGACGTCGCCCGAGTGCCGGTCGACCTCGTCGGGATGGATCGGCACCACGGGATGCAGGTACTTGGACATGACGTCCTTGGCCTGCTCGGCGGTCGGTCGCTCGATCTTGATCTTCACGTCGAGGCGCCCGGGCCGCAGGATCGCGGGGTCGATCAGGTCCTCGCGGTTGGACGCGCCGATCACGATCACGTTCTTGAGGGTCTCGACACCGTCCAGCTCGGAGAGCAGCTGCGGCACGATCGTCGACTCCACGTCCGAGCTGATGCCGGTCCCTCGCGTGCGGAAGATCGAATCCATCTCGTCGAAGAACACGATCACGGGGAGCCCTTCCTCGCTCCGCTCCTTCGCGCGTTGGAAGATCTCCCGGATCTGCCGCTCGGTCTCGCCGACGTACTTGTTGAGGAGCTCCGGGCCCTTCACGTTCAGGAAGTAGCTTCGGGCGTCTTCCCGGCCGGTCCGCTCGCGCACCTTGTCCGCCAGCGACTTGGCGACGGCCTTGGCGATCAGCGTCTTCCCGCAACCCGGCGGTCCGTAGAGCAGCACACCCTTCGGGGCCTCGAGTTGATGCTCCTGGAAGAGCTCCGCGTAGAGGAAGGGAAGCTCGACGGCGTCGCGGATCGCCTCGATCTGGCCCTCGAGCCCTCCGATGTCCTCGTACGTGATGTCGGGGATCTCCTCCAGGACGAGCTCCTCGACCTCTTCCCTGGGGAGGAGCTCCGTGGCGACACCGGAGCGCGCGTCGTACAGGACCGGGTCGCCCGCGCGCACGACGGTCCCGAGGAGGGATCCGGCCAGATACGCCACGTGCTCCTCGTCACCCCGGCTCACGACCACCGCTCGGTCGGGACCGAGCTTGTCCTTCACCTTGACCACCTGGCCGGTGCCGTCGGGGTCGAGCACCTCCACCACGTTGAGGGCGTCGTTCAGGATCACCTGCGCCCCGGACACCAGCTTGTCGGCATCGAGGTCCGGGGCCGGCATCACGCGCAACTTCCGGCCGGCGGTCACGACGTCGACGGATCCGTCGTCGTTCTTCCCGATGAACACCCCGAAGGTGGCGGGCGGCTGGGAGAGCTTCTCGACCTCTTCGGCGAGCGCCTCGATGCGCTGCTTCTCGTCGCGCAGGGCGTCGGCGAGCTTCTCGTTCTGACCGGTGGCGCGGGCGAGCGCCTCCCGGGTCTCGACGAGCTTCTCCTCGAGGAGTTGGACCTGGCGCGGGGCGTTGGTCAGGCGGCGTCGCAGCAGCCCCACCTCTTCCTCGAGGAAGGAGATCTGCGTCTGCAGCTCGTGGACCTGCTTCTCGCGTTGCTCCGCCTGCTCGCGGCGATCCGCCATCCGTCCTCACCTCCCACCCGAGTCATCGATGGTACTGGCAGCATCTTGACCCCTCAGGGGGTCCTTTTCTGTAGATACGGCAGCCAGGCGAACGAGGCCGATGCCTGGAACCGGGTACTTCGCCGATGCTAGTCCTCCGGTCCGACGCGGGCCAGGGTCAGGAAGCCGGTGTGACCGACCATCCGATGATCCGGCCGCACGCTCCGCTCCGTCACGTGCCACCCACGCTTCAGCACCTCGAACGTCTCGATGTGGAGGTAGCCGGACCGGGGCAGCGCCAGGACGAGCTGGTGGACCTGGATCGTGGTGGGAAGGTAGGCGCACAGGACGGCTCCCGGCTCCAGAACCGCGTGCAGCGCCTCGAGAGGCTTCCACGGCTCGGGGAGATCCAGGATCACCCGGTCGAACCGCTCCCCGCCGGTGGATGCCTCGGAAACGTCTCCGGCGCGCATGTCCAGCCGGTCCGGGATCTTCCCGAAAAAGGACTCGACGTTCGCCTGCGCCTGTGCCCGATGCTCCTCCCGCAGCTCGTAGGAGACGATGCGCCCCTCCTCCCCGACCGCCCGGCAGAGAGCGATCGTCAGGGCGCCCGAGCCAGTGCCCGCCTCCAGCACGCGTGCGCCGGGATAGACGTCGGCGTACACCACGATCGGTCCGAGGTCCTTCGGGTAGACCACCTGTGCGCCCCGGGGCATCTTGAGCACGAAATCGGCGAACCGCGGCCGGAACGCCGCGAAGACCATGCCGCGGGCGGTGGCGACCTTCGTTCCCTCGGGCCGCCCGATCAGGTCGTCGTGGGCCAGCGTGCCGGCGTGCGTGTGGTACGTGGCGCCCGCCCGGAGCGAGAACAGGTGCGTGCGGTCCCGTTGATCGATCAGCAGGACCTTCTCGCCCGCTTCGAACGGGGCGTTCATCGACGGGCTCCGTCGCGCGCATGCCTCACGTGGAGAGGCTAGCGCAGACCGCTGCGGCCTCAGAGGGTCGACGGAGCGGTCAGGGCTCCAGGAACTCGGTGGGGAGAGGCTTCGTTCCCAGCGTCACCCGGTGGGTGCGTTCCTCTCCGTCGGAGCGGACGACACGCACGTCGACCGCGTCGCCCGGAGCGAGCGCATCCAACACGCGTCCGAGATCCTCGGCCACCTCGATCGCTTCGCCGTCGATATCGACGATCACGTCCCCTTCGCGCATCCCCGCCTCCGCCGCTGGGCCGTTGGCGAGGGTGGCCAGGACGAGCGCGCCGCTCTCGACGGAAAGATCCATCTGGAACGCGAGGTCGGCCGTGACGCTCCTGGTCGAGATGCCGAGATACGCGGTGGCTCGCAACGGGTCCGAGATCGCCGACTCGATCGCCGGCTGGACGGAGTCGATCGCGATCGCGAAGCCGATGTTCTCGGCGTTGTCGCTGCCGGCGGAGTTGATCCCCACGACCCGGCCGGCCATGTCGACCAGCGGTCCTCCCGAGTTCCCGTGGTTGATCGCCGCGTCCGTCTGGATCACCTCGCTGTAGGTGCGGACGCCATTGGAGCACACGGTGCATCGCGGATCCTGCACGCGGATCGTCCGATCGAGGGAGGAGACGATCCCCGCCGTCACGGATGGTCCTCCCTCGAGCGCCAGGGCGTAGCCGATCGCCACGACCTGCTGGCCGAGCCGGAGGTCCGCGCTCGCTCCGAACCGGATCGTCGGGAGGCCCTCGGCGTCCATCTTCAGGACGGCGAGGTCGTGCTCGCAATCGCCACCGATCACCCGGGCGTCGTAGCGCGTGGGTTCGTCCTCGGACGTGAACACCGTGATCCGAGACGCCCCCTGCACCACGTGACAGTTGGTCACGACGACCCCGTTCGCTCGGACGATGAAGCCGGTCCCGATCCCCTGCCCCTCCTCGGGAGCGCCGGTCGCCGAGGCCTGATAGACGTCCGTCGTCACGTTGACCACGGAGGGGAGGACCCTCGTCGCCACCGCGGCGTACGGCTCCTTCCCGAGATGGAGCCGCGGGGCGGGTGACGTCGTCGCGGGGGGCGACGCCGTGTCCCCGAGGGTCGCCGTGCAGCCGGAGAGCAGGAGGGCCGCGCACGCGATCATCGGCAGGGATCGTCGGGATGTCGTGGCTGACTTCACGCGAGGGGTTCGCTCCCGATCCTGCCAGGGTTCGGCGTTCCGCTCCACCCGTCGGAGGAGCGGAACATCGAGGTTACTCGAGCAAAGAGCCGGCGGGCCGCTCCTTCCGCGGATCGACGAACGGGATGGCGGCGGTTCGCCCCACGAGCCGGTCGCCGTCCTCGGTCTCGACGTCGAGCGCCGTCCCGGGCGCGGAGAGGTCGAACGGCACCCAGACGTAGCCGATGTTCCTGGCCAGCCCGGGCGACCAGACGGCGTCGGTCATGTGGCCGACCTGCTTCCCCTCGTGATGGACGGGCCAGTACTCGGACATCTCCGCCCGGAGCTCGTCGCCCTCGAGCTCGATGCCGACGAGCTTCCGATCCACCCCTTCCCGCCTGAGCCGTTCGAGGGCCTCTTTCCCGATGTAGTCCTGGGGCTGCTCCTCCACGAGGCGCTCGAGCCCCATCACGTGGAGAGGCGTGTCGTCGATCCTCATGTCGGAGCCATAGTTGAAGATCCCAGCCTCGATCCGGCGGGCCTCGCAGGGCGCGATGGGCTTGATCCCGAACTCCTCGCCCGCCCCGGCGACGGCGTTCCAGAGCTCGTCTCCCTTGCTGCCGTCCAGGAGGTTCACCTCGAAGCCGGGGATCGCGGTCCACCCTGTCCGGCTGATCAGGACCGGGATGCCCTGGATCTCGAACCCGTCGACCCAGTAGTACTTGATGTCGTAGATCGCGGGACCGACGAGCTTCTCGAGCGTCTTGGCCGAGAGCGGACCCTGAACCTGCATCGGGTGAACGTCCGGGAACGAGACCTCGGCGTCGAGGCCCGACGTGGCGGCGACGCCCATCGCGTACAGGCCCGCATCGGAGTCGGCCAGCTGCATCCACCACGTGTTCTCGGCCACGTGCAGCAGGACCGGGTCGTTCACGATCCCTCCGTCCGGCGCGGTGACGATCATGTACTTGCCCTGCTTCACGGCGCACGTCGAGAGATCGCGGCACGTGATCATGTCGACCAGCCGGTCCGCGTCGGGCCCGGCGATCTGCACGGTCCGCTCCACGCCGACGTCCCACATCGTCACGCCGGTCGCGAGGAGGTGATACTCGACCTCGGGATCGTCGAAGTAGCCCGGGAGATACATGTGGTTGTAGATGTCGTAGGCGGTGCAACCCGCCCGGAGCGTCGACCGGAAGAACGGCGACTGGCGGTACCAGGGACCGAAGTACAGGGTCGCGCTCTTCGCGAGCATCTCGGGACGTTCGTTGACCATCGGTTCCTCCTCGTTCGGGCCGGGAAAGCAGGCTGAATCATCGTTCAAGGAGAGCGTGCGTGCAAGTCGCCGCACGTCCCCTGAACAGGAACGATGAGGTTGAACGGTGGTTAGGTTTCCCCGCAGCTCCGGCGCTACGAGACCGGGATCGTCTTGTCCGGGTCGACGAACGGCATCGGTGTCACGGTGGCGGTCCGGGTGCCCCACTCGGTCTCGACCGACACCCTGGTGCCCGTCGATGACCGCTCGGTGGGGAGCCAGCAGTAGCCGATGTTCGTGCCGAGCCTCGGCGAGTGGATCGCCGACGTCACCTTGCCGATCCGCTCGCCGTCGTCGAAGACCGGCCACTTCACGTTGTTCAGCGCCGGGAACGGCGGGCCATCGAACTCCACGCCGTTGATCCGCTGTGAGACGCCCTCATCGCGGATCCTGCGGAGCGCGCCGATGGAGATCGAGGCCTCGTCCGACAGGTCCCACGCGACGAGGCGATCCATCCCCAGCTCGATCGGGTTGTTCTCGTACGTCATGTCGGCACCCCAGTTGAAGATCGCGCCCTCGATCCTGCGGATGTCGCTCGGGCCCGTGGGGACGACGCCGAACTCCTGACCCGCTTCCATGATCGCCTCGAAGACCTCCGTGCCCTTGCTCGTGTCGGTCAGGTAGACCTCGTAGCCGATCTCCGACGTCCATCCGGTGCGCGTGACCACGACGGGAGCGTCGGCGATCTTCGCCTCGGTCCAGAAGTAGTACTTCTGGTCGAGGATCTCCGGGCCGAGGAGCTTCGCCATCAGATCCTTCGACTTCGGCCCCTGGACCTGCAGCGGAGCGACGTCGGCCTCGCGGATCGTCACGTCGAGGTCGGGGTACGCGTTCTTGAGGCCCCGCGCGAACAGCAAGGCATCCGAGGACGCGAGCGCGAACCAGAACGTGTTCTCGTCCATGCGGGTCAGGACCGGGTCGTTCACGATGCCGCCGTCGCTGTCGCAGATCAGCACGTACTTGCCCTGACCTACCGCGCACTTCGACAGGTCGCGCGGCGTGAGGAGCTGCGCGAACCGGAAGCCGTCCGGTCCGGAGATCTCGAGGCAGCGCTCGACCGAGACGTCCCACACCGTGACCCCGTGCAACAGCGCCTCGAACTCCGCCTCGAACGTGTCGAAGCGGATCGGGAAGTACATGTGGTTGTAGACGGTGAAGCCCTTCGGGCCGTACCGCTGGGTCGCCTCGAAGTACGGGGTCCGGCGGTTGCGGGCGCCGCGCTGGACGAGGCTCATGTCGAAGGGCTCGGTCATCGTGGTGGCTCCTCTCGAAGGGCGGGCCGCCTGCCCGTCGCCGGCGGTCGCGTCTGGCGCCATCCCGTCCATGGGGATGCCTCGGTATCGTGCGAGGGCCGTCAGAGCGAGGCAACCAGGCCGGGTGACCGGAAGTCAGCTCGCGCCGGAACGCTCGTAGACCGGGATGCCCTCGACGAACGTGGCGTCGACCCGGGCGTCCGCGATCTCGTCGACCGGATGGGCGAACAGGTCGCGGTCCACCACGACGAGGTCGGCGAACTTGCCCACCTCGATCGAGCCGGTGGTCTCATCGAGGTGGTTCACGTACGCCGAGCCCATCGTGAACGCCGCGAGCGCGGTGGCGAGGTCGAGGCGCTCGTCCGGGAGGAAGACGTCGGCGTTCCCGTTGCCGTAGAGGTAGGAAGAGGGCATCACACGGTTGACCGCGACGTGGATCTCCTCGAGCGGATCGGGGCTCGAGACCGACCAGTCGCTGCCCATGGCCAGGCCGGCACCGGAGCGGACCAGGGAGCCGAAGGGGTACTGCCACCGCCAGCGGGGCTCCCCCAGGAACGGGATCGTCAGGTCGTCCATCTGTCCTTCGTGCGCCGCCCACAGAGGCTGGGCGTTCGCGACCGCCCCCAGGCGGCGGAACCGCGGGACGTCGTCGGGGTGGATCACCTGCAGGTGGGCGAGGTGGTGGCGGTGATCGCTCGGACCGTTCGCTTCCAGCGCGGCCTCGACCGCGTCGAGCGATTCCCGCACGGCGCGCTCGGCGAGCGCGTGGAAGTGGACCTGGAAGCCGAGTCGATCCAACGCGGTGACGTAGCCTTTCAGCGCTTCGGGTTCCACGAAGGAGATCCCGCGCTCGTCCGTGACGTTGCCGTCCGCGTCGAGATACGGCTCGAGGACGGCGGCCGTGAACGTCTCGCACACCCCGTCCTGCATGATCTTCACGCTCGTCGCGGCGAAGCGACCCGCGCGGCCGCGCGAGCGGAGATCGACGAGCTGGTCGATCTGCTCCGCGCCCCGTTCCCGGTCCCACCAGAGCGCCCCGATCACGCGAGCGGTGAGCGCCCCGTTCTCTCCCGCCCGGACGTAGGCGGAGTAGTTGTCCAACCAGAACCGGTCGGACACGATCGCGTCCTGCCAGGCGGTGATGCCGAGGGAGTGGAGGTAGCGCTGCCCCTCCAGGAGCCCTTCGTAGACGTCGTCCGGCGTGGCGGCCGGTGCCAGGCGACCGACGAGGTCGGCGGCCCCCTCGTGGAGGGTGCCGCTGGGCTCGCCGGAGGGATCCCGCTCGATCCGGCCGTCGGCCGGATCGGGCGTCTCCGCCGCGACGCCGGCGAGCTCCAGTGCCCTGCTGTTGACCCAGGTGCTGTGACCGTCCCGGTTCGGCAGGAACACGATCCGGTCGGGCACGATCGCATCGAGGAGGTCCTTGGATGGAGTGCCGCCGGGGAACACGTCCATCGACCAGCCGCCGCCGAGGATCCACTCCCGGTCCGGATAGGTCTCCGCGTACGAGCGGACCGCCTCGATGTACGCATCGCGGGTGTGGAGGTCGTGCAGATCGCACTGCAAGCGATCGACACCGCCGCTCACTGGGTGGACGTGGGCATCCTGGAACCCGGGGAGCAGCATGCGCCCGCGGAGGTCCACGACCTCCGCGGTGGCGCCGAGCTCGCTGCGGACGTCTCCGTCGCCGCCGACGGCGACGATCCGGCCGTCCCGGACGCCAACCGCGCTCGCTCGGGTGCGGGCCGCATCCACGGTGTACACGGAGCCGTTCACGAAGGCGAGGTCGGCCGAGCTCATCGGCGGAGCATAGCGGTCACGCGAGCGCGACGAGGTCGAGGAGATCCGCGCTCCAGTAGTCGAGGCCCCCGTCCGGCATCAACAGGACACGCTCCGGGGCAAGGGCTTCGACGAACTCGGTGTCGTGGCTCACGATCACCATCGCTCCCGGCCAGTCGCGGAGAGCCTGGGCGATCGCGGTTCGGGACGGTGGGTCGAGGTTGTTCGTTGGCTCGTCCAGGAGCAAGAGGTTCTTCCGACCGGCCACGAGCTGGGCCAGCGCCAGCTTCGTCTTCTCGCCGCCGGACAGGGTCCCGGCGTCCTGGAACGCCCGCTCCCCCGGCAGACCGAACATCCCCAGGAGGGCACGGAGCGACTGATCGTCGGCGGGCGATGCCTGGTGCATGTGGCTCAGCACCGTCATCCCCTCGTGGATCCCTTCGTGCTCCTGGGCGTAGTAGCCGAGCTGGGCGCCGTGGCCGAGGCGGAACGTCCCCGCGTCGGCGCGGGTCTCCCCCGCGAGGATCCTGAGGAGGCTCGTCTTCCCGGCCCCGTTGAGGCCCATCACGAGGAGGCGTTCGCCTCGCTCCACGTCGAACGAGACGTCCTCGAAGACGGCGGGGCCGCCGTAGCCCTTCGTGAGGTCGTCGACCGAGAGCATCGTGCGTCCGGAGTGCGGAGGCTCGGGGAATCGGAACCGGACGCCGCGCTCGCGTGTGGGTGCGGCGACCTTCCTCGCCTGCAGCCGGGCGACGCGGGTGTCGAGCGTCTTCGCCTTCCGCGCCCGCTTCGCCGTCTGACCGCGCATCGAATCGGCGAGCGTCTTCAGTCGCTTGATCTCGGTCTCCTGGCGGGAGGCGAGCGCGGTGAGACGCTTCTCGTCGCGGGCCCTCGCTTCCCGATACTGCGTGTAGGTGCCGCGGTACTCGACGACGCCGTCGCGGTCCAGGTGGAGGATCCGAGTGATCGAGGCGTCGAGCAGCGCGATGTCGTGACTCACGACGAGGAGCGCTCCCCGATAGCCCGCGAGGAACCGCATCAGCCACCCCTTCGCATCCGCGTCGAGGTGATTCGTCGGCTCGTCCAGCAGGAGGAGGTCGGAACCGCCGAAGAGGATGCGAGCGAGCTCGAGCCGGCGTCGCTCACCACCCGAGAGGGCGCCCACCGGCAGGCCGAGCCGATCCTGCGACAGCCCGAGACCGGCGACGATCGTGCGGGCGTCCGACTCGGCCCGGTACCCGCCGAGCCGTTCGTATTCTTCCTCGAGGCGCGCGAAGCGCGCGACCCGGTCCTCGGACGCGTGCTCCTCCAGCCGGAGCCGCGCCTTCTCCACCCCGCGCTGGAGCTCGACGAGGCCGCGGGCGGCCAGGAGGTACTCGATCCCGCTCGTCGCATCGTCCGATCGGTCCTGCCGTGGATCCTGCCGAAGGTAGCCGAGCGCCCCGCGACGGTCCACCGTGCCCGCGGACGGGGGCATCTCGCCCGCCAGGACCTTGAGCGTGCTCGTCTTGCCGGCTCCGTTGCGGCCGACGACGCCCACCTTGTCTCCGCTCACGACGGCGAGGTCGAGGTCGCGGACGACGGTGAGACCGCCGGCGTCGACGGAGAGGCCGCGCACGTCGAGGGCGTTCATCGGGATGCTCCTGCGGATCGAGGGTGTCGGGTCGCGGGCGGGACGGGCATCGGTTCCTCCTTGGGGCGACGTCCTGGGTCCGGACGTGGGGCGACGCGGGCTCGATGGATCCGCCCGGTCTGCTCGAGGAGGTCCCGCTAGCTCACGTGCGGAGTGTAGCGCTCAGTCGCCCCAGTACACACGACCGGGCTCGGCCTCGGTGAGGCGGACCACCACGTTGCCGTCGTCGAGGCCGAAGGCCTCGACGACGGCCCGCCCGACCGCGCGCAGGAGCTCGGGCGTGTCGTCGCGGCGACCGGCGAACACGTCGACGATCGCGGGGTGCGTTCCACGGGGTTGCGTGGCGGGAGCGTCCGCGCCTTCCGCGTACGCTCCCGGCTCCACGGGGCGCCAGATCGCCCAGGTTCCCCGCTGCTCCTCGCCCAGGTAGGCAGCGACCGCGCCCGTCACGTCCGCGAGGGCAGCGGGGACGTCGAGCCCCCGATCGGGCGGGAGCCCGTGGATCTCGATGATCGGCATCGGGTCACGATACGGCGGCATCGAGGTCCGGATCCGGCTTCCATCGATAGCCGAGGCCGGCCTCGGTGACGATGAACCGGGGACGTGCGGGATCGTCCGAGAGTTTCGCTCGGAGCTGGCGGATGAACACGCGGAGGTATTGGTGCTCCGTCGCGTAGCCCGACCCCCATGCCCGCTGGAGCAGCCACCGATGCGTGAGCAGCTTGCCCGGGTTCGTGACGAAGGCCTCGAGGAGCCGGTACTCGGTCGGGGTCAGGTGGAGATCGGCCCCTCCGATCCTGACCAGCTGCCGGCCGAGGTCGACCTCCAGGTCGTCGAAGCGGACGACCGGTGGGTGGCGCTCCCCTTCGAGCCGTCTGCGGACGGCCCGCATCCTCGCCAAGAGCTCGGGCATCGCGAACGGCTTCGTGACGTAGTCGTCGGCCCCGGCCTCGAAGGCCTCCACCTTGTCGTGCTGCCCCTCACGGACGGACAGGACGATGATCGGCACTTCGGACCACGAGCGCAGGCGGCGGATCACCTCGTGGCCGCCGATGCCCGGCAGGCCCAGGTCCAGAACGACGAGGTCCACGTCCGCGTCGGGAAGCAGGTCCAGCGCGGTCTCCCCGTTGCCGGCCGTCAGGACCTCGTAGTCGTGTCCCTGGAGGCTCGTGCGAACGGCGCGGAGGATCTGCGGGTCATCGTCGACCACGAGCACTCGCCCCTCCTTCACGTCGAACCCCCCGGGAGTTCGAGCACCACGGCAGTCCCTCCGCCCGGTTCCTCGCCGATCCGGATCGAACCACCGTGCGCCTCGACGATCGCTCGAGCGATGGCCAGGCCGAGGCCGGTCCCCGTGCTCCCCTCGCCGCGCACGAACGGCTCGAACACGCGGTCACGCTCCTCCCGGGGGATCCCCGGTCCACGATCCGCGATCCGCACCTGGACCCCATCACGCCACCGCGCCGCCCCGATCGTGATCCGTCTCCCGGGCGGTGTGAACCGGGCCGCGTTCTCCACGATGTTCGTCAGCGCCTGGTCGATCAGCACGACGTCGACCGCGATCTCGGGAAGGTCCTCCCGGAGCATGAGGCGGAGGTCGTGCTGCTCGAGGAGCGGGCCCGAGCGAGCCAGCACGCCCTCGATCAGCTCCTCGATCGCCGTGGGGGTCTTCGTCGGGACCACCGCACCCGCCCGCATCCGCGAGAGGTCCATCAGGTTGCCGATCACCCGATTGAGGCGCCCGGTCTCCTGATCGATCGTCTCCAGCAGCTCTCGCCGCTGGTCATCGTGGAGCGGCGACGCGTCCTCGAGGAGGGTGGAGACGGATGCGGTGATCGAGGCGAGCGGGGTCCGGAGGTCGTGCGTGACGGAGGAGAAGAGCGCGGCTCGGAGCCGGTTCGTCTCCGCCTCCATCCGCGCCTCCTCCGCCTCCGACCCGAGTCGCAGGCCGTCGATCGCGAGCGCCATCTGGGAAGCGAGCGTCTGAAGGACGCCTCGCTCGTCGGCCGTCATCCCGGGACGCCCGTCGCCGACCACAGCGAGGATGCGCCCGAGCTCGCGGTCCTGCACGGTCATGGGCACCATCTCTTCGTGCCCGTCGGTGGTCGTCCGGTCGGGGTTCTCGGCAACGACCGGGCGTCCGGAGAGCTCGCTGGTGATCTCGCACCGCCCGAGGTCGAAGAGCTCGAGGATCGACCGAGCGAGGCTCCGGAGCACATCTTCCGTCGGCACGCCGGAGCGGAGGCGCGTTCCCAGATGGTTGAGGAGCCGCGCCTCGCGCTCGCGCCGCTCCGCTCGAGCACGTTGCTCGAGGGCGCGGGAGAACATCGTCCCGACGGTCACCGACACCGCGAGGAACACGGCGAGGGCGACGAGATCGGCGGTTCCCTCCACGGCGAAGGTGTGGAACGGGGGTGTGAAGAAGAAGTTCAGCGCGAGGAAGGAACCGACGGAGGAGACGAGTCCGGACACCAGCCCGCCCGCGGCCGTGGCGATCACCACGGCGAGGACGTAGCACAGGGCGGCCGTCGTGATCGGGATCTGGGTCGGCAGGAGCGCTCCGAGGGTGACCAGTCCGGGCGGGACGAGGGCGGTCACCGCGTGACGGAGGAAGCGCGGCCAACTCCGACGATCCATCACGCGCATCATCCCGAGCCTCCCGCCGGAGGGTAACAAGGTGCTCTCTGGCCTCGGCGAACCCTTACAGAACCCTTACGACGGCGCGCCTCTTCCGTACTCCGTCGCTATGTCTCGGGGTCCACGCTTGGGCCATGCACACGCTCTCGATACTGGCGGCAGGTGGAGGCGGAGATCTCATCGTCGGGATCCTGATCGGTGGCTGTCTGGGCGTCCTGATCGGTCCCGCGTTCCGCGCGTGGCAGATCCGCCGGGAATGGATCGACGCCTCGCGCGAGGCCGGCCTCACGGACCAGCTGCTCGAGCGGATCGAACGCGACGCCGAGCCCGACGTCTGGCCGCTCTCGGAGCTCGACGACGTGAGCGAACGAACATGGCGAACGCGTCGCTGAAGCGCGTCCTCGTCGGACGTCCCCTCGCGAGCCACAAGGCCGAGCATCAGCTGCTCCCCAGGTTCCTGGCGCTCCCAGTCTTCTCGTCCGACCCGCTGTCGTCGAACGCGTACGCGACGGAAGAGATGATGCTCGTCCTCGTCACCGCGGGAGCGAGCGCACTCGCATTCCGGATCCCGATCGCGGTCGCGATCGCGACGGTGCTCATCATCGTGATCGTGTCCTACCGTCAGACCGTTCGAGCGTATCCGGGAGGCGGCGGCTCCTATATCGTGGCCCATGAGAATCTGGGGACGGTACCTGGCCTCATCGCCGCCGCCGCCCTCCTGATCGACTACGTCCTCACCGTGTCGGTGTCCGTCGTCGCGGGGATGCTTGCCATCATGTCGGCAGCTCCGGCTCTCGCAGAGCACAAGGTGATCTTCTCCATCGGGATCGTCGCGCTCGTCACCTTGGCGAATCTGCGCGGGGTGAAGGAGGCGGGGACTCTCTTCGCGATCCCCACCTACGGTTTCGTGGCGATGGTCTACGTGATGATCGTCACCGGCTTCGTGCGCTGCCTCGCAGGATGCCCGGAGGCGGCGACGGCCAACCTCCCGCTTGAGGAAACGGCGACGATCAGTCTCTTCCTGATCCTGCGAGCCTTCTCCTCCGGAGCGACGGCGCTCACCGGTGTCGAGGCGATCTCGAACGGCGTGCAGGCGTTCCGGCGCCCGCAGTCGAGGAACGCTGCGAGCACGCTGGCGATGATGGGATTCATGACCGTGTCGATGTTCATCGGGATCACGGTCCTGTCGGTCCTGCTCCACGTGCGCGTGAACCACGAGATCGCTGCGTCTCGATCCGTCCTCTCGCAGATCGCGGAGACCGTGTTCGGGAGGTCACTCTCCTTCTTCCTTCTCCAGGGCCTCACTGCGGGGATCCTGATCCTCGCCGCGAACACCTCGTATCAGGACTTCCCGAGGCTGTCGGCGATCCTGGCTCGAGATCGGTTCATGCCGTCGCAGTTCAGGAACCGCGGGGACCGACTCGTGTTCTCGAACGGCATCGTGATCCTCGCGATCGCCGCCAGTCTCCTGATCTACGCGTTCGATGCGGACCTGACCGCCCTGATTCAGCTCTACGTCGTCGGGGTGTTCACGGCCTTCACCCTGTCGCAGGCCGGCATGGTGCGGCGATGGCGTCGGCTGAAGGAACCAGGGTGGCGCAGGAGCATGACGATCAACTCCATCGGCGCAACCGCCACGGGGATCGTCCTCGTGATCGTGACGGCCACGAAGTTCCTCCACGGCGCATGGATCGTGATCACGGCGATGCCCGTGATCATCGCCTTCTTCCTCGCGGTGCACAGGCACTACGACAGGATCGGCCAGGTGCTCCGGGCCGAGGTCACGTCGCCGACCCGAGGGGCACACAACACGTTCGTGTTGGTGGTCCGTGACCTCGGGCCGCCGACGGCCAAGGCCGTCGGATACGTCCGAGCGCTGCGACCGGAGCATGTGACCCCGCTGTTCGTCGGCGACCCCGAGTCATTCGATAGCGCGGCCGAGCGCTGGCCGGCGCTCGCCCCCCGACTCGGGGCGCTGCAACAGCTGGACGCGGGCGACGGTCGCCCGATGCCCGCTCTCCGCGCGAAGCTGCGATCGCTTCGCAGGGATGCCGAGGGGTTCGTCACCGTGGTGGTAGCTGAGGAGATCCGGAGTCGGTCGCTCCTGCGCCACCTCGGCCGCCGATGGGGCTTCTGGCTGAAGCTCACCCTCTTCTTCGAGGCGGGGATCGTGGTCGCCGACGTCACGGTCCTCCCGGAGGAGGCCGCGCGAGGCGCGACGCCGCCCCTGGAACCGACTCGGCACGTGACGCTCGTCCCCGTCTCGGCCGTGCACGCAGCGTCGGTGAAGGCGGTCTCGTACGCCCTCTCCCTCGAGGCTACCGAGGTCGCAGCGCTCTTCTTCTCGACGGATCGTGGGGACGAGCGCGAGCTCGCGGCGGCGTGGATCGATTACCGGATGAGCATCCCGCTCACGATCGCGGATGCACCGTTCCGCGATCTCGCAGAGCCGATGCTCGAGGAGGTGCGCCGGTACACGTCGAGAGCGGGCACGATCGTGAGCGTCGTCCTCCCGGAGGTCGTGGTCTCGCATTGGTGGGAACAAGTGCTCCACAGCCAGAGCGCGTTGTTCTTCAAGCGCCTGTTGTTGTTCGAGCCCGGTGTTGTCGTGGTGAGCGTCCCGCTCCACGTCGCGAAGGAGAGACCGAGCCGATGGCCGTGGGGTTTGGGAGATGAACTGGTGTCGGAGGGGGGATTTGAACCCCCACCCCCTGTGAAGGGGACTAGGCCCTCAACCTAGCGCGTCTACCAAGTTCCGCCACTCCGACGAGGTCCGCGGTGGATGCTACCAAGCTCTATGAGCCGGGGGTCCACTTCCATGCGAGCCAGAACGTGCAGAGGCCCCACACGATCGCCGTGACGACGGTCACCCGGTCGAGGGTCCGCTCGAGCGCCGTTCCGCCCGCGAGGGTGGACGATCCGCCGAAGAGCTCCGACATCCCGCTCCCCCGCCCGGAGTGCAACAGGATCGACAGGATCAGGAACAGCGACGCGATGATGTCGATCACGATCACGACTGCGTTCAGCACGACACGTTCCTCCCAGCGCGGTGAGCCTGCGAACTCGCGGCCTACGGTCCGTCCTGTGGGGTGTCCTCGTTGCCGGACAACCCCTCCTGCATGTCGACGACGCCGTCCTCGAAGCGGGCTTCCGCGTCGCCGCCCTCGATGATACTTCCCTCCAACGGGAAGTGGCAGGCGGCGAGCTGGCCGGCGCCCTCGTCCGTGAGCTCCGGCTCCTCCTGGACGCAGCGAGGGTGCGGTCCGTCGATCCCCTCGGCTTTCGCGATCGCCCGGGACTGCGGGCATCGAGGGTGGAACCGGCATCCCGACGGCGGATCGATCGGCGACGGCACGTCTCCCTGGAGGATGATCCGCCGTTTCTGCCGCGCCAGCTCGGGGTCAGCCATCGGAACAGCTGACAGGAGAGCTCCCGAGTAGGGGTGCTTCGGGGTCTTGTAGAGCGCCGTGCCCGCGGCCATCTCGACGATCTTGCCGAGGTACATCACGGCCACGCGATCCGAGACGTGCTTGACGACGGAGAGGTCGTGGGCGATGAAGAGGTAGGTCAGGTTGAACTCGTCCTGCAGGTCGCCGAGCAGGTTGAGGATCTGGGCCTGGATCGAGACGTCGAGGGCGGAGACGGGCTCGTCGCAGACGATCAGCTTCGGGCGGAGCGCGAGGGACCTGGCGACGCCGATCCGCTGGCGCTGACCGCCGGAGAACTCGTGCGGGTAGCGGTTGTAGTGCTCGGGGTTGAGCCCGACCAGCTCCATCAGCTGCTGGACCTCGGACTTGATCCGGTTCTTGGGGACGGTCTGATGCAGACGGAACGGCTCCGAGACGATCGTGCCAACGGTCTTCCTGGGGTTCAGCGAGGCGTACGGATCCTGGAACACCATCTGCATGTCTTCGCGGAGCTCCTGCAGGTCCTTTCCCTTGAGATGGGTGATGTCCTGCCCCTGGAACCAGATCGTCCCTTCCGTCGCGTCGTAGAGGCGCATCACGACACGCGCGAGCGTGGACTTCCCGCACCCGGTCTCCCCGACGAGGCCGACGGTCTGTCCCGGGTAGATCTCGAGGTCCACGCCGTCCACGGCATGGACGTTGCCGACGTGATGCTGGATGAGGATGCCCTGCGTGATCGGGAAGTACTTCTTGATCCCCTCGATCTTCACGAGCGGGTCGCCGGCGGGAGCCGGCGGCTGCGCGGGGACGGGCTGCGTCTGGACGCTCATCGGCGAGCGAGGATCTCCTGGTCGCGGATCCGTTCCTTGTCCGCGAGGCTGAGGTGGCACGCGGCCGCGTGATGTCCGTCCACCGGGAGGAGCTCCGGGACGTCGCGATCGCAGGGTTCGAATCGGTACGGGCAGCGGGGATGGAACGCGCACCCGGGCGGGACCTGGATCAGCGACGGCGGCAGCCCGCGGATCGGGCTCAGCCGTTCCTGCTGCTCCTCGTCCAGCCGCGGGATCGAGCTCAGCAGCCCCCACGTGTACGGGTGGAGCGGCTTGTAGTAGATGTCGTCGGTGTCGCCGAACTCGGCCGCCTTGCCGGCGTACATCACCATGATGTTGTCGCAGTGCTCAGCGACGACGCCGAGGTCATGCGTGATGATCACGACCGCGGCGTTGAACTCGGACTTCAGGCGATCGATGAGATCGAGGATCTGCGCCTGCACCGTGACGTCGAGAGCCGTGGTGGGCTCGTCGGCGATCAGGACGTCCGGGTTGAGGGACAGCGCCATCGCGATCATCGCTCGCTGGCGCATCCCGCCGGAGAACTCGTGCGGATACTGGTCGGCGCGGTCCTTCGGGTGCGGGATGTTCACCCGGGCGAGCATCTCGACGGCCTGGTCGTGGGCCTCCTTCTTCGAGATGTCCTGGTGTTCGAGGATCGCTTCGGCGATCTGGTAGCCGACCTTGTAGAACGGATGGAGCGACGTCATCGGGTCCTGGAAGATCATCGAGATCTTCTCACCGCGGATCGTGCGCATCTCGTCCTTCGGGAGCTTCAGGAGATCCTGACCCTGGAAGAAGACCTCGCCCGAGATAGTCGCCTGCTTGGGGTTGATCAGACCCATCACCGTGAGGGAGCTCACGCTCTTGCCCGAGCCCGACTCCCCCACGATCCCAAGCGTCTCCCCCGCCGCGAGTGAGTAGCTCACCCCGTCCACGGCCTTGACGAGGCCGTCGTCGGTCGGGAAATGGACCTTGAGGTCCTTCACTTCGAGCAGTGGCTGCGCCACCTAGGTGTACCTCACCCTCGGGTCCACGAACGCGTACGCGACGTCGACCACCAGGTTCGCGACCGCGATGATGAACGCGCCGAGGATCGTGACGCCCATCACGGTCGGGAAGTCGTTCGTGCCGATCGCCTGGACGGCCTTCTGCCCGATCCCCGGGAGCCCGAAGACCGTCTCGGTGATGAACGCGCCGCCGAGCAGGAGACCGACGTCGAGGCCGAGCATCGTCACGACCGGCGTGAGGGCGCCGCGGAGGCCGTGTTTGTAGATCACGCGACGCTCGGACAGGCCCTTGGCTCGGGCCGTCCGGATGTAGTCCTCGTTCATCGTCTCGATCAGGTTGCCGCGCACCATGCGAGCGTAGAAGGCCGCGTTGATGTACGCGAGGGAGACCCAGGGGAGGATGAACCGGCCCTCCAGGGCGGCGCGCATCGCCCCTCCCCAGCCGCTGTACCCGATCGGGATCCCGGATTCGGGTAACAGCTCGAGCTTGAACCAGAACGCGTACAACAGGAGCTGCGCCAGCCAGAAGATCGGCATCGAGACGCCGACGATCGCGAAGATCATGGCCGCGCGGTCGGCGACGGATCTTCGTCGGACGCCGGACAGGATCCCGATCGGGATGCCGAGGAGCAGCCAGATCACGGCGGCACCGATCGCGAGGGTTCCGGTGATGGGGATCCGCCGGGCCAGCTCCTCCCGCACGGGGACGAAGCCGTCGTAGGAGTAGTAGACGTCCTCGTTGAGCCAGAGGCCGTCATGCCCGCGCGGGGGGTGGCCGCTCAACATGAGGACCGGATCGGCGGGAGGCCACGGGATGAATCCCCGGAGGAACCGCCAGTACTGGATGTAGAGAGGTTTGTCGAGACCGAACGCCCTGCGCGCGTTCTCGATCTGCTGGGGCGTCGTGGTGCGGCCGACGGCCCGTCGAGCCGGGTCCCCGGCTGGGAGCTTCACGAAGATGAGGAACGTGAGGAGCGAGACGATGATGATCACGAGGATCATGAAGAGGGCTCTCCGGATCAGGTATCGGCCCATCTGTCTGCTCCTCCCTCCGGCCCCCTCGCGGGAGCTTCGGACGGAACGGTGAGGGGGCCGCTCCGCGCGACCCCCTCGACCGTCTGGATCAGGTGCTACCCGGTGTTGCCGGGCACGGCCAGCGAGTCGAACGCCGCCAGACCAGCGAACTGGTCGAACGAGTAGTTGACGATGTTCTCCGACAGGATGTCGACGCTGTTGTCGAACAGGTACGGCACCATCGGAACGACCTCTTCCATCAACTGCTGGTCGAGCTCGGCCCAGCACTGGAACCGTTCGTCACCCGGCTCCAACGCCGCGCACTCGTCCACCTTCTCGTCGACCGTCGGGACCTCGGTGACGTCGTAGCCCCACTCGTTCAGCTGGTCGGACGAGGCGCCCAGGAGCGAGTAGTTGCAGCAGCTCTCCCACAGGCCGGCGGAGGTGAACAGGGGCTCGCCGAACGTGATGCCGTCGGCGTAGTCCTTCCCCCAACCGGGGCCGGCGCACAGCGCGTGATGCGAGTTCGCATCGTTGCACTGGTTGTACATCGTGCCGCGCTCCAGCTGCTTGTCGTCGAGCGTCATCCCGAGCGGCTCGAGGAACTGCTTCAGGAGGGCCATCTGATCCGGGTACGGGTCCTCGCGATCGGTGATCGTGAGGATGTCCTGGCACGACGGATCATCACAGACCCCGTCCCCGTCCGTGTCGTACACGGACTGGGCCATCTCCTCCTTGGCCTTCTCGGGGTCACCGGACGCGTTGGTGGTCTGGTACGGGTCGTAGTCCGCCAGGAGGTTGTTCTCGAGGCTGTTGACCATGATGTGTCCCGCGATCTCACCGACCGAGGGACCGCCCCGCAACTGCCGGAACCCCTGCTTGTCGAACGCCCAGCTGACCGCCTTGCGGACGTGGACGTCGTCGAAGGGAGGTACAGCCAGGTTGAAGGACACGTACCGGATCGCGTCCGATGCGTAGATGTTGATCTTGTCCTGAAGCTCGGGGTCCGTTTGGTACTCGCGGATCTTCTCCGCGGGCACGACGCCGTCGACCACGAAGTCGAGGGTCCCCGCGGCGACCTGGTTGTAGAGGTCGTCGTTGTCGCCGCCGATCCGAACCTCGATCCGGTCCGGGTAGGCGTCCCGCAGTCCGTCCGTCGCGGGATCGTAGGACGGGTTGCGGACCAAAACGATCTGGCGACCCGGCACGTAGCCCGGCGCCTCGGTCTGGTCCTTCGGGTCCGCCGAGAAGTCCATCGTCTCGGACCCCTCGAACATGTACGGCCCGGAGGCCACGAGGAACCGGCCGTAGTTCCGATCGTGTCCCTCGGCGACACCCATCCGCTCCCCCTCGTCGTCGGGCGGGATCGGCGCTGCGGTGCCCATGGCGAGCCGGTAGCTCATGTCCCCGACCGGTGAGGTCGTGGTGATCTCGAGCGTGTGGTCATCGACGGCGTTCAGCCCGGAGATCTCTTCGGCGTCGCCCGCGGCGAAGTCGTCGAAGCCCTCGATCACCGAGTAGTAGAAGGAGTACCCGCCGACGTTCGCATCGGGGTTCGCCGTCCGCTCGAGCGCTCGGATGAAGTCAGGCGCCGTGATCTCCACGTCCTCCTTCGGAGGCGCGTAGTGGATGCCGGGCTTGATCGTGTAGGTCCAGGTCAGTCCGTCCGAGGACTGCTCCGGTTCGCCGGCCGCGAGGTCCGGGAAGATGTCGGCGCCGCCCTCGTCCGTCGGGACGCCCTCATAGGACATCAGGTTCCGGAGCAGACAGCAGCGGTAGTACTCCCACGTGACGGAGTAATACTCCTTCTGTGGATCGAACGCCGCGGTCACGTCGGCGAGCATCGCCATCGTCAGTGTCCCGCCCGAGAGATCCTCGGTCGGAGTTTCGGTATCGTCGCCCGTCGGCGGCTCGTCATCGCCGCCACACGAGGCGGCGACGATCCCGAGGACCGTCACGACGGCGATCAATCTGAGTACTCGTTTCAAAGCTACCCCCCTTCTCATGGTGCAGATACAACGATCAATGGTGCTCCGTGCTCGAGGTCGTCCTCCTTTCGAACCGGGTTCCCCCTGTCGATACGCTCAGACGGCCTTCCGAGGATCGAGTGCGTCTCGGAGGCCGTCCCCCACGAGGTTGAAGGCCAGCGTCGTGAGGAACAGGGCGAGGCCCGGGAAGATCATCAGCCAGGGAGCCCATCGGAAGGCCGTGCCCGCGTCGGCGAGCATGGCTCCCCAGGACGGTGTCCCGTCCGGGACCCCCACGCCGAGGAACGAGAGTCCGGCCTCGAACAAGATGTTGCTGGGGATGATCAGCGTGGTGTAGACGATGATCGGCGCGATCACGTTCGGGAGGATCTCTCGGAGGATGATGCGCCGGTTGGAGGCCCCCAGCGAGCGCGAGGCCTCGACGAACTCCTTCTCGCGGATCGACAGCACCTGTCCGCGGACGATCCGGCCGATGTACGGCCAGCCGAACAGCCCGATGATCAGGATCACCGGTCGCAGCCCCGGTTTGATGAACCCCCAGAAGCAGCCCTCCTGGTTCGCCCCACAAGCGGACGCGATCCCGAGTGCAAGCAGCAGGATCGGCAGCGCCAGCACGACGTCGGTGGCGCGGGAGATGAGCGTGTCGATCTTGCCGCGGTAGAAGCCCGCCGAGAGGCCCAGCAGCACACCGAGGACGACGGCGATCCCCGTCGCGAAGAACGCGACCGTCAGGGACGTGCGAGCGCCGTACGCGATCCGCACGAAGAGGTCACGCCCGGTATCGTCGACCCCCAGGAGGTACTTGGGCGGGGCCTTCGCCTCCGGGCCCGGCCACCAGGTGGGCGCCGACGGGAGGCCGAACTCGTCGAGCGCCTCCAGATTGACCTGGTTCGGCTCGTGGCCCGACCAGCTGGCCACCAGCGGGGCGAAGATCGCCATCAGGACCATCACCCCGATGATCACGAGCCCCATCAGGGCGAACTTGTCCTGACGGAAGTGACTCCAGAAGATCTCCCAGGGGCTCCGGCCGATGATCGAGGCCGGGGTCTCGGCGGACGGCGCAGCCTCCAGGTCGGCGCGCTCGGCAGCTTCGCGCTGTTCCGCCTGGGATACGTCGGTGTCCGTGTCGGATCGACTCATGCCCGGGAACCGATACTAGAGAGGTTGCAGGGGACCCGCAATCCAGCAACCCCCTGAGGGGCACCCCCGCAGCGGCTTTCATGGGCAAGGAAGCGAAAGCGCGTCACCGGTACCGGGCGATCAGGGCCAGGCTTTCCGGGTCGAGGCTCGCGCCTCCGACCAACGCCCCGTCGATCTCGGGGTGGGCCATGAACTCCCGGATGTTGCCCGGCTTGACGCTGCCTCCGTACAGGACACGGACCGCTGCGGCGAGCTCCGGGGACACGCGCTCCGCGAGCGTGGCCCGGATCACCTCCACGACCTGTCCCGCGTCGGTGGGTTCCGCGTTGCGGCCCGTGCCGATAGCCCAGATCGGCTCGTACGCGACGACGGACCCGTCGGCCGCCGCCGCGTCGATCCCGTCGAAGGCCCGCCGGACCTGCTCGGTCACCTTCGTCTCGGTGCCGCCCGACTCTCGCTCCTCGAGCGACTCCCCCACGCAGACGATCGGCGCCATCCCGTTGCGGATCACGGCCTTCACCTTCCGGTTGACCGTCGCGTCGTCCTCGCCGAAGAGCTGGCGGCGCTCGGAATGCCCGACGATGACGTAGGCGACGTCGAGCGCAGCGAGCATCGGCCCCGCCACCGCCCCGGTGAACGCGCCTTCGTCATCGGGATGGACGTCCTGCGCGCCCAACCCGTAGGGCAAGCGATCGGAGTCGATCAGGGTCTGGACGGAACGGAGGGCCGTGAACGCGGGGCAGATAACCACCTCCACGCGCTCGGCGTCCTTCCGGTCGAGCAGGTACGAGAGCTTCTGCACGGCCTGGATCGCCTCGAGGTGCGTCTTGTGCATCTTCCAGTTCGCGGCGATCATCGGCGTCCGTTCGGCCACGTCAATCCTCCAGGACCGCGATGCCGGGGAGCGGCGTCCCCTCGAGGAACTCGAGCGAGGCGCCGCCGCCGGTGGACAGGTGGTCGAACGAATCCTCGAGCCCCTCCCGCTTGACCGCGAGCAGGGAGTCCCCGCCGCCGACCACCGAGAACGCGGCCGCCCCCGCGATCGCCACGGCGACGCCCCGGGTGCCCGCAGAGAACGGCTCGAGCTCGAAGACGCCCATCGGACCGTTCCACAGGATCGTCTTGGCGTCGGCGAGGATCCGGGCGAACTCCTCCACGGTCCGAGGTCCGATGTCGAGTCCTCTGAGGCCGCGCGGGATCTGGCGCGCCGGCACGGTCTGCGGGCGGACGTCGGCGCTCGCCTCGGTGGCGGCGACGACGTCTTGGGGTAGCTCGATCAGGGCGTCGCCCGTCCCCTGCATGATCGCGCGGACCTCGTCGAAACGATCGCGCTCCACCAGGCTGTCGCCGATCTCGCCCCCGTCCGCCGCGATCAGCGTGAACGCCATCGCTCCGCCGATCAGCAGCGCGTCGGCCCGCTCGGCAAGGGCGCCGAGCACGCCGAGCTTGTCCGAGACCTTGGCGCCTCCGAGGACGGCGACGTACGGCCTGTCCGGGTCGCGGAGGAGTCGGCCGAGGACCTCGACCTCTCGCTGCAGCAGCCGTCCGGCCGCCGTCGGCCGGCCCGAGGCTCGCATCAGGTCGGGCAGCGCGACGACGCTCGCGTGCGCCCGATGCGCGGCGCCGAAGGCATCGTCAACGTACGCGTCGGCGAGCTCGGCGAGGCGTCCCGCGAAGTGGACGTCGTTCGCCTCCTCGCCCGGATCGAAGCGGAGGTTCTCGAGGAGGACCACGTCCCCCTGCACGATGTGGGCGCACACGGCCTCGGGGCCGTCGCCGACGACCTCGTCGAGCACCATCACCTCGACCTCGAGCAGTTCCCCGAGCCGGTCGGCGACGGGCGCGAGCCGGAGGTCGTCCCGCGCCTCCCCCTCGGGACGTCCGAGGTGGGACGCCACGACGAGGGCCGCTCCCCGCTCGCGCAGCTCGCGGAGGGTGGGTATCGCGGCACGGATCCGCAGATCGTCGGCCACGCGGCCGCCGTCGAGCGGGACGTTGAAGTCGACGCGGACGAAGACCCGGGAGCCGGCGACGTCGCCGAGGTCGTCGAGCGTCCGGAGCGCCACTAGAGCTTCGAGGCGACCAGGTTCACGAGATCGACGAGGCGGTTCGAGTACCCCCACTCGTTGTCGTACCAACCCATGACCTTGACCATGTTCCCCATCGCCATCGTCGAGAGGGAGTCGAAGGTGCACGAAGCGGGCGACCCCACGATGTCGCTCGAGACGATCGGGTCTTCGGTGTAGACGAGCTTGCCCCTCAGCCGGTCGGTCTCGGACGCGGCTCGATACGCGTCGTTGACCTCCTCCACCGTGACGTCGCGGTTCACGATCGCCACGAGGTCGGTGATCGACCCGTCGGGCACGGGCACCCGCATCGCGATGCCGTCCATCTTCCCCTTCAGCTGTGGGAGCGCGAGCGACGTCGCTTTCGCCGCCCCGGTGGACGCCGGGACGATGTTGATCGCGGCGGCGCGCGCCCGTCGCAGGTCCTTGTGCGGGAGGTCGAGCAGGTTCTGGTCGTTCGTGTACGCGTGCACCGTGGTCATCAGGGCGCGGTCGATCCCGAAGGAATCCTCGAGCACCTTCGCGAGCGGCACGACGCAGTTCGTCGTGCAGGAAGCGTTCGAGATGACGTGATGCGTGGTCGCGTCGTAGACGTCGTCGTTCACGCCCATCACGATCGTGATGTCCTCGCCCTTGGCGGGGGCGCTGATGATGACCTTCTGGGCGCCGGCTTCCAGGTGCGCGGCGGCCTTCTCCCGGTCGGTGAACAGACCGGTCGACTCGATCACGATCTCGGCGCCCACTTCCTTCCACGGGAGCTGTGCGGGGTCGCGTTCCGCGAACACACGAAGCTCGTCGCCATCGACGGAGAGCCCGTTCTCCGAGACGGCGACCTCTGCGTCCAGGCGCCCCAGGACCGAGTCGTATTTCAGCAGATGCGCCAGGGTCTTCGCGTCCGTGATGTCATTGACGCCGACGAAGTCGACGTCCGCGCCCGTGTCCCTGACGGCGCGGAGGAAGTTGCGGCCGATCCGTCCGAAACCGTTGATGCCAACCTTCACGTTCCTTGGCACGCTCATCGTTGGAGAACCTCCTCGGGGCCTCGTTGGCGCCTCGGTCACTCCATCCTACGAGGGGGCCTCGGGAGCTGTCCGTCCGTGTAGCGTGGCGCCGATGGGCGGCGGCGTGGACGAACGGAACCGGGCGTCCGCCGATCGCCTGGCGGCGCTCGGCGCGAGGCTTTCCGACGAGGAGCTGGGGACCGAGATCGACCCGCCCTGGACCGCCGCCGGGCTCTTCGCGCACCTCGCCTTCTGGGACCGCTTCGTGCTGGAGCGCTGGAGGCTGGCCGCCGCCCGGGGCGAGCGGACGCCGATGGCCGTCGATGGCGGTCTGATGGATCGGATCAACGATGCCTCGTTGCGCCAATGGATGTCGATCCCCTCTCGAGTGGCCGTTGAGGAGTGTGTGACCGCCGCGACCGATCTCGATGCGTTCGTCGAGGACGTCGCGGATGACGTCCGAGACGAGCTCGCCGCGGAGGGTCGGGAACGGCTCGTGGATCGCTCGCTCCATCGCAGCGACCACCTGGGGACCCTCGAGACGGCCTTCCCCGCGGAGTGAACCTCGTCAGTCGCGGTCGACGTCGCGGTGGTTCACGGAGACACGATGTCCGTGCTCGCGGAACCAGTCGGCGAGGTCGTCCGCGACCACGACGGAGCGGTGCCGGCCCCCCGTGCAGCCGATCGCGATCGTCAGATACGACTTCCCCTCGTCGACGTAGCCGGGGACGACGACGTCCAGGAGTCCTTCGAGCCGCTTCATGAAGGACCCGTACTCCTCCTGCCCCTCCACGTACTCGCGCACCTTCTCGTTGCTGCCCGGAAGGGGGCGAAGCTCCTCGACCCAGTGCGGGTTGGGGAGGAACCGCACGTCCATCACGAGGTCGGCGTCGCGCGGACTCCCATACTTGAAGCCGAACGACACGATGGAGACCAGCAGGCCGGCCTCGGGCGGTGTGTCGGCGAACGTCTCCCGCATCCGGTCGCGGAGGTCGTGCGGCGTGAGTCCGGTGGTGTCGATCACGAGGTCCGCGTCGGCCCGGAGGCTCTCCATCATCAAGCGCTCCTTGCGGATCCCCTCGCCCACCCGGTCGCCAGGAGCCAGCGGGTGACGCCGGCGGGTCGCCTCGTACCGGTTCACGAGGTCCTCGTCCGAGGCGTCGAGGAAGACGATCCTGGATGGGACCCGTTGCTCGCGCAGCTCCTCGAGCGCCTTCGACAGCTCGCCGAAGAAGACGCCGCCGCGCGCGTCCACGACGATCGCCACCCGTCCGGGACCGCCCGGGCTCGCGGCCAGCTCGGCCATCTTCGGCAGGAGCGCCGGCGGCAGGTTGTCGACGACGAAGTACCCGAGGTCCTCGAGGCTCCGCGCGGCCTCGGACCGCCCCGCCCCCGACAGCCCGGTGATCAAGAGGAACCCAGGAGCGGCGGCCTCCCGCGCCGATCGACTGACGGCCCGTGCCATCACGCGCTCTCCCGACGATCCGTCACCGATACCGCGTGGAGCCGGCGATGGATCTCGTCCGCGAGCCGCGGCCCGACCCCCGGCGTGGCGGCGAGGTCGGCCGTTCCCGCCTGACGGATCTTCGTCAGGGAGCCGAAGCGTTTCATCAGCGCGCGCTTCCGGGACGGTCCCACGCCGGGGATCTCGTCGAGCGGCGAGGAGAGGGCCCGGCGGTCGCGCCGTTGGCGGTGGTACGTGATCGCGAAGCGATGGGCCTCGTCACGGATGTGCTGCAGCACGAAGAGCGCCTCCGATCCGCGCGAGATCGACAGCGGATCCGGACGGTCCGGGAAGTAGATCTCCTCGAGTCGCTTCGCGAGCCCGATGTGCGGGATGTGCAGGCCGAGGTCCTCGAGGACCCTCGTCGCGACGCTCAGCTGACCGCGACCGCCGTCCACCACGACGAGCGCCGGTGGGTACGAGAAGCGTCTCCGGCCCCCCGGCGGCTCCGCCTTCTCTTTCAGCAGCCGCGAGAACCGCCGGGTGAGCATCTCCTCCATGCTCGCGAAATCGTCCTGCCCGGGCACGCCCTTGATCTCGAACCGGCGGTAGTCGGCTCGCTTCGGGAGGCCGTCCTCGAAGACCACCATCGATCCCACCGTGTCCCTGGGCCCGAGGTTGGAGATGTCGTAACACTCGATGCGGAGGGGTGCCTGCTCGAGGCCGAGCTGATCGGCGAGCTCGGAAAGCGCCCGGGATCGCGCTCCGAAGTCCGAGGCGCGCCGGAGCTTGTGCCGATGGAACGCCTCGTTCGCGTTGCTCCCCACGACCTCCATCAGGCGCCGCTTGGCGCCGCGCGCCGGCACGGCGATCGTGACGTGGGAACCGCGACGGGCGGTGAGCCAGGTCTCCAACACCTCCCGGTCCGCCGGCTCCGTCGGCACCAGGATCCGCGGCGGCACGTCCTCCCGCTCCATATAGAGCTGCCGCAGGAACGACGCGACGAGCTCGGGCCGGTCGAGGTCCTCCACGCGATCGACGATCCATCCCTTCCGGCCGAGGACGCGTCCGCCGCGAACCGTGAAGACCTGGAAGGCGGCCTCGAGGTCGTCCTCGGCGAGGCCCACGACGTCCAGGCTCTCGGGCTGGACGAGGACCATCTCCTGGCTCTCCAGCGCCCGGCGCGCCGCCTGCAGCTGGTCGCGGAACCGCGCCGCTTGCTCGTACTCCTCCCGGCCCGACGCCTCGGCCATCTCCTCTTCGAGGCGCCTGAGCACCGGCTTCGAGTTCCCCGCGAGGAAGTCGCCGAGCGCGTCCACGTCGCGTCGGTACGCCTCCTCCGTGATCCCCGTGGTGGCCGGGACGCAGGGGCCGGAGCACCGGCCGATGTCGTAGTAGAGACACGGCCGCCCGGCGCGGGCGCGCTGGTCGAAGAAGTGGTTCGTGCAGGTGCGGATGGGGAAGACGCGCGTCAGTGCGTCCAGCGTGTCCCGGATCGCCCAGGCGTGCCCATACGGCCCGAAGTACCGGACCTTCTTCCGCTTGGTCCCGCGGAGGACCTGGGCGCGCGGCCACGTCTCCCCCACCGTGAGCGCGAGGTAGGGATACGACTTGTCGTCGCGGTAGCGGATGTTGAAGCGGGGCAGGTACTGCTGGATCAGGTTGAACTCCAGCATGAGCGCGTCGACCTCGCCGGAGGCGACGATCCACTCGACGCTCGCCGCCGCGTCCACCATGGCCTCGGTGCGGGGATGGAGCGGCCGGGACCAGTAGTTCGCCAGCCGCTTCCGGAGCGAGCCGGCCTTCCCGACGTAGACGACCCTGCCGTCCTCGTCCCGGAAGAGGTAGGCGCCGGGAGCGTCCGGGATGGTGGACGATGCCGGCTTGGTGAAGCTCACCCACTCATCGTAGCGCCGTCGGGTGACCCGGCCAGGAACGTGGAGTGACTAGCCTCCGCCGCCTCCACCGCCGTTTCCGCCCCCGCCGTTCCCGCCGGCTCCGTTACCGCCTCCCCCGCCACCTTCCTCGGCAACCACGAACGTGCCGGTCATCTCGGTGGGGTGCACGTCGCATCGGAAGAAGAAGTCGCCCGCCTGGAGCGGATCTACCTGATAGATCCGCTCGTCCGGCCCCACGAAAGTCTCCCCTTGGAAGAGCACCTCTGCCGCTGAGCTGTCCGTGTAGATCGCGACGTTGTGCGGCACCGCCTGGTCCTGGTTGTTGAAGTCGATCTCGAAGGGCTGATCCGCGGGAGCAGCGAGGCAGTCCGTGTCGAATGCTGTTCCGCTTGCGGTGACCTCGAGCGTCGTGCTGTCCGGCTCGCACGTTCCACCGGTTGACGGTGCAGCCGGACTCGGAAGAGGGCTCGGGGCGGCGATCAGCAGGTCCTGGATCTCGCCGTACGTGCCGAGCCGCAGGTCCCCCTCGTCCCCGTCGTACCAGGCGACGTAGACCGATGAGCCGTCCTCGGTGATGGCCAGGCTCGGGTTCACCCCGCTGCTCGTGTTGGGGAGCTCAACCTCCTCGATCGCGCCGTCAGCCTGCGATGCCAGATGGATGCCCTCGCCGTCCTGCCACGCGACCCAGACCGTCCCTTCCTGGTCGATCGCAACCGCTGTGCTGGGCGCCGTCGGCACGTCGGCGGTCTGTTCTCCTTCACCCGTCGCGAGCGCGGCGACCTCCCCGGCCGACCACGACCCGGGACGGCCGGTCGCGAGCGCCACCCCCGTCTCCGTGTAGTAGGCGATCGCGGCCGTATCCTCCGCCGTGGAGACCGAGCCGCCGCCCGTGGCGTCGGTGGCCACCACCTCGGTCGTCCAGGCGCCTCCCTCCCGGCGCGCCGCGACCACCTCGCCGGAGAGCGGATCGGCCGTCACCAGGAGCGGTTCGCCGCCGATGAGGGCGAGCTGCGTTGCCGGCGGGCATCCCTCGCCACACCGGGAGAGGGTGGCCACCGTGGTGACCCTCCAGTTCTCCCCTACCCGCTCGGCCACCCGCACCTCCGGCTGGGCCCCGGCGGTCGTGTAGGCGACGATCGGTGCGCCGGCGCCGTCGACCACGATGGACGGCGCGCCCGCCTCGGGGGTCTCCTCCACGGCGCCGATCTCGAACGGCGCGGGACCGCTCCCGTACCAGACCCCTTGGTCCGTGGTCCAGACGGCGTGGACGTCGCTCCCCGCGATCGCGACGTCGGTTCCCGCGGCCCGCGCCTTCGTCAGGCTGGCCAGCGAGGGCTCCGCGGCGGGCTCGAACGGCACGGGGACGCCGGTCGGTGTTTCCCTCGGCTGCGCGATCGCGCCGCGGTTCCAGATCTGCTCGGGAGTGAGGCTCACCAGCAGCACCGCGCCGGCCTCGTCACCGTCCTCGGTCGTGAGGAACGGCGAGCCCACGGGGCGCGCGACCGGGATCTCTCCTTCTTCCAGCTGCGCCGGGAACCCGAAGTAGGAGATCGTGGGGAGTCCTTCCGAGTCGAGAGCCACCGACGGCGCCAGCCCGACGTCGTCGATGGAATCGGGGACCATCGGGATGAACTGCCGTCCCTCCGGGGCCTGGACCTCCGATGGCGGGATGCTTCCGCACGCCGTTGCGAGGACGACCAGGGCCAGGGCCAGGGAGCGCGGAGACGGTCTCGACACGACGGGCCGCATCCTAGCAAGCATCCACAGCCGCTCTGTGACCCTCACGCGGAGGCGCCGACGCCGACCGGCAGGACCCCCAAGACCTCCTCGAGGAACCGGCCCGTGTGGGACTCCGTGTTGGCCGCGATGGCCTCCGGGGGGCCCTCGGCCACGACGCGGCCGCCTTGGTCGCCGCCCTCGGGACCGAGGTCGATCAGCCAGTCCGCGGTCTTCACGACGTCGAGGTTGTGCTCGATCACGAGCACCGTGTTCCCGGTGGCGACCAATCGCTGGAGGACCTGCAACAGCTTCCTGATGTCTTCGAAGTGGAGGCCGGTGGTGGGCTCGTCGAGGATGTAGACGGTGTTGCCGGTGGCGCGCTTGTGGAGCTCGCTCGACAGCTTGATCCGCTGCGCCTCGCCTCCGGACAACGTCGGGGCGGGCTGCCCGAGCTTGATGTAGCCCAGTCCGACGTCGGACAGCGTCTGCATGTGCCGCTTGATCGGCGGGATGTTCTGGAAGAACTCGAGCGCTTCGTCGACGCTCATCTCGAGGACGTCGGAGACGGTTCGACCCTTGTACTTCACCTCGAGCGTCTCGCGGTTGTACCGCCGACCCTTGCAGACCTCGCACGTCACGTAGACGTCGGGGAGGAAGTGCATCTCGATCTTGATCTGGCCGTCGCCGGCACAGTTCTCGCACCGCCCCCCGCGCACGTTGAACGAGAAGCGCCCGGGCTGGTAGCCGCGGAGCCGGGCCTCGGGGACCTGGGCGAAGAGCTTGCGGACGTGATCCCAGACCCCCGTGTAGGTGGCCGGGTTGGACCGCGGCGTGCGACCGATCGGCGACTGGTCGATGTCGATCACCTTGTCGACGTCTTCCCATCCGACCATCCGGCGGTGCTTCCCCGGCAACACCCGGGAGCGATACACCTTCTGCATCAGCGCGCGGAGCAGGACGTCCTGGACGAGGGTGGACTTGCCGCTCCCGCTCACGCCCGTCACGCACACCATCACACCAAGCGGGATCTTCACCGTGATGTCCTTCAGGTTGTGCTGTCGCACGCCCTCGAGGCGGAGCCACCGCTTCGGTGTGCGCCGTGATGACGGCAGGGGGATCGACCGTCTCCCGGAGAGATACGCACCGGTGAGCGAATCATCGGATCCGAGCAGTCCTTTCAGGTCGCCCGAGTACACGATCCGTCCACCGTGCTCCCCCGCCAGCGGGCCGATGTCCACGATGTGGTCGGCCTCGATGATGGTGGCCTCGTCGTGCTCGACCACGATCAGCGTGTTCCCGAGGTCTCGGAGGCGGATCAGGGTGTCGAGCAGGCGGCGATTGTCCCGCTGGTGCAGACCGATCGACGGCTCGTCGAGGATGTAGAGCACGCCGACAAGGCCTGAGCCGATCTGCGTCGCGAGGCGGATCCGCTGCGCCTCCCCGCCGGCCAGCGTGCCCGCCGGCCGGGAGAGCGTCAGGTAATCGAGGCCCACGTCGACGAGGAAGCCGAGCCGGGCGCGGATCTCCTTGAGCAGCCGCTCGGCGATCATCTCCTCGCGCTCCGAGAGCGTCATCGACTCGAGGAAGGACAGCGTCTTCCGGATCGAGAGGTCGGTGAGCGCGGAGATGTGGAGCCCGTCGACCGTGACCGCGAGGGTCTCCGGACGGAGCCGTGCACCCGTGCACGACCGGCATGGGGTCTCGCGCATGAACTGCTCGAGCTTCTCGCGCGAGGCGTCCGAGTCCGTCTCCTTGTGCCGCCGTTCGATGTTGGGGAGCACGCCCTCGTAGCTCGTGTAGTACGAGCGCTGTCGCCCGTAGCGGTTCTTGTAGCGGACGTAGATCTCCTCGTCGGATCCGAACAGCACGACGTCTCGCGCCCGCTTGGGGAGCTTCTTCCACGGTGTCTCGAGCGAGAAGCCGTGGGCCTCGCCGACCGCCTCGAGGACCCGGTACCAGTACTCGAGGGTGTTGCTCGCCCACGGCGCCAGCGCTCCTTCGTTGATGGAGAGGGTGGGATCGGGCACCACGAGTTCGGCGTCCACCTCGAGCCGGGTGCCGAGCCCGTCACAGGTGGGGCACGCCCCGTACGGCGAGTTGAACGAGAAGTTGCGCGGCGCCAGCTCGTCGAACGACAGCCCGCAGAATGTGCAGGCGAGCTTCTGCGAGAACGTCTGGAGCTCCTCGTGACCTTCGTGGGTGGTCACCGCGATCGACGCGATCCCCTCGGCCAGCTCGAGCGCGGTCTCGATGCTGTCCGCCACACGCCGCCGGATCCCCTGCTTGGCGACGAGACGGTCGACGACGACCTCGATCGTGTGCTTGAAGTTCTTGGGGAGCCGGATCGACTCCGACAGCTCCCGGACCTCGCCGTCGATCCGCGCGCGAGGGAAGCCCTTGCGCGCGAGCTCCTGGAGGAGCTTCTCGTACTCGCCCTTGCGACCGCGGATCACCGGAGCGAGGACCTGGAAGCGGGTGCCCTCGGGCAGCTGGAGCACCTGATCCACGATCTGGTCGGGCGTCTGCCGGCCGATCGGACGGCCGCAGTTGTAGCAATGGGGATGTCCGATGCGCGCGAACAGCACGCGGAGGTAGTCGTAGACCTCTGTGATCGTGCCGACCGTGGACCGGGGGTTGCGTGACGTGGACTTCTGGTCGATCGAGATCGCCGGGGAGAGGCCCTCGATGAAGTCGACGTCGGGCTTCTCCATCTGCCCGAGGAACTGTCGCGCGTACGACGAGAGCGACTCCACGTAGCGGCGCTGGCCCTCGGCGTAGATCGTGTCGAAGGCCAGGGACGACTTCCCGGAGCCTGACAGCCCCGTGAACACGATCAGCTGGTCACGCGGCAGGTCGAGCGTGACGTTCTTGAGGTTGTGCTCACGGGCGCCGTGGATGACGAGTCTCTCGGAGCCCACGGGTCGAGTGTACCGGCGGCCCGCGACACGCCCGTTCTCGGCGCCGGACTCGAGGGGACCGCTCGAGCATGGGCGCTTCCTCGGCCTATCCTGTGCCCATGGAGAGGGACCTGCGCACGTCGCCGCTGTACCAGGAGGTCGAGGAGCACTTCCGGAAGGTCTACGAGCCGGGATTCGGCCGAGTGACCGAGCCATCGGACCCGCGCCCCTCGCCCGACGGGCGGTGGGTGGCGTTCACCGGGTCCATCTGGGAGAAGCTCGAGGGGACGGCGAAGACCCGGATCTGCCTGGCGGCCGCGCCGGATGCTGCCGAGGGCGGGGTGGGCGGCACGAAAGAGGTCTCCTCGGGACCCGAGCACGATGCCGGCCCCAGGTGGTCGCCGGAGGGGAGCACGCTCACGTTCCTCTCGGATCGGCGCGAGAAGGGCCGGATGCAGCTGTTCTCCTTGTCCGCCGGCGGCCTCGGCGAGGCCGAGGCGCTACCGGAGATCGACGGCACGATCGAGGAGCACGCGTGGTCGCCGGATGGGTCCCGGATCCTCGTCCGGACGGCCGGGATGCATGCCGACGGCGCGGGTGCCGACGGCTCGGGCGCGCTGGAGTCGGATCGTGATCTGCCCGACTGGGTGCCGGCGGTGGACTCCTGGGAGGACCGGCAGGTCTGGAGACGCCTCTGGGTGGTCGACGTCGCGTCCGGCGAGGTTCGGCTGCTCTCGCGGGAAGGCCTGAACGTCTGGGAGGCGGACTGGTGCGGTGACGACGCCGTCGTCGCGGTGGCGTCCGAGGATCCAGGCGAGTCGGCGTGGTACGACTCCCCGCTCGTCCTGATCGAGGTGGCGACCGGCGCGGACCGGGTGATCGCGACCAGCGACGTGCAGTTCGGGCTCCCCGTCGGCTCGCTCGACGGGACGCGGGTGGCCGCGGTGGAGGCGCCCTGCAGCGACCGCCGGCTCGTGTCCGGTCGGGCGGTCGTGATCGACGTGGCCACGGACGCGCGCCGGGAGATCGAGATCGAGGACGCCGACGTGACGTGGCTGGGTTGGCGCGCGAACGGGGGCCTCGCGTACACGATGCTCCGGCGAGGCGACACGGTGTTCGGTGAGATCGATGCCGGGACCGGCGAGCGCACGGAGACGTGGTCCACGAGCGAGAGCGTGGGCTCGTGGGCGCCGTACGCGGCCGTCGTCGGCGAGGACGGGTTCGCGTTCGTCCGGCAGGGGTTCGATCGTCCTGCCGAGGTCGCGATCGTCCGGGAGGGTGTCAACCGCACGGTCGCGTCGTTCCGGCACGAGGGCCACGACCACGCCCGGGGTCTCGTCGGACGAGCCGAGCGGCTCACCTGGACGGCGCCCGACGGGCTCGAGATCGATGGGTTCCTGCTCGCCCCGGCCGGCGAGGGGCCGCACCCGCTGATCCTGTACGTGCACGG
>DASSDW010000003.1:0-3789 GCA_035696925.1 Actinomycetota bacterium
AACATCCGGGCTGGGCGTATCCTGCAATCTGCGGGACTACCGCTTTCCCCATCCGCCCCAAACCACGCCAGGAACGGACTGCTGGCCCTGTTCGTCGGACTCGTTCTTGGGATCGGCGTGGCCTTCTTCCGGGATCGTCTCGATGAACGGGTGCGAGGACGAGAGGAACTGGAGTTTCACGCAGCAGCCCCGGTGCTCGGCTTCATCCCGCGTGTGTATTCCAAGAACAAGGAGGTCCCCTTCACACTGAGCGAGCCGAAGTCGGAGGCGGCCGAGGCCTTCAGGTCCTTGGGCGTGAGGCTGCTGCACGCGATCAACCAGCGCGCCAGGACAGTCGTGATCACCAGTTCCTCCGCTGGAGAGGGGAAAACGTTGGTGGCTGCCAATCTCGGTGTGACGATCGCCCTCACAGGGAGGCGAGCCGTGATCGTGTCGGCGGACCTCCGCAGGCCGCGTCTCCAGAGCTACTTTCGCGGATCAGACTTTGGGGTCACGGGTGGCGCTGGGCTCACCGAGGTGCTGCAGGGCACGAGAAAGCCGATGGAGGCGCTTTCCAGGAGCGAGACCAAGAACCTCTGGATTGTCCATGCGGGCGGAAGAGCCGAAACGCTGGGCCGATGGGACCTCCTGGGCTCTCGATCGATGATCGATCTGCTGGCCCAGTTGCGCGAGTTCGCGGACGTCGTCTTGATCGACACGCCGCCGCTCCTGGAGACGTCCGATGTCCTCGCACTCGCACCCTTGAGCGACGGTGTGGTGTTGGTTGTGGATCCGCGTCACGCAGACCGATCCAACGTCGAGCAGGCTCGTCACGAACTCGATCTCATGGGTGTTCCTGTCATCGGAGTCGTCGTGAATAAGCACGATCCTCGTAGGTTCAGGGCGTATGGGTCAGGCTACAGGGACTACGGGAACGGTTATGTGCGGAGCACCGGCGAAGCATCCCCGGCAACGCTCCGGGCCATCCCGGATGACGGTGAATACCAAACCACCATCACCCCAAGCGATCGGGATGCCGGCAACCAGATTAGTCCGTAGATGCAGCGAAACCGAGGGTGTGTGCTCGACATCTTCAAGGCGACTGGAAGGCGGTCTGTATCGTCCACTGGAGTCGTCAGCGAGACATCGCCTGCCCCCAGAGGACACTTCCGCTCGATCAGTCGATCCCATGTGTGACGCATCCGAGTGCCGGCAGCTCCACGGCATCGGCTCCCGGCGATTCTTCGCGGTCAGGTATGGGCTCGACTCGCTTGGCTCTTAGAACACCGGATCCGCTGAGGAAACCCTCACAGGCGCCCGAGGCAGATCGGATCTCGGTCGGGCTGTTCCTCCGGCATAATGGGTTCTTGTTGACGGAAACGGGGGGACGGTGCGCCAGATTCCGACCTCAGCTTCAGGAACCTAGTTGCTGCCTCTCGTTGGGGTGATCGCCGGGATCGGCTTAGGCCTTTCACCCTTCCTTGAGTGGGTTGGGATTACGACTGGCACGATAGGCGTCGGGGGAGGGAATCCCATCCCGGAGTCCATCCGCGGCCTCGACGGACCGGAGGGGCTTATCGCCGCAGCTTCCGGAACACTGGTGCTGCTGGGAAGCTTGGCCTGGCTTGGGAGCGGTCGTGGCCGAGGACTCAACGGAGCGATGATCACGGCTGGCGGGCTGGCCGGCGTCGCCATCGCCGTCCACGTCCTACTCGGACTGGACAGCTGGTTCCTGGACCGGTCGGCGGAAGCGGGCGCGGGGGCGGGGATCACATCGTCTGACGTCTGGAACTTGGTGTCTCGCTTGCTCGAGATCGATGAGATAGCCATCGCAGCTGGCGTCGGGATCTACGTCGGCGTGGCAGCTGCTGCGGTTGGCCTCGTGGTCGGCGTGCTCGCGCTCTCAGGGAAAGGGGAACGCTCTCAGAGATCAGTAGCGACCCCCACCAACTGGGCATCGCTTGTCTAGTCGTCAGCCGGATCGATCGATCAGTTTCGCCTCCGCGTACCCGGTCGAATCCGATTGGAACTGGGTGGAGTCGTTCGAGTCAGAGGGTTTCGTCTCAGATGGACCAGACGGGTTGTGTCTCCTGCTGTTTCGCGCGCTTGTCCTCGTACATACGCTCGTCGGCCGCGTCGATCAGCTCCTCGAGGGTGACCGATCGGCCCGGAGGCAGGGAGGCGATCCCCATCGAGACCGAGAGCTGGAAGGTCCGGTCCGGGCGGGCGTTGTGGGAAGCCAGGCAGTCGCGCATCCGCTCCATCACCCGATCCGGGTCCAGTTCGGGATCGCCCATCAGGAGCACGCAGAACTCGTCGCCGCCCAGCCGGCCGGCGATGTCGGACGCGCGGATGGTCTCCCGGATCACGTCCGCGGCTTCGGTGAGCAGCTGGTCGCCGGCGACGTGGCCGAGCTCGTCGTTCACGCGCTTCAGGCCGTCGACGTCGATGAACAGCAGGGCGACCGAGGATCGGGTCCGCGCGGCGACGAGGAGCTCGTGCTCGCCCAGGGCGAAGAAGCCGCGCCGGTTGGCCAGGCCGGTGAGGTCGTCCACGGTCGCGTGGCGGCGCAGCTCCGCCTGCAGGTCGGACAGGTGCCCTCCGGTTCGGACGATCGCCCGCGAGAGGGAGCCGAGCTCGTCGCTCGAGGTGTCGGGACGGTCCAGCGGCTGTCCCTTGTCGAGTCGGTAGGCGTTCTCCCCCATCTTGCCCACCCGCTTGACGATCCGGCCCGTGAAGCTGGCCATCAGGATCATCGCGACGAAGATGGCCGCGGGCATCGCGATGACCTGGATCAGATACGACCGCGCGAACGCCGCGTCGCGCGTCGCGATCCGTTCGCTCATCAGCTCCGAGGCGGTCAGCTCCATCTGCTCGGTGAGGCCTCGGATCGCGGTCGTGATCGTCTGCCCGTGGAGGAAGAACGTCTCCAACCGGTCCTGTGTCTCCGGCGTTCGATCGCGTCCGATGCGGAGGACACCTTGGAGGGTCGCCAGGCGCTCCTCGACGAGCGCCTCGAGCGGTTCGAGGCGGTTCCGCTGCAGCGGCTCGGTCACGCGCTCCTTGAGATCTTCGAGGTCTCCGTGGAGCTCGATCACGGCCTCGTCGTAGTCCTCCCGCATCCTCGCCTGTCCCGTGAGGATGAATCCGCGAACGCTGGACTCCGCGATCGCCAGGTCGTGCTGGATCTCGGCGAGCTCACGCCGGACGCCGGTGGTGCGGTCCACGTCTTCGTTCGTTCGGGAGGCGGTTCGCTGCGCGGACACCGCATAGGTCACGGCGAAAACGAGGACGATCAGGGGGATCGTCGACATGGCGAGCATCTTCGAACGTAGAGACACGCGTGCTCTCTCCTGCAGGCCGTCCGACCTACTCTTGCCTTTCGACCTGCGGGAACGCCTCCTTGAGCAGTAGGGTTGTCTACCGAACGGTAGAGGGCGATAATCTGCCGGATGGTAGACAAACGGGCTCCGAGGACGAAGAGGTCGCCGAGAGCGGACTCGATCGTCGATCGCCTGGCCGGGAAGCGGGTCTTCATGACCGGCGTCACCGGCTTCTTGGGGCAGGTCGTGCTCGAGCGACTGCTCGCCGACTTCCCGGAGACGACGGTGGTGCTCCTGGTCAGGTCCCAGACGGGGGCCTCCTCCGTGGAGCGCGTCCACTACCTCACCCGGAAGCCCTCGTTCGACAGGCTCCGCGAGTCGCTGGGCTCGGACGACGCCCTCCTCCGCCTCCTGGACGAGCGGATCGAGGTGGTCGACGGGGACTTCTCCCGCGGCCGGCCGGATCTGCCGGGAGCGATCGACGTCG
>DASSDW010000004.1:0-8422 GCA_035696925.1 Actinomycetota bacterium
CTGAAGGCGGACATCCACGCGACCGGGTTCTTCAATCAGAAGGCGATCTCGATCCGCGAGGCGTGCCGTCGGATCGTCGAGGAGTACGGCGGGCAGGTGCCCGGCACGATGGAGGACCTGATCACGCTCCGAGGCGTGGCGAGGAAGACCGCGAACATCGTCCTCGGGCACGCGCAGGTAGTCCTCGGCGGTCCGGTACTTCTGGAACAACGTCTCGGTGACCCTGTTGACGGTCTCGTCGGTGGACTGCGCCGACAGCACCGTCGCCACCAGGCACTCGAGCGGGTTCGTGAAGCGCAGGGCGACCTTCGCGTCGGGGTATGCGTCGGTGAGGCGCCGGATGATCTCGGGGGCGCGATCCTCGATCGAGTCGTCGCGCGTGAGCTGGTCGTTCGCGGGCATGGCCCGGATGCTACTCGGACCTCACCGACCGCTTCGGCGCGTCGTTCACGACGAGCGTGAACACGTCGGGCCGACTGTAGTGGCCGACGGGATCGAAGCGGTACCGCTGCGCGCGGGCGACCTGGGCATCGATCTCGGCCGTGAGGATGCCCTCCTCCTCGACGAGCGGACCGGCGAGCAGCTGGCCGTCGGGATCGACGATCGCCGACCAGCCGGGGTTCGCCCAGTCGTCCTCGCCGCCCCAGAGCTCGCGGCCGGGAACGTCGTCGGGGATGTCGCTCCCACGCAGCAGCGTGCATACGCCGATCACATAGACGCGACCCTCGCGGGCGATGTGCCGGAGGTTCGCGATCCAGGTCTCGTCGTTGTCCCACGTGGGCGCCGTCCAGATGTCGACGCCCTTCGCGTAGATCGCGGTGCGCGCGAGCGGCATCAGGTTCTCCCAGCAGATCAGCCCGCCCACGCGCCCGAAGGGCGTCTCGAGGGGGTCGAGGTCGGACCCGTCGCCGAACCCCCACACCAACCGCTCGCCGCCGGTCGGCATCAGCTTCCGGTGCTTCCGCACGAGCTCGCCGTCGGGACCGAACAGCAGTTGAGCGCTGTAGATCGTGCCGGCGTCGAGCTCGTTCACGCCGACCGAGAGGTAGGCCTTCGCTCGCCTCGCGGCCTTCCCGAGCTCATCGGTCGCCGGCGACGGCACCTGGACCGATTCCTCCCGGAGACGTGCCGTGAGCGCCTCGAACGGGCCGTCCCACGCGGCCGCCCGCCACACCCAGTCCGGATAGGTCGGGATGAAGGTCTCCGGGAACACGATCAGCCGCGCGCCCAGGCCGGCGGCTTCCTTCGTCAGGCGCACCACCTTCTGCACGGTGGCATCGCGGTCGAGGAATTCAGGCGTTGCCTGGACCGCAGCGACCGTGACGGTCTCCATCAGACGACCGTCGCGGTCGGGTCGAGGGCGGGGTCGCCTTCGGGCAGCACGTCGACGGCCCAGCCGGCGCGCTTCCACGACGGCACCGGGGTCTCGCAGTCCTCCCGCGGAACGAATTCCGAGGGGGCGACCTTCTGGTAGCGATGCACGTAGCGAGGACAGTTCGGGAAGATCTCCCGCGCGCGGACGCGGACCACGAACTGCGCTTCCGGCCACTGCGAGCCGAGTTCGTCGTCGAAGTCGACGGAAGCCTCGCCGTTCACGCGCATCCGGTTCCGCCGCTCGAAGTCGACGAACAGGATCCCCACGTGCGGGTTCCGGAGCAGGTTCCCCGCCGACAGGTACATCCCGTTGCCGTTGTAGTTCGGGAACGCGAGGGTGTGCTCGTCGACGACGCGGATGAAGCCCGGGTCGCCGCCCTTGTAGCTCACGTTCGGCTTGCCGTCCTCGTCGGCCGTCGCGAGGAAGAACATATCCCGCGTCTCGATGAACGCGCGGTCATGCTCCGTGAACGTGTCGTGGACCAGCACGTCCTCGATCCGGTCGGCGAGCCGGCGCGTGTCGAAGCGATCCTGCAGCTCGCGATTGCCGTCGTGGTACATCTCGTCCATCTCTGCCACCCCTCAGATCAGCGCGAGGTCGAACCGCTCGCCGTCCCGGTACGTCGTCCAGGTGCCGTCGATCCGTACGTGGATGCCGCTCTTTCCGAGGACGTCCCAGGCCGAGCCGTCGCCCACCATCGCCGTGTCCTCGTCCATCCCGATGAAGGTGGAACCCTCCGGGGCGGACGCCACGAGGAACTCGGCCGCCCCCGGCATCCATGTGTCCACCATGTCCCAGTGCGGTGCGAAGAGCGTGCGCGGGATCAGGTTCAACCCCGGCTTGAAGATCTGATCGACGTCGGTCGTGTCGCTGTCGAACGTGACCTCGTTGAGGCACGCGACGCCGGCGCTGCAGCCCGCGTAGGCCATCCCCCGGTCCAGCTGCTTGACGAGCGCGTCCAGGAAGTCGCTCTCGGTGAGCGTCGACGCGAGGTACGCGGGGTTCCCGCCCGAGAGATAGACGGCGGAGGCCCCCTCGAGCCGTTCGATCAGCCGCGGATCGTCCGTGTCTTCCCTCGTCTTGAGCTCCAGCACCTCGGCGGCGATCTCCAGTCGCGAGAAGTGGGCGAGGCCGAGGGATCCCCAGCGCTCGAACACGTCCTTCCCCTCGGGAGCGGACGCGGTGGGGAGGATCAGCACCCGGCCGTCACCGTCCGCCTCCTCGATCAGCCGGCGGTCCACCGGCTCGGACCAGGGTTGGAACTCCCCCGAGCCGAGCAGCGACCACCAGGTCATCGCAGCGCCTCGGGGCGGAGCTCGACGTCGAGCTTCGCGCCCAGCTCGGATGCCACATCCAGGAGCGCGTCCATGTCCTCGGCCTCCGTGCGGTAGTTCACGATGCACGACCGCAGGCAGAAGCGCTCGCCGAGCACGGCGTTCGAGCAGTACACGCGGCCGTCCAGCTGGATCTCGGTCATCAGCCGGTTGTTCAGCAGGTCGAGGTACGCGTCTCGGTCGAGGTCGCCCGAATCTCCGGACCCTTCCCGACGACCGGATGAACGGAGGTCCGCCGGCACGTAGCGGAAGCACGTGATCGACAGACCCACGGGCGTCATCAGCTCGAACTCATCCGACTCCTCCGCGCGAGCGCCGAGGTACCGAGCGAGCGCGGCGTCGTGCGAGATCCGGCGTCCGTATGCCTTCCGGCCGTGCGCGAGGAGCGATACCCACACCTTCAGCGCCCAGAACCCCCGGCTGAAGTTGGGCGAGTTCCGTCCGAGGTCGATGCCCCAGTCCGTGTGCTCCTCGTCTTTGACCACGTACGCGACGTAGTCGACGTCGAACGCCCGCCGCATCAACTCCATGTCCCGGACGATCACGCAGCCGCCCGATTGCGGCGTGTACAGCCACTTGTGCGGGTCGAACGCCACGGAGTCGGCGCGCTCGATGCCGGCGAACAGGGGGCGCAGGTCGTCGGCGAGCATGGCCGGCCCGCCGTACGCGGCGTCGACGTGGAACCAGAGATCCTCGTCGCGGCACACGTCGGCGATCTCCTCGAGCGGATCGACGACGCCCGTGGAAACCGTTCCGGCGTTCGCCACCACCGCGATCGGGTGGACGCCGGCCGCGCGATCTTCGGCGATCGCCGCGCGGAGCTCGTCCACGCGGATCCGGTAGCCGTCGTCCACGGCGACCTTCCTGACGTTGCCCGACCCGAGGCCCAGCATGTCCGCCCCACGAATCGACACGATGTGCGTCTCGGTCGAGACGTACAGGCCGAGCGTGGGACCGGAGCCGACGCCGTCCTTCCGGATGTCCCAGCCTGCCTTGGCATCGCGCGCCACCTTCAGCGCGATGAAGTTGGCCATCGCCCCGCCCGAGGTCAGCGCGCCGCCGGAGCCGATGGGCAGGCCGAAGATCTCCTGCGCGAACCATCGTGTGAACGCCAGCTCGATCTCGGTCCCCGACGGTGCGAGGCGCCACCCACCGGTGTTCATGTTCAGGCCCGAGGCGAGCAGATCGGCGGCCGCGCCCGGCACCGTCCCCGCACCCGAGATGTAGGCGTAGAAGCGCGGATGTCCGAGGTAGCCGGAGTAGTCGAACGTCATGGTTCGCAGGTACTCGAGGATCTCGTCCTCGGGCATCGGGTCGTCGGGCACGGGGATCGCGACGGCGTCGCGGACCTCCTGGACCCCCCAGCCCCGGGAGACCGGGAGATCGCGGAGCCGGGTCAGGAGCTCCTCGTAGATGTCGGCGACCCCGTCGGTGAACGCGCGCGCGCGCTTCGGGTCCCAGTCGAGATCGCGGACGGGCTCGGGCCGCTCGACCATCACGCCTCCCTCGTCGCCGCGAGCACGAAGCCCTCCTTCGCCATGAAGCGGCGGAAGCCATCGTCGCCGAAGACCTCGTAGAGGGCTTCGATCTGACTGGCGTGCTCCTTGATCGAGGCGATCTTCTGATCGAGGTTCGCGGGCGGGAGCTCGAAGTACAGGTCGATCTCCTCGTCCGGCACGACGTTCGGGGTGCCGGGAAGGAAGATGTTGAACGGCGCGAGCTTCTCGAGCCATTCATCGGCCATGCTCGTCGGGAAGACAGCGTGGTACAGGCGCGCGCCTGCCTTCGCGACCTGAGCGAACGCCTCGCCCGACCATCGCGACACGTCCTGGTGCGCGACATGGCCGGTCATCCCCTCAGGCCCGAACGTGAGGATCGTGTCGGGATCGATCTCCTTCATGAGCGTGCGCACCTGTTCGCTGCCTGCAGGGTCGAGGCCCGTCTCCATGTCGATGTCCACCGGACCCTCGAGGAAGTGATGCTCCTTCACGCCGAGGACGTCGAGGCTCCTGAGGAGCTCGTTCGTGCGGACGTCGCCCATCGACTCCGGCGGCCACCGTTCCTCGTCCATCGACCCGCCCTCACCGCGCGTCGCGGTGACGTCGACGACCCGTTGCCCGCCCGCGACGGCGGCCGCCATCAGCCCTGCGGAGAGATAGATGTCGTCGTCCGGATGCGCCCAGACGCCGAGGATCGTCCCGAGGTCGGCGACGTCGATCATGCGGACGGATGCTAGCGGGGCGACACGTGATGCGGCTAGAGCGGACCCGCTAGGGGCTCGCGGTGCGGATCCGCTCGCGGATCCGCTCGGCCAATCCCTCCGGGAGCACTTCGCCGCGACATTTCGTCGCGATGAGGACCTTCATATGTTTCTTGAACTCGGCGTGGTCGTTGCAGTCGCTGCATCCGGCGAGGTGCGCCTCGACCTGGACCGTGAGCTCGCGGAGACACTCGCCGTCCACGTAGCGCTCGACCTCGCGAAGCGTCTCATCACACCCCATGTCGCCCTTCTCACCCATCGACGAGTCCTCGTTCCTTGGCTACGCCGTACAACGCGCGCTCCAGGGCTTTCCTTCCCCGGTGCAGACGCGACATCACCGTTCCGATCGGCACGTCCGTGATCTCCGCGATCTCCTTGTAGGAGAAGCCTTCCACATCTGCAAGGAGCACCGCCATCCGGAAATTCTCGGGGATCGACTCGAGGGCCGCCTTCACGTCGGCATCGGGGATCTTCTCGAGCACGTCCTCCTCGGCCGAGCGCTCGACGCTCTTGGCACCCAACCGGTCGAAGAGGAACCACTCGTCGATGTCGTCGGGACCCTCGACGGTCTTCGGCTCGCGCTGCTTCTTCCGGTAGATGTTGATGAAGGAGTTCGTGAGGATGCGGTACAGCCATGCCTTGAGGTTCGTTCCCTCCCGGAACGACGCGAAGCCCCGATAGGCGCGGAGGGTCGTCTCCTGCAGCAGATCCTCAGCGTCGGCGGGGTTCCTCGTCATCCGCAAGGCGGCCCCGTAGAGGCCGGGAAGCAGCGGGAGCACATCCCGGTCGAACCGATCCAGGAGGTCCTGGTCGGCCGGTGCCGGCACCCTGCTCGCGTTCGCCATCCGAGTCCAGTATCCCTGGTGCGAGGGCCTGCGCCTGCGTCGGTCGTCACAACTACAAGGCGGTGGGAAGATTGGGCCATGCCCGAGCAAGACCGCAAACCCTTCGGACGCCGCCCCGTTCCGGGCTCAGCACAGCCACGGCCGCGATCGGCACTGGTCGTCGTGCTCGTGGTGGCCGCCTCCCTCGTGCTGTTCAACACGTTCCTCACGCAGGCGGCGTCGACCCCGGTGCCGTTCTCGGAGTTCCGGAGGGCGATCGACAACGGCGACCTCGTGAAGGAGGAGAAGGTCACGATCACGACCACCACGATCAGTGGTGTGGTCCGGACCGCCGACGGCGACGAGACCTACGTGGCGACGATCCCGCCCGGGTACGTCCCCACCGATCTCGTCGACGACCTCAGCGCTCGGGGGTATGAGGTCGACGGTCAGCAGCCGAACGCGCTGACCGGCTTCCTCCTCCAGATGGTCCTGTTCGTCGCGCTCTTCGGCGGCCTGTACTACTTCCTCTTCCGCCGGATCGGCGGAGGCGCGACCTCCGCTCTCAACCTCGGACGCAACAAGGTCAAGATCTACGACCGCAAGGAGATGAAGACGTCTTTCACGGACGTCGCGGGCGTCGACGAGGCGAAGGAGGAGCTCCGAGAGATCGTCGACTTCCTGAAGAACCCGAAGAAGTACCAGCGACTCGGCGGCCGGATCCCCAAGGGCGTCCTTCTGCTCGGTCCGCCCGGATGCGGGAAGACGCTGCTCGCCCGGGCGGTCGCCGGCGAGGCGAACGTCCCCTTCTTCTTCATGTCGGGGTCGGAGTTCGTCGAGATGTTCGTGGGGCTCGGCGCCGCTCGCGTCCGCGAGCTGTTCCAGCAGGCGAAGGAGAAGGCGCCGGCCCTCGTGTTCCTCGACGAGATCGACACCATCGGGAAGGGGCGCGCCGGCCCGATGAGCGGCAGCTTCGGGGGCCACGACGAGCGCGAGCAGACCCTCAACCAGCTGCTCGTGGAGATGGACGGTTTCGATGCCTCCAAGGGCGTGATCATCATGGCGGCCACCAACCGACCGGACGTCCTGGATCCGGCGCTGATCCGGCCGGGCCGGTTCGACCGCCAGGTCGTCGTGGATCTCCCCGACCTGAACGGACGCGAGGAGATCCTCCGCGTGCACGCCCGCGGCGTGGCGCTGGATCCTTCCGTCGACCTGAACACGATCGCCGCGAGGACGCCCGGGTTCACCGGAGCGGACCTCGAGAACGTCGTGAACGAGGCTGCGCTGCTCGCGGCGCGCCGTGAGAAGAACGCGGTCTCGATGGAGGAGCTCGAAGAGGCGATCGATCGGGCGACCGCGGGCCTCGAACGGAAGTCACGGGTGGTCTCCGACTCCCAGAAGGAGCGGGTGGCCGTTCACGAGATGGGCCACGCGCTCGTCGCGCTGAACTGTCAGGAGATCGATCCCCTGCACCGCGTCACGATCATCCCGCGCGGCGCGGCGGCGCTCGGGATCACGATGACGAGGCCGCTCGAGGATCGGTACGTGGTGACCGAGCCGCAGCTGAAGGACCAGATGGCGTTCGCGATGGGTGGACAGGCGGCGGAGGAGATCTACTTCGATGGCGTGATCTCCACCGGCGCGCAGAACGACCTCGAGAAGGCCACGGATCTCGCGCGCGCGATGGTCTCCCAGTTCGGGATGAGCGATGAGGTCGGGCCCCTCTCCCTGGGCCGCCCCGATCCCAACGGCTGGATGCCCGGCTCGGTTCCCAAGGTGAGCGCCCACACGTCGGAGCTGATCGACAAGGAGGTCCGGCGGCTCCTGGAGGAGGCTCGCGGCCGCGCGGCCAAGATCCTGAACGAGAACCGTGACCTGCTGAACAGGCTGGCCGCGTTGCTGATCGCCACCGAGGTGATCGACGGGGACGAGCTGAAGGCCTACGTGGAGGGGACGAAGCCGATCCCGGATCCTGCAACGATCAGGCCGATCCCCCAGCCGGCGGCGGCCGAGGAGCGGGCCCCGGCGGAGCCGACACCCGTGGCTCGCGCGGTCTCGATCCCACCCGCCCCGCCGATGCCCGCGACCGACTAGCCGCCGGTCTCGTCGTGGTCGTGATCGCCGTGGTGGCGATGCGGCCGCTCGCGTTCGGGGAGCGGATCCACGAGCAGATCCCAACGATCGCGGAACCGATCGAGGAACCGATAGAAGTTCCTCTTGGACCATCGAGCGCGGTCCTCCGGCCTCGTCTCGAACCACATCCGGTGCTCGTGCTTCGTGACGGGGACGTCCACGATCGTGGCTCGGCGATCGAGGTCCTTCACCCGGAACGAGAACTCGATGTCGGCCGTGCGATACCAGCGGAACTTCTCGTCGAAGAACCCCGCTTCGACGAGCGTCTCTCGACGGAGCGCCATCAGGTAGCCCTCGATCGCGTCGACGTCTCCGGTGCGAGCCTCGTCGAACTGCCGCAGGTCGTGGGTCACGACCCCGAACGGTCCGCACACGCCGACCTGCGGATCCTCGAGCGCCTCCTCGAGCGGCCCGAACACGTCGCCCGTGGGCTCGACCGAGCCGTCGGCCATCAGCACCGTGCGGCCGCGGGTGCGCCGGATGCCGGCGTTCC
>DASSDW010000005.1:0-2664 GCA_035696925.1 Actinomycetota bacterium
GGCGCTGCTGGTGGCGGCGCCGGTGCTGTTCGGGTTCGCGACGCGCCGCTGGCGGTGGGCCTCGGCGGCAGTGCTCATCGGCCTGCTCTCGATCGAATTCGCCGCGAGCGCCGTCTACGCGCAGACGTACGAGGGCGGCACGGTGTTCACCGGGCTGGAGACCGGCGAGCATCCGGCGCTCGTGCCGCAGGTCCTGCGCTTCCCCTCGCTGAGTGAGGACGACTACCTGGTCGCCACGCCGATCGTCGAACACATCCGCCGGCACCCGGGGCGCTACGCCACCTGGGCGCCGCCCGCCGCCTTCTACGAGAAGGGGTACCTGTGGATGAAGTCCCCCCTCGACTGGCCGGCGCTCGCTCCCAGCCGAGGCTCGCTCTTCGGGATCCCCGACGCCCTGGGCTACAACCCCGTGCAGCTCCCTCGCTACTGGCACTACATCCGCAGCACGAACGAGCTGTCGATCTTCTACAACGCCTCGGTCCTCAACGTGCCGTCACCCGAGGACGTCCGCGTGCTCGGGTTGCGGTACCTGGTCGTCCCCACCGGCATCGATCCTCCCGTCGGCGGTCGCGTGGTCGAGGAAGCCGACGGCTTCTCGCTGTGGGAGCTGGACGACACGCAAGCCCTGTCGACCGTCACCTCGATGGTGGCGTTCGCGGACGATCTGCCCTCGGCGATGGACGAGGTCACGACGAGCGGCTTCGATCCGGCGGAGGAGGCGGTGATCGAATCCTCGACGGACGTCTTCACGTGCGTCGGCGGGTGCCCTTCCCCGGCCCGGGCGGTCACGACGGCGATCTCCGCGTCCGAGCTGGTGATCCGGGTCCGGGGGTCCGAGGGAGGCATCCTCACGGTCCGGAACGCCTACGAGGCCGGCTGGCGCGCGGTCGTGGACGGCCGAGCCGCGACCACGGTCCCGGTGGACGGGTTCCTCCAGGGAATCGTCCTCCCGCCTGGAGCGCGAGAGGTCGTCCTCACCTATCACGACGACGCGGTGATGCTCGGCCTGGCGCTCGGGGCAGGCATCTGGCTCGTCCTCCTGTCCGCGCCGATCGTCGCGCTCGCGCGGGAACGGCGGCGGCGTGAAGGTGACGGGGCTAGACCGACTCGCCCACCGCCGCCCGACGCCTGAGCTCGGCCTCGATGAATCGATCGATGTCCCCGCCGAGGACCCGCGAGGGGTCGCCCATCTCGAGCTCGGTCCGATGATCCTTCACCATCTGGTACGGGGCGAGCACGTAGGAGCGGATCTGCGAGCCGAAGTCCACGGCCTTGCGCTCGCCTCGCAACACGTCCATCTCTTCGTCGCGCTTGCGGCGCTCCAGCTCGGCGAGACGGGCTTTCAGGATCCGCATCGCGACGGCGCGGTTCTGGAGCTGCGACCGCTCGTTCTGGCACGCGACGACGATCCCCGAGGGCAGGTGCGTGATCCGCACGGCGGAATCCGTCGTGTTGACCGACTGTCCGCCCGGCCCGGAGGAGCGGAAGACGTCGATCCGAAGGTCCTCGTCGGGGATCTCGACCTCCTCTTCCTCGGCGGCCTCGAGGAGCGGGATCACGTCGAGTGCAGCGAACGACGTGTGCCGGCGCTTCTGTGAGTCGAACGGGCTGATCCGGACGAGGCGATGGACGCCGCGCTCGGCCGACAGGAGCCCGTAGGCGTTCGTCCCGTGCAGCATGAACGTCGCGGACTTGATCCCCGCCTCCTCCCCGTGGTGGATCTCGTCGATCTCCAGGCGGAAGCCCAGCTTCTCGGCCCACCGTCCGTACATCCGCAGCAGCATGTCGGTCCAGTCCTGGGACTCCGTGCCACCCGCGCCCGCCTGGAGCGTGGCGATCGCGTCGTGGTCGTCGTACGGCCCCGAGAGGAGCGCCGTGAGCTCCACCCCCTCCAGCTCTCGCTCGAGCCGTTCGAGCCCGGCTTCCAGCTCCCTCGTGAGCTCGGGGTCGGTCTCGTGCTCGAGGAGCTCGTCGCTGGCTTCCAGGTCGCCGAGCGAGCGCTCGAGGCGTTCGTAGCGGTCCAGGTGATCACGCAGCCGCGCGAGGCGCTGGGTCAGCTGCTGCCCGCGGGCGGGGTCGTCCCAGAGCGATGGATCGGATGCGTCCCGCTCCACGTCGACGAGCTGGGCTCGCTTGCCTTCGACGTCAAAGGAACTCCTTGGCGGCCAGGATGCGGTCGCGGAGCTTCCCGATCCGTTCGGTGTGATCGCTCATGTGCCCGATTCTAGTGGCGGCCTCCCGATCTCCCCTCCCGTGACGAGCGTCACGTCCTCGATGTGCTCGGCGCCACCGACGCGATCCCTCCCGGTCGGTAGCGTCGCCGTGAAGGACCAGGCGTGCAGCGAGCCAGGCGTGCAGCGAGCCAGGCGTGCAGCGAGGAGGACGACGATGAGCACGAGGAGCGAAGCTCTCAGCCCGGGGATCTCGTGGAACGCGACGCGCGCCGCGAGCGTACTCCTGGTCGTGATCATCGCGGTGATCGCGCTGCTGTTCTGGCCGTCCTTCGAGTCCCCTCGCCCGACGGCCCCTGCGGCGCGGGAATCGACCGGGCTCGCGGCCCCGCACCAACCGATCGTGGTCGACGGCAAGGTGTGCGTGCAGTGCCTGCCGTGACCTGACAGGCGAGAGGTACCCCCCTCTCATCGGCGGCCGGCCGGGCCGAAG
>DASSDW010000006.1:0-10518 GCA_035696925.1 Actinomycetota bacterium
GGGGAAACGTAGCAATGTCGCCAGACCGCTTGGGTAAACGGGAGATGAACTACACACCCCCGCAACCACACCTTGGTGGCACCGGACTTGAACATTCCCTCGACCCTTGCGCGCGCCGAAACAAACCCGCCGACACCGAAAACCGGTCTTGACCTGCGCGTTTTGTGGTGGGCGCTGGAGGATTTGAACCTCCGACCTCTTCCGTGTCAAAGAACAGCCGTGCAACCCTCTGACCTGCACTTTCCCAGCTCAGGGCATCTGCAGCCTGTGACGGGAGTACCGTCGAGTACCGCTTGGCTCGGTCGGCTCCTTGACCTGGTGTTGACCAGTTCGGGCCGTAAGGGAACGCGTTTGATGAGGCCGGTTGCCACCGACAAACAGAAGAGAGGAGCCCGCCTGCAGGCGGGCTCCTCCTGTGAAGCGGCCCGGAGCTGTGGCCGCTCGCTCTAGCGTGTCGCGTCGGCGTACTCCGGGTTGTTCACCCGGTGCTCCTTCGTGATCGCCGACACCTTCCCAGCGTGCCGGAAGCCGAGGATCGAGAGGATCCCCAAGAACAGACCCGCTGCCACCATCGCGAATCCCGCCCAGAGAGCGATCGTTGCGACGGTCCACCAGCCGTAGGCGTTCAGCAGGATCGCCCTCAGGGTTTCGCCCTTGAAGAGGGTGTCTGCCTTCCCCTGCAGCTCCGCGGCAACGTCGGGGTCGAGCCCCTTTTCGCGCGCCGCTGCGCTCGTCTCCGAGTAGGTCGCACCGTCGTTGATGCCCACGAGGTGTCCGCCGATGTAGCGGGAGAACGCCTCTGCCTGGACGCCGTTCTCGACCTTCTGGCCCGCGAACTCACCGATCTCGGCCTTCTCCTCCGGCGTCATCGCCTCAGCCGGCGGGAACGAGATGTTCTGTGGCTCCAAGCGGTCCCGCACGTTCTGCTGGCCGAAGTTGCCACCGTAGATCGCCATCGCGCCGACCGCGATGAGCACGACCGCGATCACGGCACCTGCGCCGCTCACGATCTTGTCCCAGCTGCTCCTGTCCATCTTCTGCTCCTTCGCTCCTGGGGGCCGCCGCTCCGGTGGGTGCCCCGTTGAGCTCATGGTCGACCAGGAGCGTTTGCCTTCCATGGGCCTTTGGACCCCCACGAGATGGGACCTGCCCAAGGTCCATTGGGACCCGGCTATGGCGCCAATCCTCACGCGCCAACCATGGTCTTCGTCGGCCATGCGAGCCACACGATCCCCAGTATCAGAGCTGCGTTGATCGCCTCGATGAACAGGTACCAGGGGTTGAAGTACACGACCATCAGTCCGAGCGAGGTCGCGAGTCCGACCACAGCCACACTCCGCCACCATCCGGCGTGTGACCACAGACCCAGGCCTCCTCCCACGAGTAGCGCAGCCGCCGTCACTGCAAGAACCACGGCTAGCGCCTTTTGGTCACCGATCAACCACGAGTGGTCTGGGTCGAAGGGCGCCTTCTCGTCCGCAGGCTTGGGCATAACCCAGATGGCAAGGTGCACCAGCCCGTGTGCGATCAAGAATGCGATGAAGAGCAACCGCCACATGGTTCTACCTCTCTCTGCGCTCGCGAGGAACGAGGAGCATCAGCGTCGCCACTGCGAAGCCGGCCGCGAGGACGATGCCCTCCATCGGGAACATCTTGACCCCGGGCACGTGAGCGTTCGACTGGAAGAGCCCCGCCATCAGGAGGTTCACTTGGTAGATCGCTCCCATCACAGCCATGGCCGTCCCGAACACGAGGCCTCTTGCAGTGCGCCTCCACAAGAGCACTCCGCCGATCACGAGCGCCGGCACCAGTAGCGACGTGTCGATCGCGAAGACGAGGTGAAGACCGTCGGGAGGAAGTCCGGCCATGAGCTCACCCGTTACCGCGAAGCGGATCGCGAGGAACACCCAGAGCCCGCCCAGCACGACGCCGACCACCCCCAAGAACCCGGCGATGAGCCTGGCGCCTCTCACATCGCGGAAGCGTGCGGCGATCGCTGTCACGTCGACGTGCGCGATCGCCAAGACGAGCGCTGCGATCGAGAGCGAGAACAGGGCGATATGGAGAACGAAGATGTCGTTGAAGGCGGCCCCGAACACGTAGTACGCGTAGTTGTAGAGCGAGTACCCGAGGGCGCCGAGCCAGACCGCTTGGGCAGCGCGGGAGCCGCGCCTCGCGAGCAGCATCGACGCGATGAGGATCGGCGCGGCGACCGCGATCGTCGTGAGGTCCCCTCCCCGCAGCGCCTCACGGGCCCACGGACCGTCTCGATACAGACCATCGATGAGCAGACCGGCTGCCGAAGCGACGATCATCAGCACCCCGATCGCGCCGGAAAGCCGATAGGCGGCGCGGAGGCCCGAACTCGTTCTCACGAGTTGAGCGGGCTTCGGAACGTCGAGCGTTCCGTGTCGCTCGTTCAGTTGCAGGGGCTGAGTCGCCATCGATCTCACCATCCCTCTCCCTGTCGGCGTCACCCTCGACCGTAAGATCCGCGCCTCCCGATCGATGGGGGCGTTGGTCCCATCCCCGACGGGACCAAGGCGACGACCGCGCGCGCTGGTTGGACTACGCTCGCCCTGTGTCCGGACGAGCCGCCGGGAGCGACGGGGATCGGCGTCTGATCGAGGCTGGGATGGTCCTCGCCTCAGAGCTCGCGCTCGACGCGGTGCTCCTCCGCATCGTCGAGCTGGCAGTCGATCTCACTGGCGCGCGATACGGCGCGCTCGGTGTGCTCACGCCCGACGGACGGTTGATCGAAGAGTTCATCACGGTGGGGATCACGACGGAGGAGCGCGCCGCCCTCGGCGACCCTCCTACCGGCCACGGTCTGTTGGGAGCGCTTATCACCGAGGCCCGGCCCCTTCGGATCCCGGACATCAGCGCGGATCCGCGGTCGGTGGGGTTCCCTCCGAATCACCCCCCGATGAGGTCCCTCCTCGGAGCGCCGGTGACCGGACGCGGGAGGGTGTTCGGCAACATCTACCTCACGGACAAGCAAGGCGCGGAGACGTTCGACGAGGAGGACGAGCGCGTCCTGGTGGTGCTCGCGACCCAGGCCGCGATCGCGGTCGAGAACGCCCGCCTGTACGACGAGACCGAACGCAAGAGCCGGGAGCTCCAGAGGCTGCAGGTCCTGGAGGAGCGGGAACGGATCGCCAAGGAGCTCCACGACGGCGTCATCCAATCCCTGTTCGCCGTGGGAATGAGCCTGCAAGGACTGGCGGCCGCAACCAGCGACGAGGACATGGCCCGTCGCCTCGAAGCTGCCGTCGAGGATGTCGACCACTCGATCCGGGACCTGCGCAACTACATCTTCGGGCTTCGTCCTGGGATCCTGGCGGACCGCCAGCTCGATCAGGCGCTCAAGGAGATGGCGAACGAGTTCGGTGCCCGCTCGGGCGTCGTGACGGTCCTGGAGGTGGACAGCGAGGCTGCGTCCGAGCTCGCCTCGCGTGCCGGCGATGTCGTGCAGTTCGTGCGCGAGGCACTCTCGAACGTCGGCCGACACGGGGCTGCCACCACATGCCGAGTCTCACTCCGGAGAGGAGAGGCCGGCCTTTCCCTCGAGGTGGACGACGACGGACGGGGCTTCGACGTCGACATGACGACCTGGGGCATGGGCCTCAGCAACCTTCGGCAGCGGGTTGAGTCCCTCGGGGGAGTGCTTCAGGTCGAGAGCACGCCGGGAGAAGGGACGACCGTCCGGGCGACGTTCCCGTCCTGAAAGGGTCCCGCCTGAGTCAGGACCATCGACCCCTCCGCCGCGACAGGCCCGCGTGCATCATCGCCCTATGTTCGCCAGGTATTTCGTCGAGCTGCCGATGTTCTCCGAGGAAGTCGAGCAGGCCCTGTCTCACGACCCAAGGGCATGGCTTCCCGGATTGGCGGAGCGAGCGAACCAGGGCGGTGATCTGCTCCTGGCCGAGGTGGGGATCGGTGAAGTCGTCCGGATCAAGAGAACGTTTGTCATCGAGCTCGGACGGTCGGTTCGCTCAGGAGCCAAGACCGTGTTCCCCTTGCGGTGGGCTTCCACGGGTGCTGCGGGGCTCTTCCCCTCGCTCGATGCCGACCTCGAGGTGGCACCCCTTGGCCCTGGACGCACCCAGTTGTCGATGAGCGCGAGATACGTCCCTCCCTTCGGTCCCGTTGGCCGTGCCGTCGATCGTGCGGTCCTTTCGAGGGTCGCCGAGGCGACACTCAAGGACTTCCTCGACCGGGTCGCCGAGACGATCCTGGAGAAGTGGGATGCGCCGCGCCTGTCCGAGGTGAGCGAAGCCGAGCAGCAGTCCGCCTGAATCGAGCGGGCTACCATCCACTCATGAGTGAGCCGAAGAGCCCTCCCCTCAGGGTCATGCTCGTGGATGATCACGAGGTCGTGCGAGACGGGATCCGAGCGATGCTCGCATCCGAAGACGACATCCACGTGACGACGGAAGCCGGCACAGTCCGAGAGGCCATCGACGAAGCCGACCGGACCCGACCGGATGTCGTCGTGATGGACGTCCGACTGGCAGATGGGAGCGGGATCGAGGCAACTCGGGAGATCCGCGCGAAGCATCCGGCGACGCGTGTCCTGATGCTCACCTCGTTCGCGGATGACGAAGCGCTCTTCGCTTCGATCATGGCTGGCGCCTCCGGCTATGTGCTGAAGCAGGTTCGCTCCGGCGAACTCGTCCGCGCGATCCGTGCCGTCGGAGCCGGCGACAGCCTGCTGGATCCTTCCGTGACGACCGCCGTGCTCGAACGGCTCCGCAAGGGGAAGCACCTGATGAGGGATGAGAAGCTCGCGCGTCTCTCCCCACAGGAGGAACGGATCCTGACCCTCATCGCCGACGGCCGGACGAACAAGGAAATCGGGGATGAGCTCAGTCTCGCGGAGAAGACGGTGAAGAACTACGTCTCATCGATCCTCTCGAAGCTCGAGGTGGCCCGACGAGCAGAAGCTGCCGCGTACCTCGCCCGCCACACGACGACACCTGGTTCGATCCAGTAGTCCGCCGCTCAGGCGAAGGGGTGGCGGAGCACGAATCCCTCCACCTCGGGTGCACTCCGAACGGCTGCGACGACTTGTCCGGCCGGAGCACCCTGTTCAAGGGCGATCACGAGACCTCGAGCAGTGGGGTCGAGAGAGCCCCCTGCGCCGATGGTGACCACGGTTCGGCCGCTTCGCGAGTAGAGCGCAAGCAGCTCATCCGACGTCGTTCCGACCCCGACCTCGTCTCCGGCCAGCCATGGGTCGAGCACGACGACATCGGCTCGCTCCACCAACGGGCAGTAACCCTCGCGTCCGCCGATGCACGTGTAATCAGGAGCGATCGGTCCGGGGCACACGATCACCTCGTACCCAGCTTCCTCGAGAGCCTTCCCCAGGCGCTCCCGCTCCGAAGCATCTGATTCCACCAGTAGCACGGTCCCTCTTCCTAGCACGGCGCACCTCCTTGATCGCAGCAAGTGTCCGCGAACCGTCTTCGTGGAGGAGGGGCCGATGGTCCCGGTCGAACAGAGCCGGTCGACCGTACGCCAGGACCCCCCGAGTCGAGAAGCTGGCGCCGTGAACAAGGAGGTGGGACAGATGAAGACGATCGAGAGAAAGGCTCTCGACATCCCGGCGCTGGAGCGGCTCGAGCCGATCCACACCCGGGGGTTGCAACGCGTGTTCGGCGCCCTCCGGCTGGTGGCCGGGTGGACGTTCCTGTGGGCGTTCCTCGACAAGGCCTTCGCCCTCGGATTCTCGACGGGACGGGTCCTGAACGACGCAGGCCAGACGGTGAAGATCGACTTCTTCGGACCGGACGCCTGGATCAACGGCGCCAGCCCCACGGCAGGAGCCGTCGGCTTCGCACTGAAGGGTCCGTTCGCGGACAACATCCAGAGCATCACGAACTTCCAGATGACCCAGGCCGGCCCTCAGGTGGCCGGATGGCTCGACTGGGTATACATGCTCTCGATGCTGCTGGTCGGCCTCGGCCTGATGCTCGGGATCGGGACGCGGCTCGCGGCACTGGGCGGCATCGCCTGGATGACGATCTTCTACACCGGTACAGCGATCTGGCCGGAGCACAACCCGATCGTGGACGACCACGTCGTGCTCGCTGTCGTGCTGGTCGGGCTGATCCTGGCGAACGCCGGACGCTACTACGGCCTCGGAAAGGTCTGGCAGCGGGTCGGCTTCGTGAAGGACCGGAAGTACCTGTACTGATCGACGAAGGCGCGGAGGGCGGGGTCGCAGGCCCCGCCTTCTTCGCATCTAGAGAGGCGCGGGAGCGTTGGGGGCGGGAGGTTCTGTCGCCACCGACGCTCCCTATGCCCGGATCGCGCACCGCAAACCCCGTCGAAGGAGGGATCAGCGTGGCACGTGCCCTGGTGGTATTCGAATCGATGTTCGGCAACACGCAGAAGGTGGCGGAGGCTGTCGCGGAAGGACTCTCGTCCCGGATGCCGACGGACCTCCTGGAGGTCGGTGCTGCATCGGATGTCCTTGCAGACGACGTCGACCTGCTCGTAGTCGGAGGCCCGACCCATGCGTTCGGTATGAGTCGTCCTCGGACGCGAGAGGATGCGACCCGGCAAGCGGGCGGACATGTCGTGTCCGAACGGACCGGCCTTCGTGAGTGGCTCGCATCGCTCGAGCGAAGGAACGGGAATGTCGCCGCGACCGCGTTCGACACGCGAATCGACAAGCCTCGTGTGCCCGGATCAACCGCCCGTGGCGCCGAGAAGCGTCTGCGGAAGCTCGGCTTGCGTATCGCCGCTCCCTCGAAGAGCTTCTACGTAACGGGAGTTGCCGGCCCACTCGTCGATGGAGAAACGGAACGCGCCCGTCGATGGGGAAGGACCCTGGCGGAGAGCAACGCGAGAAACCGCCACGAGACTCGCGCTCGCCGCCCGATGGTCCCAAGGGATCCGGGACGGTAGCCCTATGACGCGATGCCCTGCTTTACGGAGGCTGAGACGAGAACTGAAAGGAGGCGAGCGAGATGTTCTCGTTCAAGAACTGGATCGCTCTCGGCTTGTTCCTGTTCGGGAGCACGTTCCTCTGGATGACGCGGGATTTCCTGGCCAACCCGCGTGAAGGAACAGGGGCTCTCTGGTCAACCATCCAGGTCCTCGTGATGATGGCCATCGTCGGCTTCACGGTGGCTGCGTGGGTCCTCTTCAAGGAAGCGTCTTGGTGGGAACCGGTCGCCATCATGTCGGCAACCGTCGGTCTCGCCGCCCTCGTTCCGTACGTGATCGGCGTCCGGCAGGTCGGCGACGCAGGGGACGCGGGCGTGCAGATGAACATCGTCATCCACGCGGTGGGTATCGCAGCAGTCTTCCTCGTGGTCCTCGTCCCCGTGGTCCACGACTGGCTCATCCGGAGGATCTGAGCGGATCGAGGAGCTTGTCCGGCTCATCGCCTCCCCGTGCTGCCCGCACCGATGAGACGCCGGGGTGTGTCGAACCCCTCGTGCGAGAGCCTGTCGGCGAGGATCAGGAACAACTGGGCTGTCGTGAGGGCGTCATCGAACGCGTGGTGTGGTTGCTCGACCGCGACGCCGGCTCTCTCCGCAGCCGAGGTGAGCGCATAGTCGCCCTGCCCGGGCTGCCTCCCCTCGAGCCGATCGGCGAGGATCGCCAGACCGAGCACGTCGACGGATCGCCGCAGCCACCGTCCTGACGCACCACCGAACAGCTGCGCGAGGAACGCCGCTTCCACCTCTGCGGCCCATGTGAGCAGAAATCGTCCCTCGAGCGCGCCGCGCAGGGTCGGGAGGATTTGCTGCATCGGTGGCGAGTCTGCGAGGTCGCGGGGCAGCAAGCCATGCACCACGATCGACGGGACCGAGAGCTCGGACGCCAGGCTCACCGTTCGATACACGCTGCCTCCAAGCGCGATCCGCCCATCGAGTACGGGGACGACGCCGAATGAGACCACGGTGTCGTCCGGACCGAGGCCGGTCGTCTCGAAATCCAGCGCAGCGAACCCGACTTTGGACCAATGCATCCTGCGAGAAGCCCATGACGGCCGCGTCGGCGCTTGGTTCATTCGATCCCGAGGCTCATCTCACGGCGGAGGAGACCTTGTGCCCGCTTGATCGTCCGGAACGCCTCTTTCAGGCCGCTCCGAGCGATCGGGCTGAGCGTTGCGGGATCCACATGATCGTCCGGCCGCATATCCGAATCGACGAGTCGTACGTGGTGATCGAGCCGCACATCCCAGAGGAGTCTGAACGCCTCTCCGAGGTCGAGGGCGAGGGACTGATCGATCCTTCCCGCTCGCGCGGCATCATGGAGCCGACCCCGAGTCTTGTTCCCCGACACCCCAGCGGAGACCGCGAACGTGCGGGCGAGGTTCGTCACCGGCTTGATCCCGCCCTCCTTGATGTCGAGCGTTCCGGCGCGTTGACCGCCGCTCTCGAGGACGAGATCACGGAAGAACCCCGTCGGCGGACGAAGCTCGAGAGCCGTGTGTGCGAGTCGCTTCACGAACACAGGATGACCCGGGGCTTCTCGGATCACCGAGTCGAGAACGGGCTCGATATCCAGGGGACCCGCGAGGCGTCGGTAGTCCAACGCGATGCTGGTGAAGGTACGCCCTTCCACGGATGGGTCGGTCATCCAGCGACGGAACTCCCCCGCCCATCCGGTGAGGGAGCGCCTCCACGCGGGGTTCTCTGCCATCACTCTCCCCCGGCACCGGGGGATCCCACCGGCCTCGAGGCTATCGGTCACCCGGTGGGCGAGTAGAGCGAAGAAGGTGGCAGCCTCGTCGGAAGCGTCCTCGCCGAGATCGAAGGCGAGCGCATGATCCTGGTCCGTCCCCAAGGCCTGCTCGTGTCGAGCCTGGCTGCCGAGGGCCAGCCATGCCCACGGTCCGGGAGGATCCCCGAGATCTCCGATCGTGAGATCGATCAAGCGCCTGGTCGCTGCATCGATCGAGACCGCGACGGCATGGCCGACGTGGACGGGATCCAAATCCGCACGCACGAGTGCGCTGATGATGTCGGGGAGCTTTCGAAGCTGATCGACTACCCCATCTGCGCTCCGTGCTCGCTCCATCGCCGTGCGATACGCGAACGCATCCGTGCGCTCGAGTCCCATCATGTCCGTATCGGTCACGACCCCCGTCACGCGCCCCTTCGAGTCCATCACGGGGATGTGATGGACACCGTGTTCGAGCATCGCGAGGAGCACGTCCTCGATCATCACGTCCGATCGAACCGTGACCACCGGGGTGCTCATCACCTCCACGACCGAGGTCTCCGAGCTTCGGCCGGTCGCGAGGATCCGAGTGCGCAGGTCGCGGTCGGTCAGGATGCCGAGGCCGTCGCTTCCTTCGACGAGGAGACAAGAGATCCGTTCGCGCGCCATCAAGGCGGCGGCCTCTCTGACGGACGTGGCAGGCGAACAGGTGACGGGTACTCGACGGACGAGCTGGCCGACCGGTGCGAGCCGAGGATCCAGACGGCCCGCGTCTCGGATATCGATCGCTCGGATCGATCTCCGTCGGAGACTCGATGCGAGGAACGCCAACCCGGCTTCGCTTCCGAAGACCTCGGTGGCGACGTCGGGGTCCGCCAGATAGCAGAGGGTGTCGTCATGAGCCCGAGCCTCCACGCCTGGGCTCAGTCCCGAGAGCAAAGACGGATGCCCGAAGAGCTCGCCCTCTTCGAGGACGTCGAGCACCCGGCCCTCGTCGAGCAACTCGACCGCGCCTCTGCGAACCACATAGAGGAACCGTGCGGGCTCGCCGGCCTGTCGCAAGATCGTGGCACCCGCCGGGAAATACTCGATCTGGACCGAGCCCGCGATGCGGTGGAGCTCCTCCCGCGGTAGAGCACTGAAGGGTGGATAGCGTGCCAGGAAACTCTCCACCTGCATCACGTCGGCGAGTATGACCCAGCGCACCTTCTCTGGCGTCCCGGGACGCGTCCGTCCCCCCGCGGGAGAGCCCATGATCCTGGATCGCGTGCGGGGGAAACCTCTCCAGTCAACGCTCGGAGCGTGTCGACAGACGCTCTTGCTGAAAGATGGCACGCGGGATGGAAAGAGCCGCAGGTCTGCTGACCTGCGGCTTCGTTGTGGGCGCTGGAGGATTTGACCCTCCGACCTCTTCCGTGTCAAGGAAGGCCCGCATAGCCCTCTGACCACCGACTCCGCTGCTCACGCGATCTTCGGGACGTCTCAGGAATTCGGTCTGGCACCGCTTGGTTCGGTCGGCTCCTTGACCTGGTGTTGACCAGATCGCCCGGCCACCCGCCAGAGTCGTAGAGGCACGCGTCTGCAGGCGGCCATGCCAAGGGGCGGGAGCTGCCTGAGCGGCTGAGCCACCGACGCCTCCCGTTTGCGCCCAGCGTGGCACGGGTAGCTGGCGGCCGTGAACACCTTCGTGAAGCCAGCGGCCCGGGGGGCCGTCTGGGGCCTTATCGCTACCGTCCCGATGTCCGCCGTCATGGTCGTCGGCCAGCGGCTGCGGTGGATGAGGGAGCAACCTCCAGAGATCCTTACCGAGGAGGGCCTGTTGCGCGCGGG
>DASSDW010000007.1:0-24379 GCA_035696925.1 Actinomycetota bacterium
CGATCGGGGAGTTCCCGAACATGGGCGGCTCCGTCGAGCAGCTGATGGTGTACTCCGCGATCTGGCTGGTGGCCACCGTGGCGATCTTCATGCCGCTGTCGATCCGGCTGTACTCCAAGCTGACCTAGGGAACAGGCCCGCTCTCCCGGGCGTTGCATCTCGCATCGACCAGGAAGGAACCGACCATGCCGTTGCTGGGCTTCAAGGGCGAGAACGCGAGGGAGAAGGTCATCGTCCTCCTGACGATGTGCTTCGCCCTCGCGATGGCGATGCTCGACAACACCGTCGTCAACATCGCCCTCCCGACGATCACGAGCAAGCTCGATGCGACCGTCTCGGATCTCCAGTGGATCATCGACGGGTACGTCCTGGCGTTCGCGTCGCTCCTGCTCACGGGCGGCATCCTCGGCGACCGCTACGGCCGCAAGAAGATGTTCCTCGCCGGGCTGGCGATCTTCACGCTCGCATCGCTCGGTTGTGGCCTGTCCGGGTCGGGCAGCCAGCTGATCATGTTCCGTGCCCTCCAGGGCGTGGGCGCCGCACTGCTGATGCCGGGAACGCTCTCGATCCTCACGGTCACGTTCCCCCCGGAGGAGCGCTCGCGAGCGATCGGCATCTGGGCGGGTGTAAGCGGTCTCGCACTCGCGCTCGGACCCACGCTCGGTGGCTACATCGTCGAGCACTCCGGGTGGGAGACCGTGTTCTTCATCAACGTGCCGATCGGGGTGCTCGCGTTCGCGATCGCCTGGCGGACCGTGCGCGAGTCCGTCTCCGAGGAAACCCGGCATCTCGACCTGCCCGGGCTGGCGCTCGGTACCGGAGGACTCTTCGCCCTCACGTTCGCGTTGATCGAAGCGAACCAGCGCGGTTGGGGCGACGGGCTGATCGTCGCGTCCCTTGTCGCCGCGGGCGTGCTCCTGGTCGCGTTCCTCGTCTGGGAGCACCGCAGCCCGAAAGCGATGATGCCCCTCCCGTTCTTCCGGCTCCCGACGTTCAGCGCCGGTAACGCCGTGGCGTTCTCCGTCTCCCTGGGGATGTTCTCGATCTTCCTGTTCGTGACCCTGTACATGCAGGCGATCCGGGGCTACACGCCGTTCCAGACCGGCCTCCGGTTCCTCCCGATGACGGTGATGATCATCGTGACGGCGCCCGTCGCGGGTCACCTGGCTCAACGGATCGGGCCGCGGATCCCGATGACCTACGGTCTCACGGTGGCGTCGGCGGGCGTGCTCGGCCTCACGTTCATCCAACCGGACACCCCGTTCTGGATCCTCGGGATCCTGTTCGTGCTGATGGGCCACGGGCTCGGGTCCACCATGGCGCCGATGACCGCCGCCGTGATGGGCGCGGTCGGGCCGCAGCGCGCGGGACTCGGCTCCGCGATGACCAACACCAGCCGCGAGGTCGGCGGCGTCCTGGGGATCGCGCTCCTCGGCACCGTGCTGTTCGACCGCCTCGGCTCCGTGCTCGTCCCCAAGCTCGGCGAGATCGGTCTGAGCCCGGGACAGGCGAGCGCGGTCGCGGAGAGCGCGTCACACGGCTTCGTTTCCCCCGCCGAGCTCGCCGGGCTGGGACTCACGCCCGAGCAGATCGGGGGGTTCGCCGCCGCGTTCCGTGACTCCTACATGAGCGGGTTCCACCTCGCCCTGTTGATCGCCGGGCTGGTCCTGCTGACCGCCGCGGTGGTGGCCAACCGGTTCATCCCGGGACGGGCCCACGCGGACGAGATCCACGCGGAGGCCGCAGCCAGGGAAGCGATCACCGCCTCCGCGGAGTAACGGAACCGCCTACCATCCGACGCGTGCTGGCGCTGCGGATCCTCGTGGTCATCGCCGGCGTCGCGACCGTTGCCGCGGCGATCGGCTCGGCCGTGAAGACCGTGGTGCTCCCGCGAGCCTCCGCATCGAGGATCACGCGCTCCGTCTTCGTGCTCCTCCGCGGATTGTTCCGCGTCATCGCGCGGCCGTCGATGCGGTTCGAGCGGAGGGACAGGATCCTGGGGGCCTATGCGCCCCTCGGGCTGATCGCGACGCTCGCCACGTGGCTCGCGCTCGTCCTCGCCGGCTTCACCTTGATCTTCTGGGGGATCGACCACGAGGGGTGGCGGGCTTCGTTCGACCTCTCCGGATCGTCCCTGTTCACCCTGGGGTTCACGCGCCCGGAAGGACTGGGGAGCACGGCGCTGATCTTCGCGGAGGCCGCGATCGGCCTGTTCCTGCTCGCGCTGCTGGTCACGTATCTCCCGAGCATCGACGCGGCCTTCTCACGGCGAGAGGTCGGGATCACGGCGCTCGAGGTCCGTGCCGGCTCGCCGCCGTCGGCCCGCGAGATGATCTGGCGGTACTGGCAACTCGGGAGGCTCCCGGAGATCCACGAGGTCTGGGCGGAGTGGGAGCGATGGTTCGTCGACGTGGAGGCATCCCACACCTCGCATCCCACCCTGGCGTTCTTCCGGTCGTCGCATCCGGACCACTCGTGGATCACGGCTGCCGGCGCGGTGCTCGACGGGGCGGCGCTCACGCTGTCCTCCGTCGACGTTCCCCGTGACGTCAAGGCCGAGTTCTGCATCCGATCCGGGTATCTGTGCCTCCGCGCGATCGCGGACTACTTCCAGATCGTCCACGATCCGAACCCGCGCCCGGATGACCCGATCTCGATCGGCCGCGACGAGTGGAACGACGTGATCGCGGAACTGGACGAGGCGGGCGTTCCGTTGAAACCCGACCGAGACAAGGCGTGGCGCGACTTCGCCGGCTGGCGGGTGAACTACGACCGGGTGCTGATCTCCCTCGCGGCCCTCACGGAGGCGCCGATGGCGCTGTGGTCCTCCGACCGGGGCATGGTACCGATGCGCCCGCCCGTCTTCGGACGGATCCGCTAGGCGGCGGGCGCCGCCGCGTCGTACCGACGGTACTTCGGCAGGGCGAGCGCCAGCAGGCCGGCGCCGAGGATGCAGGCGATCCCACCTGAGACGATCGAGAACCGCACGCCCGTCACGGAGGCCAACAATCCGGCTTCCGCGTTCCCGAGGGAGGGGCCAGTTCCGACCACGGCCAGGCCGACGCCTTCGAGCCGCCCGCGCATCTCGTCGGGCGTGACGGTCTTCAGGATCGCGTCGCGGTAGAGGCCGCTCACCATGTCGGAAGCGCTCGCGAGCATCAGGAAGACGATGGCGACCCAGAGCGTGGGCGAGAGTCCGAACCCGATGATGCCGGCCCCCCAGCAGACGCATGCGACGATCGTCACGAGGCCCTGGCGCCGGACGTGCTTCGCCCTGCCGCTGAACAAGGCGACCACGAGAGACCCCACGGCTTCCGCTGCGTACAGGAGCCCGAGCGCCGCCGCGGATCTCCCGAGGACGTCGAGAACGAACGCGGGATAGAGGGCAACGGGGATGCCGAAGATCATCGCGATCAGGTCGATGGAGAAGGTGCCCTGGAGGACCTGCTTCGTGCGGATGAATCGCAGGCCTTCACGGATCGCCGACCACCCGACCGCGAGCCGTTCCGCGGTGGGCGGAGACGGTCGCATCCCGGCGAGTGCACCGATCACGGCAACGTAGCTCACGGCGTCGAGGACGTAGGCCCATCCCACCCCGACCTGCGGACGATCCCCGAACGCGGCGATCAGCACGCCGGCCAACAGCGGTCCCGCGATCGCGGCGGTCTGGTAGTAGACGACCTCCAGGGCGAGCGCGGACGTGTACAGGTCGGGCGTGAGCAGGCGTGCGGGCCACGCGCGGAACGCGGGCGAGTACAGCGAGTAGGCGGAAGCCCAGGCGAACGAGAACGCGAACAGGATCCAGACATGCGGATCCGGGAGGAAGGCGTTCACCGCGAGGGCCACGGACAGGACCGCCGTCGCCGCCTGCGCGAGCATCAGGAACCGTCGACGTTCGACCACGTCGGCGATCGCGCCCCCGACGATCGGCAGGAAGATCAGGGGCAGGACCTCGGTCAACCCCAGCAGCCCGACCATGGCGGTCGAGCCCGTGATCAGGTACACCTGCAACGGCACGGCCACGAACGTGATCTGCGATCCGAACTCCGAGATCGCCTGCCCGATGAACAGTCGACGGAAGTCGGCCGAGACCCTCAACGGCGTGAGGTCGATCGCGTGCCCACGGAGCCGACCGATCCAGCCGGGATGCCGTGCCTCCGGTGGCACCGGCGGCGGGAGCTCGTCGTCCTGATCCTCCGGGAGGTCCTGCTCGTCGCCCACGCGGCCGGACGCTACCGGATGAGGCGCGACAGACGCCGGTCGGCGAGAACCTTCCCGTCGGTCTGGCAGTCGGGGCAGTAGGTGACCTCGTGGGACTCGTAGGACACCCGGCGGAGGTCGGCGCCACAGCGGGGGCAGGGCTGCCCCCAGCGACCGTGGACGGTGAAGTGATCGCCGAGCTTGGTCGGAAGACCCCCGCTGCGGCGCCGCTCGACTTCGAGGGCGTCCGTCAAGATCTCGTGGAGCCCGGCGATGAGCCGCTCGCGTTCCTCCGCATCGAGCTTGCCGAGCACCGAGTACGGCGAGAGGCGCGCGTGGTGGAGCGCGTCGTCGGAGTACCCGCGGCCGACACCGGCCACCGTCCGTTGGTCACGCAGGATCGTGTGGACCCGCCGGGCATCCGTGCTCTCCCGGAAGAGCGCCGCCGCCTCCTCCGAGAGGACCTCCGGGCCGAGCGCGGCGAGCGGTCCCTCGTCGCCTGCCGAGAGCGACCAGACGCCCGCCTTGCGCTCCTTCCCGAACTCTTTCACGAGGAGCGACGGCCGCTCCGCGAACCGCAACCGCGCCACGGAGCCCCGCGGCTTCGTGGACTTCGGCGGCGCCTCGACGTCGAGTCGCCCTCCTTGCGAGAGATGAACGAGCATCCGATCGCCCCCTTCGTAGGAGAGGATCAGGTACTTCCCCCGACGCCCCACGTCCTCGATGCGCAGCCCCACGAGCTCGGCGGGTCGCGGCGTGACGGTCTTCAGCGAGGAGAACTGGAGGAGGTCGAACCCCTCGAGCGTGGCACCGTCGACGACGCCGGCCACACGCTCGGCGAGCGCCTGGATCTCTGGCATCTCGGGCATGGCTAGCCGATCACGGCACCACGGATGATCTCGATCGCCTCGTCGATCCGGTCGCGATGCGTGCGATGGCTGACGATGCACGCCCTGATGATGTGGCGGCCTTCGATCGTGGTGCTCGACAGGTACACGCGTTTCGGGTCGTTGATGCGGGCGAGGAACGCCCGATTCTCGTCGTCGGTCGCCCCCGCGAGCCGGAACGGCACGACGGACAGCTGTGGAGCCCACGGCAGCTCGATCTCGGGGATCTCGGCGAGCGACGCGTACAGGTGCTCGGCGAGGTCGAGCTTCTCGTCCAGCGCCTGCCGGAACGCCCCCACGCCGTGCAGCACGAGCGGCAGCCAGACACGGAAGCCCCGATGGTCCCGCGACAGCTCGGGCGAGTACTCGTTCCAGTTCGGGAGCTCCGCCTCCGGTGCGCGGTCCTGGAGGTATTCGGCCCCCACGTAATGGGCGTCGCGGAGCGCGGCGCCGTCGCGGACGACGAGGGAGCCGGTCCCGTACGGGAGGAACATCCCTTTGTGCGGGTCGAGGGTGATCGAATCGGCGCGTTCGATCCCGCGGAACCGCTCTCGCCCCCGGTCCGTGAGATGGAAGAATCCGCCGTACGCGGCATCGACGTGCATCCACAGATCCTCCGCCTCGGCCACGTCGGCCACGGCGTCCATCGGATCGACCGCTCCGGTGTTCGTGGTGCCGGCGGCGGGGACGACGAGGAACGGCCGGTGCCCGGCGGACCGGTCCTCGGCCACCATCGACTTGAGCGCCTCGGCATCCATCCGAAGCTCCGCATCGACGGGGACGAGCCGCATCGCCCGTCGCGGCATCCCGGCGATTGCGGCCGCCTTCGGCACGGATGCGTGCGCCTGCTCGCTCACGTAGTACGTGCCGTCGTCGAAGTCCTCGCCGAGCTTCACGTGGCGAGCGGTCACGACCGCCGACAGGTTCGCGATCGACCCGCCGGTCGTCAGGATGCCGCGCGCCTCGTCCGGGTAGCCGAAGAGGTCGCAGAGCCACCGGATCACGTTCTGCTCGATCTGCACCAGCCCCGGCGCGACCTCCCAGAGGTTCGGGAAGCGGTTCACGGACATCGCGAGGAACTGCCCGAGCGCCGACGCGTACAGGCCCCCACCGGGGACGTACGGCAGATAGCCGGGCCCACAGGTCTCGTAGGCCCGCGCGGCCGCGTCGCGGAACTGGGCGAAGACCTCGTCGAACGACCCGCCCTCCTCGGGTGGCGGGCCCTTCAGCTTCAGGGCTGCCTCGAGCGCCCCGTCGACGTTCCGGGCGGGGGCGTCGGACAAGCCGTGGATGAAGTCGATCACGTAGTCGACGGCCGCCCGGCCCATCGCCCGCATCTGCTCGGGCGACGGATCGAGGGGGTAGCCGGTCACGCGGTGCTCCGCAGGGTGGCGTCGATCGTCTCGAGGAGCCGCCGGGACGAGTCCGTGACCTCGTCGACGGCCGCCTCGAACGCCTCGGCGTGTCGCGCCGTGGGCTTCCCGAACCCGCTCACCTTGCGAACGAACTGACGCGCCGCCTCCCGGATCTCCTCATCCGTGGCATACCCCTGTCCGTGTGGTTCCCGCAGTCGCTTGATGCTTCGGCACATGGGCGGGAGGGTACCGCGCGAGGCGCGTTCAGCCCCGTCGGGCCGCGAGAGCGCTGATCGCCTCCATGACCACGTTGACAGCGAGCATCGCTGTGATCTCCGCGTGGTCGTACGGAGGGGAGACCTCTACGACGTCCATCCCGGCGAGGTCCACGGCACCCGCGATCCGTCGGACCGCGCGGAGCAGCTCCCGCCCGAGCATCCCGCCGGACTCGGGCGTCCCGGTGCCGGGAGCCATCCCCGGGTCGACGACGTCGATGTCGACCGAGAGATGGATCCGGTCGGGGCCGTCCAGCGCCTGCGCGATCGCCTCGTCGATCACGGCCTCGACGCCCCGCTCCTCCATCTCGACCTGCGTGTGCCAGCGCAGCCTCTGATCGCGCATCCACTCGAACGTCTCCCGATCCGGCCAGTAGCCGCGCAGCCCGACCTGGACGAAGTTCGGCCCGGCGATCCACCCCTCCTCGATCAGTCGCCGCATCGGCTGCCCGTGGCCGATCAGCGATCCCCATTGGTCCATCGCCGTGTCGGCGTGCGCGTCGAAATGCACGACCCCGACGCGCGCCGGGTCGTGCACCCGGGCGACCGCGGCGGCGGACGGATACGTGATCGAGTGGTCTCCGCCCAGGACGATCGGGATCGCACCGGCGCGGGCGACGCGACGGACCTTCTCGTGGATCACCCGGAGGCTGCGCTCGGGCCGCCCCGGGACGATCGGCGCGTCGCCCGCGTCCACCACCGTGAGGACGTCGAACGGGGATACCTCGGTCTGGAGCGACCATGCCCACGGGCTCCCCGCCGTCACGTGAGCGGTGCGGATCGCCATCGGTCCGAACCGCGCGCCCGGACGCGCGGAGGTCCCCTCGTCGTACGGAGCGCCGACGATCGCGATGTCCGCGCCGGCGTCCCTGATCGCTTCCTCGTCGAGGGCCCACGGGACCTTGTAGAAGGACCCGCGGGAATCCGAGTACTGCGGGAGGTCGTTCGTGCCGTACTCGTCGAACTCGGCGTCCTCGTTCGAGTAGAGGGTGCTCTCCGGGATCCGGAACGGTCGGTCCTCGGGCATGGCGCGCAGTGTGCCACAGGCGAACGTGGAACGGGCCGGGCGCATCGCGCCCGGCCCACCTCGAACTGCTCGCGCTTCCGGTGTTTAGCGGACGGCAGCCAGTGCGTCGACGATCCCGGCGCCGTACCAACTGTTGTACTCGGCGGTTCCCACGCAGACCTGGTCCTCGAAGGGAACGTTGGGATCCAGTCCCACCAGATCCGGATAAAGCTCCGCCGAACTCACGGAGGGGCAGGCGTGGTTCGTCGCGGTGCGACGGAGGATCCTCTCAACCTGTCTCGGCGCGAGCCCGAAACCGGCCCCGCTCCCCGAGCCGTACTCGCTCACGATCAACGCCGCGACGCCTGCGGCGTGGGGCGACGCCATCGACGTTCCCTGCAGGTAGACGTACACCCCGCAGTTCCTCTCGTTCCTCGGCCTGCGGACGCAGTCGACGACAGCGAAGGGGTTGAGCGAACCGAACCTGGGGCCGATCAGCCCCTCCTCCATCGCGAGGTCGGCCGGGTAGGTAGAAAGGATCCTGGTATTCGGTGAGTCGTACCGAGGGGTCCCGAAGAACTCACGGCGATCCCCACCGGGTGCGGAGACGGTGGAGGCTCTGAACCCGTAGTTCGAGTAGTACGCCTTGCGCCCGCTCGGACCGACGGCGTTGACCGTCATCACGTGCGCTCCCTCGGTCGGGATGTCGAGGCAGTCGTCCGTGATGTTGTCCCGGATGTACTCGCTACCAGGAGGGAAGTCGGGGCTGAAGGCATCGTAGGTCGGGTTGTCGAGATCCGTGTGGGAGTTCCCCGAGGAGGAGAGGAGCGACACGCCGTGTCGCCAGGCGTACTGGAGCGCACGGTTGGACGCGTCGATCACGGTCGCCTGCTGCCGTTGGGCCTCGGGCGAGTCCAACGGGTTGTTCCTGCAGTTGAACTCCCACGGGTCGGTGAAGAAGCTCATGTTGACGACATCGATCCCGTGATCCGCCGCGAACGTGTACGCGGCCAAGGTCTCGAATAGGAAGAAGAACCCCGAGTCCTGTCCCGCTCGGAGGTTCACGAGCGTGACCTCAGGAGCGACACCGGCGACGCCGAGGCCGTTGAGCTCGGCCGCGACGATCCCCGCCACGTGCGTCCCGTGGCCACCCTCATCGACCGTCGCCGGGTCGGAGCACGACCGGTCCGGTTCGTCCTCACACGGCCCGTCGATCAATGGGATATCGGTGGTGAAGTTCCGGCTGAGTGACCTGTTGACGTTGTCGTCGAGGTCGGGATGGCTCGCGTCGATGCCCGTGTCGATGATGCCCACGCGGACCTGCGGGCTCCCCTGCTGGATCGCGTAGGAGCCCCGGGCGGTCGCATGGATCAGCTTCATGCCCCACTGGAGGTCGGCCAACGGCTCTTGTCTCGGACTGACTCGCACTTGCGAGCTCTGCGCCGAGCTTGCGGACCCGATCGCCTCGACCTCGTCCACCTTCTCTCGAAGTGCGGGGTCCGAATAGCCGATCACCCGGTTCCGCGAGGCGCCCGAGATCGCTGCCTCCGCGGTCGCATCCAGGACGAAGCCAGCGTTCCGCGTCGTCACTCTGGCAACGCCGATCGAGGCGATCTCCTCGACGACCCGGCCGCCCGCGGCTTCCACGGCCGACCGACCCTCCGCGAAGGACGAGCCAGCCTCATAGAGGACGATGTACTCGCGAAGCGGTCCGCCGGGACGCGAACTGCTCGCGGTTGCCGAAGGCAGTGACCCGACGAGAGCGAGCGCGAGCGCGGCGATCAGCGCGGCAGCGATGGAGCGTCTGCGCATGGGAGAACCTCCCCTTGATCGGTCACCCCCACGAGACGGTGGAACCCTACGCGATGTTGCCGGCGCTTGTCCTACCCGGAACGGGGCAGCCGCGACCGCCCGACCTCCTTCCGGATCTGACGGGCGGCGTTCGCACCGGGGCCGCCCGTGACCCCGCCGCCCGGGTGGGCGCCGGATCCGGCCAGGTAGAGGCCGTCCAGGACGAACCGGTACCGAGCTTCCCCGTTCAACGGACGCCAGGCGAAGAACTGGTCGAGGCCCGGCTCCGCGTGTTGGACGTGGCCGCCCGTGAGGCCGAAGTCGGCCTCGAAGTCCTCCGGTGTGATGACCTGCCGCGCCTCCACGAGCTCGCCGAGTCCCGGCGCGTATCGCTCCAGCGTCTTGACCGTCACGTCCCCCAGCCGTTCGCGCTCGCGGGGCCACTCCCCCGCTCGAAGATGCCGGGGGGCGGATTGGACGATCGCGCTCATGACGTGACGACCCTCGGGCGCGAGCGATGGGTCGACGAGGGACGGGATCGTCGCCTCGATCCACGGTTCGTCGGCGAGCTCACCGTACTTCCTGGCGTCCGACGCCCTCTCGACGTAGTCGATCGATGGACCGATCACGATCCGGCCCTGCACGCGCTCGGGATCCTCGTGGAAGGCCGGGAGGCCGGACAGGGCGAGGTTCACCTTGGCGGTGGCTCCTGGCTGCCGGATGTTGCCCGCACGCCAGAGCATCGTCGGACCGATCTCCCCGGGGTCGCACAGCGCGAGCGTCCGCTTCGGGTCGGCCGCAGACACGACGATGTCCGCGTCGATCTCGGTGCCGTCGGCGAGGGTCACCCCGACGACCCGGCGGTTCCCCGATCGGATCTGCTTCACGTCCGCTCCGGTGCGGATCTCCGCGCCCGCGCCCGATGCTGCCGAGGCGAGCGCCGCGGCGAGCGCCTGGGTCCCCCCGCGCGCGAACACGGCGGTCCCGGCGGCCCCCCCGTCGTTGCCCGCGGAGTCGTTCAGGAACAGCGCGGCCGTCCCCGACGACCATGGCCCGCACGCCGTATAGAGCACGCCTCGGGTGGACAGCGGGCCGCGCACCGCCTCCTCCTCGAACACCTCCTGGACGAGATCGGCGACGGCCATCGGCATCATGCGGATCGCTTCGCGGCCGTACCGTGCGCCCAGCCCTCGGAACGCCCACCCCACCCTGAGCCCCGAGATCGCATCGGCGAGCGTCGGCGCGCTGATGTCGGGCGGGGTCGCGACGTTCACGTACGCGAGGAACGACGCGATCGCTCGCACCTTCTGATCGAACTCCGCGTAGGCGTCGGCATCGCGCGGGTTCCGCTCCCGGAGCTCCCGTGCCGTCCGAGCGGCATCGCCCCAGAACGTCACGGAGGATCCGTCCGGCTGCGGCGCGAACATCCGGACGGGCGGTTCGATGAGCGAGAGCCCGTGGTCCTCCAGCCGGAGGTCGTCGATCACCGATCGACGGAGACGGCCGACCGTGTGCGCGAGCCCGGGGGCCATGAAGCCCGGAGCGAACTCGCCGCCCCGGAGGATGCCGCCCACCTCGGCAGCCCGCTCCAGGACCGTGACGCGGCGCCCGTCCTTCGCGAGGAGGGCGGCGGCCACCAAACCGTTGTGGCCCGCGCCGATCACGACGACGTCCGAGCGGGCTCCCACGCTCAGGCCGCCCTCCCTCGTCCTCGGCCCCCTCGACCGCCCCTCAGCACCTCGAGCGCGGCGATCCGACCGGGGGCGCCCATGATCCCGCCACCGGGGTGCGTCGCCGACCCGCACATCCACAGATCGCGGATCGGTGTGCGGTAGCGGGCCCACCCCGGCACCGGTCGGTTGAAGAACAGCTGCTCGAGAGAGAGCTCCCCCTGGAAGATGTTGCCTTCGGTCAGGCCCGTCACGTCCTCGATGTCCTTCGGGGTGATGAACTGCGACCCCACGATGTGCTGTCGGATCGTCGGGAACCGCTCCGCGATCGTGTCGATCACGTTCTGGCCGAAGGACTCCCGCGCCCTGTCGTCCCAGATCGCGTCTCCGGCCAGCCGGTAGGGCGCGTACTGGACGAAGCAGCTCATCACGTGGCCGCCGGGAGGAGCCATCGTGGGGTCCACGAGCGTGGGGATGATCATGTCGATGTAGGGGCGGCGCGAGGGGCGTCCGTACTTGGCGTCGTCGTACGCCCGTTCCATGTAGTCGACCGAGGGAGAGAACGAGATCGCGCCGCGGAGCCACTCCCCCGTGCCCGGCTTGCATTCCAGCTCCGGGAGGCCGTCGAGCGCCAGGTTCACCTTGCCGCTCGACCCGCGGTACTTGTAGCGCAAGACTTCTTCGCGGAAGGCGGGATCGAGCGTGCCGTCCTCGAGCAGCTTGATGAACGTCCAGCGGGAATCCAGCGAGGACAGGACGATCCCCGCCTCGATCTGCTCTCCCGACTCCAGCGTCACACCGGTGGCACGACCGCCCCGCACGTCGATCCGCGCGACGGGCGCCTCCGTCCGGATCTCCGCGCCCGCCGCCAGGGCCGCGCTCCCGATCGCGTCGGAGATGCTCCCCGTCCCGCCGCGCGGCACGCCCCAGGCGCGGAACGCCCCATCGATCTCGCCCATGTAGTGGTGGAGCAGCACGTAGGCCGTGCCCGGTGATCGGGGCCCCTGGAACGTCCCGATGATCCCCGAGGCGCTCATCGTCGCCTTGAGGGGATCGGTCTCGAACCACTGATCGAGGAAATCCGCTGCCGACATCGTCATCAGCTGGATGAACGTCGTCTGCAGACGCTTCGGCAGGTCCTTGAACGTCTTCGCGAGGGGCGTGAGCGGGAGCCAGTCCCGGACCGAGATCTTGCCGGGGTCCGGCGGCACGATCGACAGGATCGGTTTGATGAACCGCGCCATCTCCGCCATCAACGGTCCGTACTCCTCGTAGGCCTCGGCATCGTTCAGGGACCAGCGACGGAGCTCGCGAACGGTGCGGCCGTGGTCGTTGACCCGCCAGAGCGAGTCGCCGTCCAGCGGTGTGATCGTCCCGTCGAGGGGCAGGATCTCGAGCCCGTGCTTGGGCAGCTCGAGCTCGCGGATGATCTCCGGGCGCAGGAGCGAGACGACGTAGGAGAAGACGCTGAACCGGTAGCCGGGGACGATCTCCTCGGAGACGGCCGCACCGCCGAGGACGTGGCGGCGCTCGAGGACCAGGACGTTCTTCCCGGCCTTCGCGAGGTACGCGGCGGTCACCAGGCCGTTGTGGCCTCCCCCGATCACGACGGCGTCGTAGCGCTGCGGCATCCGCTTCCTCTTCGCTCTTCTCGGTGGCGCTCGTCTCGGCGCCGTTCTCGGGCACCTGGTCGCCGGAGAAGGCTATCCGAACGCCGTCGGCGTACGGTCGCCGATGCTAGCCGTGCGCCCGGAGTGGAGGCGAAACGGCCTTGACCTCAAGTCATCCGGGCGGGGCGGTCCCGCGGAACGCCCTCGGCTAGCCTGTGCCGGATGAGCGTCGGCACGGCCTTCTTCGAGCGCCAGCGGGAGTTGAACACGAAGCTGGCGTGGGGCGACTGGTCCGGCTACCACGCAGCCGCCGTGTTCGCGGACTTCGTGGACATCGAATACAACGCGATCCGCGAGGCGGCCGCCGTGATCGACGTCTCGCCCCTCTACAAGTACGAGGTCAGCGGCCCCGATGCCGCGGCGCTCCTCGACCGAGTGATCACGCGGGACGTCTCCCGCGTCGCGATCGACCAGGTGATCTACACCCCGTGGTGCGACGAGGAGGGGAAGGTCATCGACGACGGAACCGTGACGCGGCTCGACGAGGACCGCTTCCGCGTGACGGCCGCCGATCCCTCCTTCCGGTGGTTCGCCCTGAACGCCACCGGTCTCGACGTGCGGATCGACGACATCTCGGAGACGACCGCGGCACTCGCCGTGCAGGGACGGCTCTCCCGCCACGTCCTCGAGCGGGCGACGGGGAAGGACTGGTTCGACCTCCGCTACTTCCGCCGCCGCCCGGGCTCGATCGGAGATGTCGACATCGACGTCACGAGGACCGGGTACACGGGGGATCTCGGCTACGAACTCTGGATCCCACGGGAGGGTGCCCTCGCGGTCTGGGACCGCCTCTTCGAGGTCGGCGCGAACTACGGGCTGCGGCCGGCCGGGATCCAGGCGCTCGACATCTGCCGTCTCGAGGCCAGCCTGATCCTGATCGAGGCCGAGTACACGAGCGCCCGCCACGCGTTCGCGCCGGAGCTCAAGTACTCGCCGTTCGAGATCGGCCTCGGACGCCTCGTCGCGTTCGACAAGCAGGCGGAGTTCACGGGGAAGCGGGCGCTGATCGCGGAACGCGAGGCGGGCGGTCCGGCGCGACGGCTCGTCGGATTGGACCTCGATTGGTCCGCGATCGAGTCGATGTACGCGAGGCACGGCCTCGCACCGCAGATCTCGGCGCTCGTCCACCGCGCGCCCGTCCCGGTCTACCGGGAGGGCACCCAGGTCGGCCGCGCGACCTCGGTCGGATGGGGTCCCACGATCAAGAAGATGGTCGGGTTCGGTTCCGTGGACAAGGACCTGACGAAGGTCGGCACACGGCTCTCAGTGGAGTGGACCGTGGAGGGCGAGCGCGGGAAGGTGGGGGCCACGGTCGTGCCCATGCCGTTCCTCGACCTCGATCGCAAGCGCTCCTAGCTCCGTCCGCTGCTCGGTGCGAGAAACTGGGTCCGTGACGAACCGCCGGTCGCTCGCGCTGATCGCGCTCGTGCTGGTCGGCGGGCTCGTCGGCCTCGCCGTCGGGCTGGCGGGAAGCGCGCTACTGGGAGCGATCACCGGCGTCATCTGCGTCGCGGTGGCGCTCCTCGCCACCCGATCCGTCCAGGGGATGTCCGCGCCCACCGACCCCTCGCGGCGGCGGCTCCTCGCGATCGCCGGGCTGCTGGGCGCCGCCGCGGCGACCGGGGGCGCCGCGCTCGGCCGCACCGTCCGGCGCGTCGCCCGCCCGGATCCCCGGCCGGTCCAGGAGGCGATGGCACGAGACCTCGGCGCCGAGTACATGGAGCTCGTCGCGCGCGCGTATCACCCCGATCGCAGCGGCGACATCCAGCTGCTCGCCGCCCCGTTCAACAGCGCGAACTACCCGCAGGAGTCGCGGTCGCTGGTCCCCCGCGACCCGAGGACCAGCCATGCGAGCGTGTGGATGTACCTCGAGCGGGTCCCTCTCGTCGTCGCCGGGCCGGGGATCGCCGGCCTCGACTCCGAGGAGCGCGTGTCCCTCGCCGACGTCGCTCCGACGATCGCCCAGCTGATCGGGTTCGATGCGTTCCTGGAGCTGGGGCGGGAGGGACGCCCGCTGCCGGGGATCGTGCGGCCAGCGGATCCGCCCGCGGTCGTGGTGACGTTCGTGATCGACGGCGGCGGCTGGAACGTCCTGCACGAGTTCCCGGACGCCTGGCCCAACCTCCGTCGGCTGATGCGGGACGGCGCGAACTTCCGCAACGCGATCCACGGATCGTTCCCTGCCGTGACGGCGTCCGCGCACGCCACGATCGGAACCGGCGCGTTCCCTCGGACGCACGGTGTGACGGGGCACAACATCCGGGACGGCCGGCAGGTCCGCAAGACCTACGGAGAGCCGGGGCGCGCGAACCCGGGCGATCTCCTCGTCCCCACCCTCGCCGACCTCTGGAGCGAGGCGACCGACCGTGCATGGGTCGGCGAGATCGGCTACCAGATCTGGCACCTGGGGATGCTGGGAGGGGGCGGTGGCCAAGCCACGACCGGGTCCGGGTCGACGCGCGTCCAACCGGTGGCCGTGTACTGGGACGAGGTGGCCGACCCGCAGGGCTGGCGCAGCCTGAACGACGAGCTCTTCCGGTTGCCCGCGGGCGTGCCGTCGCTCGATGCGTTCGAGCGCTACCGGGCGGACTTCGTCCCCAACCCCGACCGCGACCCCGCGTTCGATCCCGTGCGACCCAAGAACATGCACTGCTGCAGTACCCCGGTGATCAGGTACCAAGGCGATCTGATCGAGGCGACGATCGCGAACGAGCCGGTCGGTTCCTCGGGCGCGACGGGGCTCCTGTTCATCAACTACAAGGCGCCCGACTACACCGGACACGTCTACGGGATGTTCGATCCGATGACGGGCGACGCGCTCCGAGACGTCGACGAGCAGCTCGGGCGGCTCGTGCGCCAGCTGGATGCCCTGTATCCGGGCCGGTACGCGCTGATCGTCACCGCGGACCACGGGCAGTGTCCCCTCCCCGACGCCGCCGGGGGCGTCCGGATCGACCCGATCCAGCTCTGGGACGACCTCGAGCGGGAATTCGGCGGCGGCCTGTTCGGCTTGGTCCAGAACGTCGTGCCCTCCGAGGTGTACCTGGAGTCGGACGTCCTGTGGGACGTGGGCGCGACCCGGGAGGACATCGCCTCGTTCCTCCGGGACTACCCCTACCGGCGGAACATCGGACCGTACGTGCCCCGCGACGCGATCGAGCAGGACCTCCTGGAGCGGCAGCAGTTCGCCGCGGTCTTCGCGACCACGTTCCTGGACTCCCTCGACGGCCGCGACCTCGAGGCGGAGTTCGGCACCGGCATCTATCCCGAGGCGGAGATCGGGATCCCGCCGCCGGTCCGTTAGATGACGGTCGAGCTCGAGGACCGGGACCGCGCGCTCCTCGGCGGCGGGGCGGGCGACGGCGCGGCGCTCGCGATGCGGCTCGTGGTCAGGATGGCCGAGGTGGCGCGAGCGTCCCAGCTGCGAGACGTGACGAGGGCGCACATCGATTCGTGCCTGTACCACGGGCAGGTCGGGCTGGACTTCGCCGAACGGCTCCTCGCGGGCGGGGGGTCCGTCGCCGTGCCCTCCACGCTGAACGTCAGCTCGCTCGACCTCCTCCACCCGGAGCTCGTCCTGCTCGACGCCGAGACGCGCGGGCGGGCGAAGCGACTGATGGCCGCGTACGTGGCGATGGGCTGCCGTCCGACGTGGACGTGCGCCCCCTATCAGCTCTCCGATCGGCCGTCGCTCGGTGAGCACGTGGCGTGGGCGGAGTCGAACGCGATCGTGTTCGCGAACTCGGTCCTCGGGGCGAGGACGAACCGCTATGGCGATTTCATCGATCTCTGCGCCGCGGTCACCGGCCGCGTGCCGGACCACGGCTTGCACACCGACGAGGGTCGGCGCGCCACCGTGCGCTTCCGGCTGCACGGCGTCTCCGACCGGCTGCTCGATCAGGACCTCCTGTACCCCGTCCTGGGCCATCTCCTCGGCCGCCGAGCCGGAACCGAGGTGGCCGCGATCGACGGACTGCCCCCCACGACCTCGGAGGATCGCCTGAAGGCGCTCGGCGCCGCGGCTGCGAGCTCCGGGTCGGTCGCTCTGTTCCACGCGATCGGCATCACGCCGGAGGCGCCGACGTGGGACGCCGTGGCCGGCCTCGGAGCCCGTGAGGAGGCGGTCACCCTCCCCGATCTCCGCGCCGCACGCGGCGAGCTCTCGCACGTGCCGGACGGCGCGGAGATCGGCGCCGTGAGCGTGGGAACGCCCCACGCGTCCGAAGCCGAGCTTCGCCGGCTCGCGGAGCTCGTGGCTCAGGCTCGCTTGCGCGTCCCCTTCTACGTGAACACGGGCCGCGCACAGCTCGCCGCGATCGGCGGGATCGCCGGCGAGCTCGCCGACGCCGGCGTCACGGTCGTGACCGACACCTGCACGTACATCACGCCGGTGCTCGGCGAGGTCACCGGTCCCGTCATGACCGACTCCGGCAAGTGGGCGTGGTACGCGCCGAGCAACCTCGGTGTGGACGTCGCCCTCGGCAGCCTCGAGGACTGCGTGCGGTCGGCTGCGGCCGGCGTCGTGACCCGCGACGAGGCGATCTGGGCCGGCTGATGGACGGTCGATTCCTCGTCGAGGGGCCCGTCAACGGGACCGCGCTCGTCCTCGCCGAGCCGCTCAGCTTCTGGGGTGGACTCGATCCGGTGACCGGCGAGATCGTCGAGGCGAACCATCCGCAACGTGGTGAGGTCGTCACGGATCGGATCCTCGTGATGCCGTCGGGACGCGGCTCGTCCTCGAGCGCCACCGTGCTCGCGGAGTCGATCCGGCTGGGGACGGGCCCCGCCGGGATCGTTCTCGGGGAAGCCGACGAGATCGTCGCGATCGGCGCCCTGGTGGCGGAGGCGCTGTACGGCGTCACCACTGCGGTGTTCGTGGCGTCCCGGGACGGCTACGCGGCGATCCGCCACGGCGACCATCTCGCGTTCGCGCCCTAGCGCCACACGAGAGGAAGCGAGGGCAGCTCCACGCCGTCGGCGCCGACCCATGCGGCGAGCTCGTCGAGCTGCTTCCGGATCGCGGGCCACGCCTCGGGCGGCGCATCCTCCTCCGCGAACACGCCCTGCACCCGCAGCACGTTCGCGGCACGGTCGTGCACCGGATCGAGGCGCCCGACGAGGCGGTCGCCGTGGAGGATCGGGAACACGAAGTAGCCGAACTCGCGCTTCGCCTTCGGGACATAGATCTCCAGGCGGAACCGGAAGCCGAACAGCTCCTCGGATCGGGCCCGGTCGTGGATCAATCGATCGAACGGCGACAGCAGGACCGTCCGGCCTCGGAACGAGCGATCGAGGACCTCACGATGCGCCCACCGCTCCCCGGGGACCCCTTCCACGGTCACGCGGACGGCTCTCCCCTCCCGCTCGAGCTGCGCCAACGCCCGCTGCCACCCCGGCGGTCGCTCGCCCGCGAACGTCCACCCGAACCGGTTGATCTTGGAGATGCCGAGGGCCCGCAGCTGCACGTCGAGGAGGCTCCGGGCCTCCTCGCCCGCGCCCGGCCGGGGTTCGTCGAACGGGAGGCTCCTCTTCGCGAGATCCCAGACCCTCTCCTGGCCGGCCCTGCCCGCGATCATGACCTCTCCCTTGGCCCACAGGACCTCGAGCATCATCGAGGTGTTCCTGCCGTCGTCGTTCCACCCACCCGTCCGCCAGCTGACCGTGGAGCGGTCCTCGAACGCCCGGGTGGGCAAGGGCCCCTCGTCGCGCAGCCGCTGCAAGACGTACCGGCGGAACCTCGGGTTCTCTCGGAGGTACCGGCGGACGTACGCGTGCCGCCCGCCGCCCGGACCCGGGTAGCGCCGCATCGTCTCCCGATGCACGACGAACTGCGAGGTCGGGAGGATGAACGCCCGGTACTCGAACAGTGACCGGTCCCGCCACAGGAGCCGCTCGAGCTCCTCGACGCGGAACCGCCGGCCGAGCCGAGACCACAGGACGAGGTGCTCGGTCCGCGCCACCGTCCGCGTCGGGTCCATCTGCACGCTCCCGAGCCGCTCGACGACCTCGAGGATCGACCGCGGCCGCGGCGCCGACAGCAGTTGCCCGGTCACGGCCAGGCGCCGCGCCCGCTGGAGCGAGATCGAACGAGGTTCGGCCGGGCTCACCCGGCGCGCTCGGCCGCCTCGGCGTCCGCCTTCGTGCGATGGACCGTACCGTCGGGATGCTCCGGCGGCGAGTAGAGCGAGTACAGCTTCAGCTCACCCTGGCCCGTGTTGATCACGTTGTGCCAGGTGCCACCCGGGATCACGACCGCCCAGTCGTCGGAGACGTCGTGCGACTCATCGACCCCGTCCTCGTCCCGACCGAACTCGACGCGAGCCTGTCCCTCCTCGATCCGGATGAATTGGTCGCGGTCCGGGTGCACCTCCCTGCCGATGTCCTCTCCCGGAGCGAGTCGCATCACGGTGAGCTGCGTGTGTGCGCCCGTGAACAGCACCGTCCGGAACGTGTCGTTGTCGAGCGTCAGGCGTTCGATGTCTCCGACCCAACCGATCATCGACGGTCCCTCCCAAGCCGTGAGGGCCGGAGCCTAACGAACGAAGGCCCTCCGGGAAGGAGGGCCTTCGTCGCTACTTCGGCACAACGGGATCGTGGAGGTGGCGGGATTCGAACCCGCGTCGCAGGGCGACCGTCTGGGACTTCTCCGGGCGCAGCCGGTGGGAAGATCTCACCTCGGGGCTCCCACCGGCGGAGGACCCTCGGCCAGCCCGGGTGCGATGTCCCTCGGGGGCCCCCGGGCGGAGCCCCCTCGGTGAGTCCTGCTTACGATGCCCTGTCCGGGCCGCAGGCCCTCCCGGACGGACAGCTACCTAGTGACTAGGCAGCGAGCGCGTACTCATCGTTGGCGCTTGTGTTGGTTCCGGCGTTTTTCGAGACTCCGGAGATCTCGGCCCGCTTCTCCCAGGCGATACACGCCCTGCTCGAAGCCAGTACACCCCCATATGTAGTTGTGTTCCCAGTATACGAGCGTCGGTGGCCACGCCCCGAATGAGGCTCCTACGCCGCCGAGGCGGCCACCGCTTCGCACTCCGGTATGTCCTCCGACACATCGTCGAGCACGGGTGACTCGAACCGGCCGAGATCCTCGCCGATCGTGGACATCGAGGTCTGGATGTCGGTCCCGACGGTCTGAAGCTCCTCGCCGAACGCCGCCGGGTCGTCCGTCGGCATCGCCTCGACACGGTCGCGCGCGTCCTCGAACACGCCTCGAGAGTCGCGCAATCCCGTGAGCAGGTGCTGGGCCGCGGCGGCACCGTCGTCGACGTCCGGGATCCCGACGTCCTCCACGTCGGCGATCACCGTGTCGGTCGAGGCGATCACGTCGTCGAGGAACGTGACCATCGCGTCCTTCAGCGCATCGATGCTCGTCGGATCGAGGTTCGCTTGCAGGTTTTCGTTCAGGCCCTGGATCTCGTCGACCCAGTCCGCGATCGCGCCGCAGACGCCGGTCGCGTACGCCTCGGCCGTCACGGTCTCCGCGCCCGATCCGCCGTTCGACCCCCCGTCGGATCCGGAGCACGCACCCGTCATGAGCACCCCCAGAGCCACCAACACCATCATCATCCGCTTCCGCATCCCACCCGTCCTCTCGTCGATCGGCGCTCATCGCCGCTCCCCAACCTATCGGCGGCGACCCAGCTCCTGCTGGATCTCCCGCTGATGCTCTCGCTCCGCGATCGCCTGACGCTTCTCATGGCTGCGCCGACCGCGCGCGAGGGCCAACTCCACCTTCGCCAGCCCGTGGGTGAAGTACACGCGGAGAGGAACCAGCGAAAGGCGATCCTGCTGCTGAGCGTCCGTCAGCTTCGCGATCTCCTGTCGATGGAGCAGGAGCTTCCGTGGGCGCACGGGAAGGTGCGCCTTCTTGTCTCCCGCCTCGTAGGGAGGGATGTGCATCCCTTCCAGCCACGCTTCCCCGCCGCGCACGCGCGCGAACGCCTCCGCCAGCGATGCGCGTCCCCCTCGGAGCGACTTCACCTCGTCCCCCGTCAGCACGATGCCCGTCTCGAACGTCTCGAGGATCGTGTAGTCGTGGCGTGCCTTGCGATTGGACGCGACGGTCTGCTCGCCCTCACGATCCTTGCGACCCATCAGGATGCCTCAGACGTCGAGGAATCGGCGCATGCCGATCGTGCCCGCGATGATCGCCACGAGCGCTGCCGCGACGAGGATCCACGGCGTGATGACCACGACGTCGCTGTTCTTGATCAGCGGGAGCCACGGGGCCGTGCCTCGCAGGTTGTCCACGACGAAGACCTTCACGAGGAACAGGCCCGCGATCGCCGCCGCCGCTCCGAGCATCGATTCGACGAGACCCTCGATCAGGAACGGGACGCGGATCCGCCAGTTCGTCGCCCCGACGAGTCGCATGATGCCGATCTCCTTGCGCCGCGCGAACATCCCCATCCGGAGCGTGTTCGCGACCAACCCGATCGCCGACGCGAGCATGATCACCGCGATCCCGAAGACGCTGAGGGACAGCACCCGCGTCAGGGCGTCGAGGCGATCGAGGAGCTTCTGGTAGTCGGCCACGTTCCGGACGCCGGGCTCGGTGCATTCCTGATGCTGGTCTCCCTCGTCGTCCACGACCACCTGACAACCCAACGAGGCCGTGATCTGTTCGAAGTCCGTCACCGCCGAGAGGTTCACCCGCAGCGAGGTCGGGATCACTCTCATGCAGTCCACGTTCTCCAGGAAGACCTCTTGGCCCTCGAAGAGCCGCCTGAATTCCTGGCACGAGCGTTCCTTGTCCCAGAACTCGACCTCGGCCACGGCGGGGACCTGTTGCAGCTTCTCGGTGAGCCGCCCGACGGTTCCCTCATTGACGGGATCGGTGAGGTAGACCTGGACCTCGACGTTCCCCGTCAGCACGCGGGTCACGAGCTCGAACTCCCGGGCGATCAGGAGGGACAGGCCGAAGAGGAACAACGCGATGAACGACGTGGACATCGCTGCGAACGCGACGACGCCGTTGCGCCGCAGACCCGACGCGGTCTCCCGGAAGAAGGATTCGAGACGCGGCGCCATCAGCTGTAGACGCCTCGGGATTGGTCGCGGACGACCTTGCCCTTCTCCAGCTCGATCACGCGCTTCCGCATCGCGTCCACGATCGCCTGATCGTGCGTCGCCATCAGGATCGTGGTGCCGATGCGGTTGACCTTGTCGAGGAGCCGCATGATGTCGACGGAGGTGTTGGGGTCGAGGTTCCCGGTGGGCTCGTCGGCCAGCAGCACGAGCGGTCGGTTCACGCACGCTCGCGCGATCGAGACACGCTGCTGCTCGCCGCCGGAGAGCTCGTCCGGATACGCGTTCAGCTTGTCGCCCAGCCCGACGTACTCGAGGATCTCCGGAACTCGCTGGTCGATCACGTGTTTCGCCTTCCCGATCACCTCGAGGGCGAACGAGACGTTCTCGAATACGGTCTTGTCTTGCAGGAGCTTGTAGTCCTGGAAGACCGTGCCGATGTTCCGTCGCAGGTGGGGCACCTTGAACGAGGTGATCCTCGAGAGGTTCTTGCCGGCGACGAACACGTCGCCACGAGAGGCCTCCTCCTGCTTCAGCAGGAGTCGGATCATCGTCGATTTCCCGGAGCCGGACGGGCCCACGACGAAGACGAATTCGCCCTTGTCGATCTCGACCGAGACGTCTTCCAGGGCGGTGACGCCGTTCCGGTAGGTCTTGGTGACGCGTTGAAGGCTGATCATGGCGTGTTGAATGCGAGGGGAGTTGGGATCGGCCAACCCTACCAGAGGTCTTCCGCGAGAGCGTTGAAGGTGCCGTAGGCTTCCTCCGTGGACGCCCCGGATGCGAGCCGGCTCGCGTCACGCGGGGCGCGGCGCACGGCCGTCTTGCTCGGACCCGCCCTGATCGTCGTCTCCGTCCTCTTCGCGCTCCGGGGGTTCATCGTCGGCGGCGCGCTCACCAACCAGCATCCGGACCTCCTCACGTTCTGGCTCCCGCGCTGGTCGTTCCTCGGAGACTCCATCGCCGCCGGCAGGATCCCGATCTGGAACCCGTACGAGATGGCGGGGTACCGCTTCGCCGCCGATCCGCAGAGCGGGTGGTTGTACGCGCCACCGATGCTCCTGTTCTCGACGCTGTCGCCCGGACTCGCCCTCCGCTCGTTCATCGTCTTCAACCCGCTCCTCGCCGGGCTGGGGCTCTTCGCGTTCCTGCGGATGGAGTCGATCGGTCGGATCGCCGCGACGGCCGGCGGGCTCGTCCTCGCGATGACGATGTCGACCTCCACGATCGCGATCTCGCTGCCGTTCGCCGGCGCGCTCGCGTGGACGACCGTCCTCCTGGTCGCCGCGGCCGGCTCCCGCCGGAGCCAACGATGGTCCGGGCGGCTCGCGTGGGTGGCGCTCGGCGGCTTCGCGTGGAGCCAGGTGGCCGCCGCGCACATGAGTCACGGGCTCGTGATCGCGACAGCGTTCGCGACCGCCTACCTGATGGCCGGAGCCGTCGCCGACGCCCGCGTCGGGCGGACGAGCGCGCGATCCGTCGTCGGACCGGTGGCGTTGTTCCTCGTCGTGCTGCCCCTCGCCGCACTGCCGATCCTCGTGCCGCACGTCGACCTCCTGGGTGGATCCAGCCTGCAGGGCGGCTACGGCGCGCTCGGCGATGCGGGACAGTCGGAGGTCGGCGACCCGCTCGGTTCGGACGGCGTCTGGGCGGCGTGGCCGTTGGGGTTCGCCTCGGCGCCGGGCGCGTACGCGGGCGCGGTGGCGCTGGCGTGCGTCCTCGTGGCGGTTCGCGCGTCCCGCCTCCGGCCGCTCGTGATCGCGGTGGGAGGGCTCGCCCTCGTCTCCTACGTGCTGACCTCCTCGTTCCTGGTCGGGTCCCCGTGGTTCCGCTCGCTGATGCTCCAGATCCCCTTCGGGGACGTCTATCTCCACAACCCGGGCCGACTCCGGTACGTGGCCGTCCTGGCGCTGCCGATCCTGGCCGCCGCCGGACTGCAGGGGCTGGTGGAACGACCGCTCTCGCGCCGCGGCGGGATCGCCTGGTTGGGAGCCGCCGTCTCCGTGTTCGTCCTCTGGCCGCTCGGCGCCGGTGGCAGCGCGGTCCGGTTCGGGATGTTCGCCGCGGCGCTGCTGGTGGCGGCGCCGGTGCTGTTCGGGTTCGCGACGCGCCGCTGGCGGTGGGCCTCGGCGGCAGTGCTCATCGGCCTGCTCTCGATCGAACTGGTCGCGAGCGCCGTCTATGCGCAGACATACGAGGGCGGCACGGTCTTCACCGGGCTGGAGACCGGCGAGCATCCCGCGCTCGTGCCGCAGGTCCTGCGCTTCCCTTCGCTGAGCGAGGACGACTACCTCGTCGCCACGCCGATCGTCGAGCACATCCGCCGGCACCCGGGGCGCTACGCCACCTGGGCGCCGCCCGCCGCGTTCTACGAGAAGGGCTACCTGTGGATGAAGTCCCCCCTCGACTGGCCGGCGCTCGCTCCCAGCCGAGGCTCGCTCTTCGGGATCCCCGACGCCCTGGGCTACAACCCCGTGCAGCTCCCTCGCTACTGGCAC
>DASSDW010000008.1:0-22134 GCA_035696925.1 Actinomycetota bacterium
GAGCACGAGGTCGATCTTCCCGGACAGGGTGAGGTCGCCGCCGAGGAGCTGCGCCTTCACCGGGAGCTCCGTGACCGGCGCCATCTCGCGGCGGAGCTCGCGCAACGGTGGGAACGAACCTTGGAACAGGGTGACCTTCCGAACGACCTCCATCAGCAGCTCGTCCTGCTCGGGGGCCGTGCGTCCCCGCCAGAACTCGGCGAAACGCTCTTCCCGCTCCGCCAGGCGCTCGGCCGCGGTGACGGCGATCGTGTGGGGCTCCAGCCCGTCGCGCGATCCGACGTCCACCTCGATCGCCTTGTGGACGAGCACGCCGGCGGCGGTGTGGACGGAATGCTCGAACGGTGGATCCTCGCCCTCGAGCCGGGCGGCGAAACGCCCCTCGCAGCGAGCGAGCTGGTTCAGGGCCTCCTTGCCCAGCCAGAGCGGCTCTCTGAGCTCGAGCTCCCGCGCTGCCCCCTCGATCCGGTCGACGAGGCGCTGCCGGAGATCCGAGGCGAAGACGGGACGCTCCGCGGTGCCGATCAACCGATCCAGGGTGCGCCGCTGCGGATCGGTGAGGAGCATCGCATCATGGTAGGCACCGAGACCGACATGACCGAGCACCCGGACGACATCCTTCGAGCCCTCGCCGATCCGGATCGGCTCCGGATCGCCGGCGCCCTGGCCGCGGGCGAGGCCGCCGCCGCGGCCCTGGCCGAGACGCTCGACCTGCCCCTCGCGCGCGTGCGCCGGCACCTCACCCGGCTCGCGGCCGCGGGGATCGCTCGCCTGCAACCCGACCGCCGCACGTACCGACTCGACACCGAGACCCTGCGATGGGCGGCGGAGCAGGTCGGGCCGCCCCGCGAGGCCGGGATCGCGCTCGGTGCGGCGAACGACGACGAGGAGGCCGTGCTCCGCGCCTTCTTCCGCGACGGACGTCTCATCGAGGTACCGACGAAAGCGTCGAAGCGACGGATCGTCCTCGAGCGGGTCGCACGCGAGTTCGAGCCCGGCGTCCGGTACGACGAGCGCGAGGTGAACGCGATCGTCGGGGCGTTCTTCAACGACCACGCCTCCCTCCGGAGGTATCTCGTGGACGAGGGGTTCCTCGACCGCGAGGCGGGCACCTACTGGCGGGCGGGCGGTCGTGTGGACGTGTGAGCCCTGTGTGACACGGGTTCTCGGGAGGGGTAGGGTCGCCGCAGCCGCCGAGCGGGGCCTTCCCATCGGCGGTTCCGCTCGTTCACGACCGAGATGATGCGTTGACGCGAACCGGCTCCGCCGCCGCGGTCCTCCTGCTCCTCGCAGGGGTCCTCCTCGGACCCACGTCCGCGTCCGCCCACCACCTCCCCGGTCCGTGCGACCTCCATCGCCTCGACGGCGAATCGGACCAGGCGTTCTCGCGTCGCAGGATCACCTGCGCTGTGGAGCGGTTCGGCCCGGTCCCCGGAGGCAGTGCCAGAGCGATCTGCATCGCCCGGCGCGAGAGCGGCCTCGACCCGTCCGCCACCTCGTCGCCGACGGGCCGGTACCGCGGGCTCTACCAGCACGACCGCGACCTGTGGCCCGCGCGCTACGACCGGTACACCCTGCTCGCCTGGGAGCTGCCGCGGCCGGCCCTCAACGGCCGGACGAGTGCCGTCGTGACGATCCGGATGGTGGTCGACCACGGTACGTGGCGCGGCGCGGGCTGGCCCCCGAAGGAGTGCTGAGCGCGCGTGGAGCGGTCACGCCGTTCGCCACGCTGCGCGGGAGCCGCCGGGCACAGGACGGGAGCATAGACTCGGCCCATGGCCACCACGGACAAGGACGTCGAGACCGCGAAGACGATCACCGTCGAGGAACGGATCGACGAGCTCCGCAAGCGCAGGAAGGCCGCCCTCACGCCCGGAGGCAGGGATGCGGCGAAGAAGCAGCACGACCGCGGCAAGCTGACCGCCCGCGAGCGCGTCGAGCTGCTGATGGACCGGGGATCCTTCGTGGAGACCGATCCTCTGGCCGTCCACCGGGCGCACGACTTCGGGATGGATCGCAAGCGCCCGCCCGGCGACGGCGTCGTCACCGGGTACGGGACCGTCGACGGGCGGAAGGTCTTCGTCGGGTCCCAGGACTTCGCCGTCTTCGGCGGGTCGATGGGCGAGGTGCACGCACAGAAGGTGTGCAAGGTGATGGACCTCGCGATCTCCACCGGCGCGCCGTTCGTCCAGATCAACGACTCGGGCGGAGCGCGGATCCAGGAGGGCGCGGCCTCGCTCGCCGGCTACGGGTTCATCTTCGAACGGAACGTGCGAGCGAGCGGTGTGATCCCGCAGATCTCCGTGATCATGGGCCCGTGCGCCGGCGGGGCGGTGTACTCGCCGGCGATCACCGACTTCACGTTCATGGTGAAGGAGACCTCGCACATGTTCATCACCGGCCCCGACGTGATCAAGACGGTCACCGGCGAAGAGGTGACGTTCGAGGAGCTCGGAGGGGCGATGACGCACGCGACGAAGTCCGGTGTGGCGTCGCTGATCGGCGAGGACGACGAGGACGTGCTGAACCGGGTCCGGTACCTCCTGTCGTTCCTGCCGTCCAACAACCTCGAGGATCCACCGGCCTACGCCACCACGGACGACCCGGAGCGGATGGACGAGGGACTCACCCACGTGGTGCCGGACCGGGCCAAGGAGCCGTACGACATGCACGAGGTGATCCGGCGCGTGGTCGACGACGGCGAGTTCCTGGAGATCTTCCCGCTCTGGGCGATGACGATCGTCACCGGGTTCTCCCGGCTCGACGGACACACGATCGGGATCGTCGCCAACCAGCCGAAGGTGAACGCCGGCACGCTCGACATCGACGCTTCGGAGAAGGCGTCACGCTTCGTGCGGTTCTGCGACTCCTTCAACATCCCGATCCTCACGTTCGTCGACGTGCCGGGCTTCCTCCCGGGGACGCAGCAGGAGTTCGGCGGGATCATCCGTCACGGCGCGAAGCTGCTCTACGCGTTCGCCGAGGCGACGGTCCCGCGCATGACGGTCATCACGAAGAAGGCGTACGGCGGCGCCTACCTGGTGATGAACTCCAAGCACCTGCGCGCCGACGTCTCCTTCGCCTGGCCCACGGCCGAGATCGCCGTGATGGGGGCGGAGGGCGCGGTGAACGTCGTCTTCCGCAAGGAGATCGACAAGGCCACCGACCCAGAGGCCCGCCGACAGGAGCTGATCGAGGAGTACCGCTCGAAGTTCTCCACGCCGTACGCCGCCGCGGAGCGCGGGTTCATCGACGACGTGATCGAGCCCGCCGAGACTCGGCCACGGCTGATCAAGGCGCTCCGGATGCTGTCCACGAAACGCGAGACGATCCCCGCGCGCAAGCACGGGAACATCCCGTTGTAGGAGCACGAGATGGCGATCGGAAGCGACGGCGAGCGCCGGTTCGAGATCCCGGACAGCGCCACGCCCGAGGAGGAGCGGGCCATCCTCATGGCGCTGGAGCGGTATTTCTCGGCCGAGAACCCGAAGCCGCCGGCCTGGGTGCTCCAGGGCCGGATCGATGCGACCGGGTTCGGCGCGCTGCAGGTCAGGAGGTTCGCGCGCGAACCGTGGCACGGGCAGTGGGTGGAGTTCGCGCGCAAGGGCGTCCCTCCCGTGAACGGCCGCGGCGACGTCCGTTGAACTCCGTGGCCTGAGCGGTGGGCGCCACCAGGCACGCCGGGACCGCGACCCTCGACGACGCCGTCGCGACCTTCGAGGCGGAGGGGTGCTCCGCGCCACGCTCCTGGGGGAACCCGCCAGGGGATCGCTACGGCCGGCACGACCACCCCTTCCACAAGGTGCTGTTCTGCCTGTCCGGCTCGATCGTGTTCCACACCGACGAGGGGGACATCGAGCTCCGCGCGGGGGATCGCCTCGACCTCGAACCTGGGACCGCGCATGCCGCCACCGTCGGCCGCGAGGGATGCGAGTGTGTGGAGGCCTCCCGGTGAGGGCGCGTCAGTCGTCGTAGAAGCCGCCGCCGGTCTTCTTCCCCAGCTTCCCCTGCTTCACGAGGTCGCGGAGCAGCGCCGGCGCCTCGTACCGAGGGTCCTCCGGGAACGCCTCGCGGAGGACCTGGCCGATCGCGAGCAGCGTGTCGAGCCCGATCAGGTCCGAGAGGGTGAGCGGCCCCATCGGGTGGGCGAGCCCGAGCCGCATCGCGGTGTCGATGTCCTCGCGGCTGGCGAAGCCGGACGCGTAGAGGCGGATCGCGTCGAACAGGTACGGGATCAACAGCCGGTTCACGATGAAGCCGGCCTGGTCACCGGACCGGACGCACGTCTTGCCCAGCACGTCGGTCCCGAAGGCACGGACGAGCTCGTAGGTCTCCTCGGTCGTGTCCGTGGACGGCGTGAGCTCGAGGAGGGCCATCACCGGAGGTGGATTGAAGAAGTGCATCCCGATCACCTCGCCGGGACGCGCGCTCGCGGCCCCGAGCTCCCGGATCGGGATCGAGGAGGTGTTGGACGCCAGGACGACCTCCGCACGCGTGCGCCGGCCCAGTTCCGCGAAGATCCCCGCCTTCGCATCCCGGTCCTCCGTGGCGGCCTCGATCACGAGGTCGACGTCTCCGAGGGCGCCCAGGTCGGTGGCGGCGTCGATCCGTCCGAGGAGGTCACGGGCCGCGGCCGGGTCGAGCTTCCCGCGCTCCACCGCCTTCGCGACCGAGCGCTCGACGCGGCCGCGGCCGGCCGCCACGAGCTCGTCGGAGCCCTCGGTGAACGTCACGCGGAGCCCGGCGCGGGCGCAGACCTCGACGATGCCCGACCCCATCAGACCGGCGCCCACCACACCCACGTGTCGGATGTCCTCGGGTCGCATCGGCTCCAGGATAGGAGACGAGGCGGTGCTAGCCGCAGGCCTGAAGCAGCAAGGGATACGGGTTGATCGCGTCCTCGATCACGCCGTATCCGTAGGAGCTCCTGTACCAGTCGCCTCCGCCCGGCATCGTGTGTGGATGGAACTCGAAGTGATCGTGCGGCGTGGTGCTCGACCCGGTGTTCCCGACGCGGCCGATCACCTCGCCGGCCGACACCGAGCCGTTCGAGTTCTCCGAGTAGCTCGATAGGTGCGCGTTGTACGCGGTGCCCTGCGATCCCACCACGAACACGACGTTCCCGCCAAGGCCGTTCGAGCTCGTGAACGCCTGACCGTCGAACGGGGCGAGGATCTCCGTCCCCTCCGGGGCGACGATGTCGACCCCTTTGTGCAGGTGATAGCCGCCCGCGTACCGAGGGGCGCCGAACCCGTCGCCGTAGGCGCGCGGCTGTCGGACCGGGCAGACCTCGAAGACGTGGTCGAAGGGCGCGAGCGAGCCCCCGCGCCACTCCCGGCCGCCGAGGGCGTCGCCGGTCGAGGCCTGCTGCTCGGCGAGCCAATCTTCGTAGCTCTGCTCGGTGCGCTTGAACGCCCGCTCCGCTACGGCGAGCAGCTGCTGCTGTGTCGAGAGCAGTCTCTGCTGCTCGTCGAAGAGCGCGACCACCTCGGCCTTCTCCGCCCGCGCACGCTCGAGCTCCCGGACCTCGCGCAACTGTTCTTCCTCGAGCTCCGCCTCGAGCGCGACGAGCCGGTTCTTCTCGTTCGCCACCTTCACCGCGAGCTCGGCGTCCGCCTGGGCGAGCGCATCGACGTAAGCGATCCGGTCGGTGAGATCCGCGACGTTCTGGGCGTTGAGGAGGAAGTCGATGCTGGAGGCGGGGCCGGTCATGTACGCGGCTGCCGCCCGTTCGTTCAGGCGGGTCGAGACTCGCTCGTAGCTCGCCCGGGCACGATCGAGCTGCTCCTGCGTCAGGATCAGCTCGGCCGTGACCTGCTCGACCGCCGCCTCGCGCCGCTCCACCCTCGCCGTCGCCGCGTTCAGCTGACCCTGGGTGGCTGCGAGCTGGCGCTGGATCCCGCTCAGCTTGTCCTCGATGGCCTCGAGCCGCGCCCTGGCCCGCTCGACATCCTCCTTCGAGGGCGCGGCGTCAGCCACCGTCGTCACCAGTGACACCACGCCGAGCAGCGCCGCCACCACGGCGACGCGCGTCGATCGGGGGAAGCGTCGAACGGTCTCGGTCATCTCGTGCGTGCTCCCGGCCCGGGGGAAGGAAGGCGGACCGGCCGCAACAGAGTGGCAAGTCCCCGGACCCCTTGCAACCATCCTCGGGAGGGGTCAGCGGGCGCTTGAGCCCGGAAACGCCCCCCCGTCGCGACACCGGAAGACCGAGGACGGTCTCGGAGAAGACCACCGCCCGGTCCATGTCGCGGGTCCAGGAGTCGACGTGGTCGATCGCCGCGATCGGCCCCTCCGGCGTCTCGTCAGCCGAGGAGCCTGCGCTTCTGTGCCTGGAACTCCTCCTCCGTGAGGACGCCGCGCGCTCGGAGATCGGCGAGCCGCTCTAGCTCCGAGGTGGACGAGTGCGATGACCGGCCGTCGCCGCCACGCATCATGCGCTGTTGGTTCAGCTCTCCCTGGTGGTAGATCGTCTTCTGTACCTCTTCGGGCTTGCGGATGTGATCGAACACCTGACGGCCCGCCTCGGACGCCGACTGCACCACGAGCGTCCCGGCCCCGATGATGCGGTCGATGACGCCCTGCTCGAACCGCACGTCGTTGATCGCCTCGAGCGGCACCTCCATCGAATACTTCGCGATGAAGCCCCGCCGATGGATGATCCGGTCGCTCGTGACCACGAAGTGCGAGGTCAGCCAGTCCACCAGCTTGCGGACCGGGTACGCGAGCAGGAACAGGGTCCCCGCGATCCCCACCACGGTGTCGAGGATGTTCTCGTCGAACGCCCCGTAGAGGACGAGCATGACCGCGAAGGTCGCGAGCGTCGCGATCGCGGGCATGATCAGGGCGATCCAATGCGGGCGGAGGTCCATGACCAGTTCCTCGCCCTCGATCAGCAACCGGGTCGGGAACGCCATGCGCGGAACCTAGCGCGAGGGGCGTCGGCCTCGCAAGCCGGGCATCCGTCAGCCCGGTGCAAAGTCCAGGTGCTCGATCTCCCCGAAGGCCACTCGCGCGCGGCCGTCGTCGGTGTCGATGAGCAGCGCGCCCGTGTCGTCGATGTCGACCGCCACGCCACGAGCGACATCGCCGTCGACGGCGGTGGCCTCGACGCGGCGACCGAGGGTCTGGGAGACGGCCCGCCACCGGTGCACGATCTCGTGGGCGGACGCCCCGATCATCGACGAGCATCGACGGAGGAAGCTCGCGAGGAGGGCCTCCTCGTCGACGTTCCCGATCGCCCCGGCCCCCGGGACGCCCTCGGGCACGCCGATGTTCACGCCGATCCCCACGACGACGTAAGCGATGGCTTCGGCGGAGGCCTGCGCCTCACCGAGGACCCCGCCGATCTTCGTATCGCCGGCCATGAGATCATTGGGCCACTTGCACCGGGTCTCCACGCCCGCGACCTCTGAGATCGCTTCCGCCATCGCCGCCCCCGCCGCGAGCGATACGAGTCCGACCCGGTCCGGCGGCCAGTCGGGTCTGAGCACGAGGCTGCACAGCAGCGCCGATCCGGGTCGGTCCCGCCAGACGCGTCCGTGCCGGCCCCGGCCGGCGGTCTGATGCGAGGCGGCCACGAGCGTCCAGGACGGCGCCCCCTCGGCCGCCAGCACCAGCGCCGTCGCGTTGGTCGACCCGGTCACGTCGTCCCAGCGGACGGGCGCCGACAGACCCGCCGCGGCGAGCGCCCGCGCGAGCGCCGCTTCGCCTAACACGTGTCCACCGACCTCGACGCTATATCGTGGCGCCACATGGCGCGGAAGCAGAAGCTCCTGATCGCCAACCGTGGAGAGATCGCCATCCGGATCGCGCGGACGTGTCGCGACCTCGGCATCGCCACGGTGGCCGTCTATTCCGACGCCGACCGTGACGCCCTCCACGTCGAGATCGCCGACGAGTCCTTCCGGATCGGACCGGGACTGGCATCCTCGTCCTATCTCGCGATCGACCGGGTCATGGAGGTCGCCGTGAAGTCGAAGGCGACGCTCGTGCATCCCGGGTACGGCTTCCTCGCGGAACGGGCGGCGTTCGCGGAGGCGATCGAGGAGGCGGGGCTCGCGTTCGTCGGCCCGCCCTCGCAGGTGATCGCGACGATGGGCGACAAGGCCGCGGCCCGGCGCGTCGCCGACGCGGCGGGCATGCCCATCGTGCCGGGGACGCGCGAACCGGTGGACCTCGCGCAGGCGAAGAAGCAGGCCGCCCGGATCGGCTTCCCGCTGATGGTGAAGGCGGCGTTCGGCGGGGGCGGCAAGGGCATGCACGTCGTGCGCGACGCCGAGCATCTGGAGGAGTCCCTCAAGCGCGCGGCGCGTGAGGCGAAGTCGTACTTCGGACGACCCGAGGTGTTCCTCGAGCGCTACGTCGAGCGGGCCCATCACGTCGAGGCGCAGATCGTGGCCGATGCCCACGGCAACGTGTTCTTCCTGGGCGAACGCGACTGCTCCGTGCAGCGCCGTCACCAGAAGCTGATCGAGGAGACGCCGTCACCGCTGTTCGACGAGAGGATCCGTGAGCGCTTCGCCGAGGCGACGACGACCCTGGCGAGGGAGGCCGGCTACGTGAACGCCGGCACGGTCGAGTGCGTGATGGACGAGGACGGGGACTTCTACTTCCTAGAGATGAACACCCGGCTCCAGGTCGAGCACACGGTGACGGAGATGGTGACGGGCCTCGATCTCGTGGCGCTCCAGATCCGCGTAGCGCTCGGCGAGGAGCTGGCGCTCGACCCCGCTCCGCGCGGGGCCTCGATCCAGTGCCGCATCAACGCCGAGGACCCCGGCAGGAACTTCCTGCCCGGGCCGGGCCGGGTCACCAGGTACCGGGAACCGGCGGGCCCGTTCGTGCGGGTCGATTCCGGCATCGAGCAGGGCCGAGAGATCCCGGGCGACTACGACTCGATGTTCGCCAAGCTGATCGTGTCCGGGCACGATCGCGAGACGGCCCGGATCCGGATGCTGCGGGCGCTCGACGAGTTCCGGGTGGAGGGGGTGCCCACCACGATCCCCGTGCACCGGTGGATCCTCGAGTCGAAGGAGTTCCGAGCCTCCAGGCACACGACCACGTGGCTGGAACGCGCCCTCGCCGACGTGGAGCTGCCGGCGCACCCGGATCTCGCGTCCTCCGGCGCGACCCCCAACCGGCCTGCGGACATCCTGGTCGAGGTGGACGGACGCCGTGTCCCGGTCCGGATCTTCGACGAGCGGAGGGAGCCGGCCCCGCGCCCCCCCGTGTCCCCCGACGCGCACCACGGCGAGCATGTGCACGGCGAGATCCTCGCGCCGATGCAGGGCACGATCGTGAAGGTCCTGGTCGAGAAGGGCCAGGAGGTTCGGCCGGGCGACGTGATCTGCATCCTCGAGGCGATGAAGATGGAGAATCACGTCCCGTCGACCCGGGACGGCGAGGTCACCGACCTCCCGATCCACGCCGGCCAGGTCGTGGAGACCGGCCAGGTCCTCGCGGTGATCGACTAGGGCGATGCTCCCCAGGCGTCGCGGCCGACGATCCGGAACCCGGAGTCCTTCACCTTGTAGCCCCGGTTGATCGACACGAGGAGCGCGGTGAGCGGCTCGGCCACCCGAGCCATCTCGAGGCGGCCGCAGTCAACCCATCGCATGCCGGGGATGCCGTCGATCAGCGCGCCGACGCGCGCTTTGGCGTCGCGGTCGTCGGCGCACAGGAGCACGTCGCTGTCGACGTCGTGATCGAGGGCCTGCAGGGCCTCGGCCGCGATCGTGTGAAGGCCGGCGACGACGCGAGGGCCGCTGCCGAGGATCGCCTGGGCCTGTTCGGCGGCCGAACCGTGCCAGGGGCGGAGCACCTGCCAGGGTCGGCCGCCGACAGCCGTGGCCAGGGGGCTGGTGGCGTCGAGGACCACGGCATCGGAGGCGACGGCGTCTCTGATCGAGCGGTAGATCTCGGCCTGCCCCTCGTACGGGACGGTGACCACCACGACGCCGTCGCCCCCGGCGCCGGCTGCCGCCGTGGCGTTGTCGGTGCCCTCCAGCGCGGCGCCGACGCGCTCGGCCGCCTTCGCCGCCGTCTCGGCACCGCGCCCGGCATCCCGGGACCCGATCGTCACGTGGTGACCGGCCGCGGCCGCGCGCATCGCCACACCGAGTCCCTCGGCGCCCGTCCCACCGATCACCGCCACGTCCACGGCGCCGAGCCTAGCCGCTGCACCTAGCGGGCCGCGCGATACTCCCCGAACACGCGACGGAGCGCGTCGGACACCTCGCCCAACGTCGCTCGCAGACGGAGTGCCTCGCGCATCGGCGGGAGGAGGTTGCCCGTCCCCCGCGCCGTCTCCTCCACCTCGAGGAGCGCGGCATCGACGGCCGGCTGATCCCGGGAGGCGCGGAGCTGGCTGAGTCGTTCCATCTGCTGCGCCGTCTCTTCGGCCGAGATCCGCTGGAGCTCGACGGCTCTGGCATCGGCGTCGACGAACCGGTTCACTCCCACCACGATCCGCTCGCCCGTCTCGATGCCTCGTTGGATCCGGAACGCCGCCTCGTGGATCTCGTCCTGGTAGTAGCCGGCTTCGATCGCGGAGACGGCGCCTCCCATCGCGTCGATCGTCTCGACGATCTCGGTCGCGATCCGTTCCAGCTCGTCGGTGAGCGCCTCCACGTAGTACGAGCCGCCGAGCGGGTCGGCGGTCTCGGCCACGCCCGTCTCGAAGCCGAGGATCTGTTGGGTCCGGAGCGCGATCTTCACCGCCTGCTCCGTGGGGAGCGCAAGGGCCTCGTCGAACGAGTTGGTGTGGAGCGACTGGGTCCCGCCCAGCACTGCCGCCATCGCTTCCAGCGCCGTGCGCACGACGTTGTTCTCGGGCTGCTGCGCGGTGAGCGTGGCGCCGCCGGTCTGCGTGTGGAAGCGGAGGGTCAGCGACCGTGGGTCCTTCGCCCCGAAGCGATCCCGCACGATCGCGGCCCACATCCGTCGCGCCGCCCGGAACTTCGCGATCTCCTCGAAGAAGTGCATGTGGCAGGCGAAGAAGAAGGAGAGGCGCGGCGCCACATCGTCCACGGTGAGGCCGGCATCGACGGCCGCCTGGACGTAGGCGATGCCGTTCGCCAGCGTGAACGCGATCTCCTGCGCGGCCGTCGCCCCGGCCTCGCGCATGTGGTAGCCGCTGATCGAGATCGTGTTCCAGCGCGGGATCCGCTCGCCCGCGTAGGCGAACAGATCCGTGATCAGGCGCATCGACGGCTGCGGTGGGTAGATGTACGTCCCGCGTGCCGCGTATTCCTTCAGCAGGTCGTTCTGGACGGTGCCGGAGAGGGTGGCGGGGTCGAGGCCCTGCTCCTCCGCCACGAGCTCATAGAGGAGGAGGAGGATCGGAGCGGTGGCGTTGATCGTCATCGAGGTGGACACCTGATCCAGCGGGATCCCCGCGAGGAGCCGCTCCATGTCCTCGATCGAATCGATCGCGACACCCGTCTTGCCGACCTCGCCCTCGGCGCGGGGGTGATCGGAGTCCAGCCCCATCTGGGTCGGGAGGTCGAATGCCACGGAGAGCCCGGTCTGACCGTGGTCGAGGAGGTAGCGGAACCGCCGATTCGTCTCGTCCGCCGACCCCATCCCGGCGTACTGGCGCATCGTCCACAACCGCCCGCGGTACATGTCGGGGTAGACCCCGCGCGTGAACGGGAACGAGCCGGGCTCACCGATTCGGTCGACGGACACCTCGCCCCGGTCCGGGTCGTAGATCGGTTCGATCTCGATACCGGAGTCCGTCGTGCGAGAGGACGGGTCATCGCCCATGGCGCCACGGAGCCTATCGCCGGTGGGGCGGGCCGTCGGCCTTCCTGTTCGCGCGAGGGTCGCGGTCGACACGATGATCGCGACGACGGTAGCGTTCCCAGCCCATGGACATCGTCGACCCTCGGATCGAGCGCTACATGGAGGATCGACTCCGGCGCTTCGACGAGCCCGTGCTCCTGGAGATGGAGGCCTACGCCGAGGAGCACGGGTTTCCGATCGTGGGCCGCAACGTCGGGGTCACGCTCGAGGTCCTCGCCCGCTCCGCGGGCGCTCGGCGGATCATGGAGCTCGGTTCCGGGTTCGGCTACTCCGCCTACTGGCACGCGCGCGCGGTCGGTGCGGACGGAAAGGTGCACCTGACCGACGGCGACCCCGAGAACGAGGCGCGGGCCGCGGGTTACCTCGAGCGGGCGGGGCTCGCCGACCGGGTCCGGTTCCACGTGGGCGACGCGGTGCGGGAGCTCGAGCAATTGCAGGGCGATTTCGACGTGATCTTCAACGACATCGACAAGCACGGATATCCGGCGGCGTGGCGGGCCGCGAGCGACCGGATCCGACCCGGCGGGCTGTACGTGTGCGACAACGTCCTGTGGTACGGGCGCGTGGCCGTAGACGACCCGGACGACCGCCGGCCGGGATGGACCGAGGCCGTCCTGGAGCACAACCGGCTGATCGCGGAGGACGAGCGCTACCTCTCGACGATCGTCCCCACGCGCGACGGCGTCCTGGTCGCGACGCGCGTCGGGTGACATCCACCGCGGACGGCACCGCGGCGGGCCGACGATAAGCTGAGCCTCGGTGAGCACGGAGACCAAACGGAGGGGCCAGTTCGGCCCGCTCTACAAGGGGCACGAGGGCCAGTACAGCTGGCTCCTTCACCGGGTGAGCGGCCTCGCGATCATCCTCTTCCTGTTCGCCCACGTCGTGGACACGGCCGTGGTCGGCTGGGGGCCGGACGCCTACAACCGGGTGGCCTCCGTGTACCACAACCCGTTCATCCGGATGCTGGAGCTCGGGCTCGTGGCGGCCGTCCTGTATCACTCCTTCAACGGCGTGAAGATCATGCTGATCGACTTCTTCCCGGGACTGACGCGCCACATCCGGTTCCTGGACATCGCGACGGGCCTCCTGTTCGTCGGATCGATGATCCCCATCACATGGATCATGGGCTCGGCCATCATCGAGCTCCTCCTGGAGGGCTGAGGCGTGTCCACGACGGCCGAGGCTCGCCCCGAAGCACCGCTCCCCAATGGGAAGCCCGTCGGCGCCGGACGAGGGCGCCCGGTCGGTGGCTTCGAGCTCTGGGCCTGGCTCTTCATGCGCATCTCCGGCCTGGTCCTGCTCTTCCTCGCGGTGGGGCACGTCCTGATCATGCACGTCTTCGACGAAGGGGTGGACCGCGTCGATTTCGCCTTCATCCAGCTCCGGTGGGCGAGCCTGTTCTGGAAGACCTGGGACTGGCTGATGCTGGTGCTCGCCCTGCTCCACGGCGTGAACGGGCTCCGGATGATCCTGCTCGACTCCATACGACGTGCGGGCGCCCGGCGGGCGATCAACGGGTTCTTCGTCGTCCTCGGCGCGGCCCTGATGGCGCTCGGCACGATCATCGTCGTCACCTTCGATCCCTCGAAGTGGCCGGCGTCGTGACGATCACGCACACGTACGACGCCGTGATCGTGGGGGCCGGCGGGGCCGGCCTGCGCGCCGCGATCGAAGCCTCCGGCCGGGTCGAGACGGCGGTGATCTCCAAGCTCTACCCCACCCGGTCGCACACGGGGGCGGCCCAAGGGGGCGTCTGCGCCGCCCTTGGCAACGTGGAGGAGGACTACCCGGAGTGGCATGCGTTCGACACCGTGAAGGGAGGCGACTATCTCGTCGATCAGCCGGCCGCACAGATCCTCACGGAGGAGGCCGTCGGCGCGATCTACGAGCTCGAGCGGTGGGGCCTCCCCTTCAACCGGACCCCCGAGGGACTGATCGACCAGCGCCGCTTCGGCGGACACACCGCGAACCACGGCGAGCGCGCCGTGAAGCGCGCGTGCTACGCGGCCGACCGCACCGGACACATGATCCTGCAGACCCTGTACCAGCAGTGCGTGAAGCGCGACGTGCGGTTCTTCAACGAGTTCTATTGCCTCGACCTGTTGCTCGCCGACGACGGGCGAACGGCCGGAGTGGTGGCGTACGAACTCGCGACCGGCGAGCTCCATGTGTTCCGGGCGAAGTCCGTCCTCTTCGCGACCGGGGGGTACGGACGGATGTTCCGGGTGTCGTCGAACGCCCACGCCCTCACCGGAGACGGTCTCTCGGTCGCGTTCCGGCGCGGCATCCCCCTCGAGGACATGGAGTTCTTCCAGTTCCATCCCACGGGCCTGTACCGGCTCGGCGTGCTGCTGTCCGAAGGGGCCCGGGGCGAGGGCGCGGTGATCCGCAACCGTGACGGCGAGCGCTTCATGGAGCGGTACGCGCCGACGATCAAGGACCTCGCGCCCCGCGACGTCGTCTCTCGTTCGATCTACCAGGAGATCAAGGAGGGTCGGGGGCTCGGGCCGCGAGGCGACTACGTCCTCCTCGACCTGACGCACCTGGATCCGCGGGTCCTCGAGGAGAAGCTCCCGGACATCACGGAGTTCGCGCGAGTGTACCTCCAGGTCGAGCCCACGACGGAGCCCGTCCCGATCCAACCCACCGCCCACTACGCGATGGGCGGCATCCCGACCGACGTGCACGCGCGCGTGGTCACCGGGTCCGAGGAGACCCCGGTGCCGGGCCTGTACGCGGCCGGCGAATGCGCCTGCGTCTCGGTCCACGGGGCCAACCGGCTGGGGACGAACTCCCTGCTCGACATCGTCGTCTTCGGCCGGCGGGGCGGGGACGACATGGCGAACCATTGCGAGACGACCGACCTCCCGGCGCTGCCGGCCGAGGCCACCACGCAGAGCCTCGACCTGTTGGACCGCATCCTCACGCGGCAGACGGGCGACAACGTCGCCGACATCCGGGCGGAGCTCCAGGACTCGATGTTCGACCTGGCGTTCGTGGTCCGCACCGAGGAGAGCCTCGCCAAGATGGCCGAGATCGTCGGTTCGCTCCGCGAGCGGTACGACCGGATCGCGATCACCGACAAGGGGACCGTCTACAACACGGACCTGATGGAGGCGGTCGAGGTGGGGTTCCTGCTGGATTGCGCCGCGACGCTCGTCGCGGCCGCGGCGGCGCGCGACGAGAGCCGCGGCGCCCACTACCGCGAGGATCACCCGCTGCGCGACGACGCCAACTGGCTGAAGCACTCGCTCGCCTATCGGAACGACGACGGCTCGATCCGTCTGGATTCGAAGCCGGTGCAGATGGGCCCGTACGTGCCCATGGAGCGGAAGTACTGATGGTGGCATCCCTCACGCCGGCCGAGATCCTGAACTCATCGGACGAGCGTCGGGTGGGGGCGACCCCGCTCGTGACGCTCACGCTGAGGATCCGCCGGTTCAACCCGCAGGTCTCGGAGGAGCCGTGGTGGGACGAGTTCACGATCCAGGTGGATCCGTACGAACGGCTCGTCGAGGCCCTCCATCAGGTGAAGTGGCATCACGACGGGACCCTCACGTTCCGGCGTTCGTGCGCGCACGGCATCTGCGGCTCCGACGCGATGGTGATCAACGGGCGGAACGCGCTCGCCTGCAAGATCCTGGTCAAGGACGTCGCACCGAAGGTGACCATCGAGCCCATCCGCGGCCTCGCCGTCCTGAAGGACCTGATCGTGGACATGGAGCCCTTCTTCGACGGGTATCGCGCCGTGCTCCCCTACCTCGTGAACGACGAGGAGACGGAGCGGGAGCGCGTGCAGATGCCGGAGGAGCGGGAGCGCTTCGACGACACGACGAAGTGCATCCTGTGCGCGGCGTGCACCACGTCCTGCCCGATCTTCTGGTCCGACGAGACCTACATCGGGCCGGCCGCGATCGTGAACGCGCACCGGTTCATCTTCGACTCACGCGATCGCGCCCCGCGCGAGCGACTCGGCGTCCTGTCCGAGAAGACCGGCGTGTTCCGCTGCCGGACGACGTTCAACTGCACCGACGCGTGCCCGCGCGGCATCGAGGTCACCAAGGCGATCCAAGAAGTCAAGCGCGCCGTCCTGTTCGACCGATCCTGATCTCGGACTCGCTCCCCGAGGACGGATCCCGGGCCCGAGACGGGCGATGGGAGATCGTCGATAGGGTGCCTCGATGACCGGACGCCATCGCGTCACGCTGATCCCCGGCGATGGGATCGGACCCGAAGTGTCCTCGGCGGCCCGGATGGTGCTCGATGCGGCGGTCCCTGGGATCGAGTGGGTCGAGCGGACCGCGGGGACAGCCGCCCTCGCCGAGCACGGGGACCTCCTGCCGGAAGAGACCCTCGAGGCGATCCGCACCACGCGCGTCGCCATCAAGGGGCCGATCACGACGCCGGTGGGCTCGGGGTTCCGCAGCATCAACGTGGCGCTGCGCCAGGGTCTGGACCTCTTCGCGGCGGTTCGTCCGTCCCGGTCGTTGCCGGGCGTCCCGACGCGTCACGAGAAGGTGGATCTCGTCGTGATCCGGGAGAACACCGAGGATCTCTACCAGGGCGTCGAGTTCGCGGCCGGCTCTCCGCAGGCCGACGCCCTCCGGATCGAGCTCCGGAGCCTCGCTGGGGTCGAGATCAAGCCCGACGCGGGCGTCACGGTGAAACCGATCTCGGTCGCAGGGACGCGACGCATCGTGCGGTTCGCCTTCGAGTACGCGAAGACGAACCGGCGAGCCCGGATCACCCTGGGCCACAAGGCCGGGATCATGCCGACCTCGGACGGGTTGTTCCTGACCACCGCCCGGAACGAGGAGATCGACCGCGGCGACGTGGGGTTCGAGGACATGCAGATCGATCACCTGACCGCTCGCCTCGTCCGCGACCCGGCTCGCTTCGACGTGCTCCTGCTCCCGAACCTCTTCGGGGATATCCTCTCGGACCTCTGTGCGGGGCTGGTCGGCGGCCTGGGGTTGGTCCCCGGCGCGAACATCGGCTGGGAGTACGCGGTCTTCGAGCCCGTTCACGGGAGCGCGCCGGACATCGCCGGCACCGGGGTGGCGAACCCGATCGCGATGATCCTTTCGGGCGCGATGCTCCTCCGCCATCTGGGTGAGATGGCCGGCGCGTCCGCCGTGGAGACGGCCGTGGACTCCGTCCTCTCGGACGGCACGGTGCGGACGCCGGACCTCGGCGGCTCGTCGTCCACGACGCAGGTCACGGACGCGATCCTGCGGGCGCTCTCCGCCTAGCGGTGGTGGTGCGACGGACCCCGACCGGGGTCCGGGGGGAGGCGTCAGCAGCCCGGTTCGCCGTGGTGCCCGCAACACCCCTTGTTCACGAGGGACCTCGCTCTGTTCCGGAGGGTGAGCGCCACCTTCCGTGCCACCGGGAGATCGGAGGCGGACCAGTTGGTGAAGAAGTTGCCCGCGTGCTCGCGCAGCGGACGCAGGAACGGGGCCATCGCGGCATCGTAGTCCTTGGTCCGCGGGTCGCCTGATGCGAGACTCCTTCCGTGCGGGACGAGCGGTGGCCCACGGCGGCTGGCTTCGCACTGACGATCGCCGGGGCGGTCCTCGCTGCCGTGGCGACGACCACCACGTGGATCGCGACGGGCCTGCGCCGGGACCTTCGAGGGATCCTGGACCTCGAGTTCCGTGGTCTCGATCTCGTCGAGGGGATCGCGGCGCTGGTGGTCGCGGCGGTCGCGCTGATCGGCCTCGTGCTCGTCCGCCGGTTCCGCGGCAGCGCCCGCGTGGGGATCGCCGTGGGCGTCTTCGCCTGCGGCCTCGTGCTCGTGGCCCTTCCGGTGTGGGTCGCGGTCCGGGCGGAGGATCGAGCCGTCGATGAGATCGCGCGGGTCGTCGCGGCGTCCTCAGGCAGCACGATCGAGGAGGCGACCGAACGGGTGCGCACCGACCCCGACCTCGCGGTCCGGGCGGAAGCGACCGTATGGCTGCCGATCGTCTCGGGGGTGCTGGTCGTGCTCGGGGCCGGAGCGACCTTGACCACGAGCGTCCGCACCGCGCGCGAGGCGCCCGGAGACCCGGCCTAGAGCGAGGCGAGGTCCGCGCACTTCGCGCGGATGCCCTCGGCGGCTGCACGGAGCCTCGCGAGCTCGTCCTCGTTCAGGTCGAGCTCGACGATCTCCTCGACCCCTTTGCTGCCCAGGCGGGCGGGGACGCCCACGTACACGTCGCTGATGCCGTACTCGCCGGTCGCCCACGCGCAGACCGGAAGGACGTCCTTCGCGTCTCGCGCGATCGCCTCGACCATCGCGACCACCGAGGCGCTCGGTGCGTAGTAGGCCGACCCGGACTTCAGCAGGGCCACGATCTCGGCTCCCCCGTCGCGCGTCCGTTGGAAGAGACCGTCCAGGGTGGCATCGTCGACCAGCTCCGGCAGCGGCGTCCCGTTCACGGTGGCGTGACGTGGGAGGGCCACCATCGCTTCCCCGTGCGAGCCCAGGGTGATCGCCTCGACCGCGCTCGGCGAGACCGACAGCTCCTCCGCGATGAAGGCGCGCAGCCGGGCCGAGTCCAGCACCCCGGCCATCCCCATGACCCGCTCGCGGGGGAAGCCAGCTGCGTCCGCCGCGAGGAACGTCATCTCGTCGAGCGGGTTCGACACGACGATCAGGATCGCGTCGGGCGACCCGGGTACCACGCGGGAGACGACGTCCCGCATGATCGCGGCGTTCTTCCCGAGGAGATCCATCCGGCTCATCCCCGGCTGCCGAGGGAAGCCGGCGGTGATCAACACGATGTCCGAGCCGGCCGTGTCCGCGTAGTCGTTCGTGCCTACGATCGAGGGCTCGTAGCCCTCGATCGGCGCCGCTTGTCGGAGATCGAGGGCGAGCCCCTGCGGCTTGCCCTCGATGATGTCGATCAGACAGACCTCGGCGAGACCCTTCTCCAGGATCCGCATCGCGGTCGTCTGACCGACGAACCCGCTGCCGACCACGGTGACCTTCATCGGTGCCTCAGCTCCTCGGACTCGGATGCGGCGTCATGCTATCGGGCACCGCGGAGCCGCTCGACGACGGCCTCCGCCATCCGGCGGGTACCGACGGCGGGGCGCTCATCGCCCGGGCCGCGGAGGTCCGGCGTCACGTCGCGGCCGTCGGCGAGTATGGCGGCCACCGCCTCCTCGATCCGGATGGCGGCCTCCCGCTCGCCGAGGTGCCAAAGCATCATCGAGGTCGAAAGGATCACGCCCGCCGGGTTCGCACGGTCCCGTCCCGCGAGGTCTGGAGCGGTCCCGTGCGTGGCCTCGAAGACCGCGATCCCCTCTCCCAGGTGGCCGCCCGGCGCCATCCCCGGTCCACCGATCAGACCGGCCCCGAGCTCCGACACGATGTCGCCGTAGAGGTTCGGCAGGACGAGGACCTGGAACCGTTCCGGGGTTCGGACGAGCTGCATGCAGAGCGCGTCGATGATCCGATCGTCGAAGGCGACGTCGGGATACTGGGCGGCGACGCGGCGAGCCACGTCGAGGAACAAGCCGTCGGAGAACTTCATGATGTTCGCCTTGTGGCCGGCAGTCACCGAGGCGAGACCCCGCCGTGCCGCTTCTTCGAAGGCGAACCGGACGATCCTCTCGCTGCCGGACCGTGAGATCGCCTTCACGGAGATGCCGCTGTCCCGGCGGATCCGCACGTCGGTCATCTCCTCGATGAACGCGATCAGACGCTCGACCTCCACGGTCCCCACCTCGAACTCCACCCCCGTGTAGGTGTCCTCGATGTTCTCGCGCACCACCACGAGGTCGACGTCCCCGTAGACGGACGGGACCCCGGGGTAGCGTCGGCAGGGTCGGACGTTGGCGAAGAGGTCGAGCTCCTGACGCAGGGCGACGTTGGCGTTGCGGACGCCGCCGTCGGCCGGCGTCTCGATCGGCCCTTTCAGGGCGACGCCGTTGTCCCGGATCGACGAGACTGCGGAGGCGGGCACCACCTCGCCGACCGCCTCCCATGCGCGGAGTCCGATGTCCTGGACGTCCCAGCGCACCTCGACGCCGGTCGCCTCCACCACGAGGCGTCCCGCGTCCGTGACCTCGGGTCCGATCCCGTCTCCCGGGATCATCGTGATGCGATGGACCACAGGGAGCCTCCCTCGAGCGTCGTCGGGTCAGGGGAACGGGGTCCGACTATCCTGGCAGTTCGCATCGGACCCAGCCGGCGCTCATCGGAGCACGGGCGGAGAACGGGAGGATCGTGGCCGACAAGGGGCTCCGAGAGGTCATCGCGGCTGACACCCACCTGTCCGACATCGACGGCGAGAAGGGCACCCTGTCGTACGTGGGGTACGAGATCGAGGATCTCGCCGCTCACTCCTCGTTCGAGGAGGTCGTCCACCTGCTCCATCACCTGGAGCTCCCCACGGCCCGGCAGCTCGACGCGCTCTCCGCGTTCCTCGCGGCGGAACGTGACCTCCATCCGTTCCAGGTGCAGTTGATGAGGACCCTGGCCGAGCAAACGTCGCCGATGTCGATGCTGCGCACGTCCGTCTCGGCAGCGTCGGCGTTCGACCCCGACGGATGGGACGAGTCCGAGGACGCGCAGGCCCGGAAGGCCCTCCGGCTGATCGCCAAGACCGCCTCGTTGCTCACGACCTACCACCGGCTGCGCACCGGGATGGAGATCGTGCCCCCGAACCCCGCCCTCGGGCACGCGGCCGACTTCCTCTGGATGCTGCACGGCGAGGAGCCCGACCCGGAGGACGTGCGGGTGCTCGATACGACCTTCGTGCTCTACGCGGACCACACGATGAACGCGTCCACGTTCACGGCGAGGATCGTGGCATCCACGCTCGCCGACATGTTCTCCGCGATCACGGCCGCGATCGGGACGCTCAAGGGCCCGCTCCACGGCGGCGCCAACGAGGAGGCGATGAAGAGCTTCGAGGAGGTGGGCAAGCCGGAGAACGCCGAGGCGTACGTGCGCGACCGACTCGAGCGCCACGAGAAGATCTTCGGATTCGGTCACGCCGTCTACAAGACGTACGACCCTCGCGCGACGGTGCTGAAGCGCCTCTCGCAGGATGCGTGCGATCGCGCCGGGAAAGCGCAGCTCCATGAGATCGCGGAGGCGATCGAGGAGACGACGTTCGAACAGAAGGGGCTGTACCCGAACGTCGACTTCTACGCGGCCGCCGTGTTCCACGTGCTCGGCATCCCGACGGACCTGATGACACCGGTCTTCGCCGCCGCCCGGATGGCGGGCTGGACCGCCCACGTGCGCGAGCAGTACGCGGACAACAAGGTGATCCGCCCCGGGTCCCGCTACATCGGCCCCGCGGAGCGAACCTGGACCCCCGTGGACCAACGCGGCTAGGTCACGACCCCGTCGGACGAGGGAAGAGACCGGCCTCCTCGACGATCCTGCGGACCAGGTCGTCGCGACCGACGCCCATCAGGTGGATGCCCGCGATCCCATCGATCACGCGGATCTTCTCCACGACGGACAGGGTGAACTCCACGCCGGCGCGCTCCGCGTCGCTCCCCGCGGACTCCAGCAGGTCGAACGCCGCAGGCGGCACGTGGACACCGAAGAGCCCGTCCATGAAGCGCGCGTTCTTGAGGCTCCGCAGCGGGACGAGCCCGACGAGCACGCGCGCTCGTTCGAAGACCCCGCGCGCGCGAACCAGATCCGCCCATTCACCGAGCCGATCGGTGTCGTACGCGATCTGCGTCCAGACCACGTCGCCGCCGGCGTCGAGCTTGGCCTCGAGCTTCGTGGGATCGTAAGGGTCGGCGAGCGGCACGTCGGCGACCCCGATCAGGAAGCGGGGCGGATCCGCGATCGCCGCTCCAGCGGCGGTCGTTCCCTCCTCGCGGATCGTCCGCGCGAGGGAGACCACGTCGTTCGGCGAGAGGTCGAAGACCGCCTTCGCGTCGGGGTGATCCCCGATCGACATCGGATCGCCGCCGAGGACGAGGAGGTTCCGAGCGCCCAGCGCCCACGCCCCGAGGAGGTCCGCCGTGATCGCGAGCCGGTTGCGATCGCGGCACACGAGCTGGAGGGTCGGCTCGGCGCCCGCCTCGTGCGCGAATCGAGTGCCGGCCACCGCCGACAGGAACGGCGAGGCCGCCGGATTGTCGGTGACGTTGATGGCGTCCACGTAGCCGACCAATCCACGGGCCGCGTCGCGCACCGCGGCTCCGCTCCCGGAGCGGGGCGGGACGACCTCACCGGTCAGGACGAACTCGCCGGCGTCGAGCAACGCCGCGAGGCGGCCGCCGGTCGGGCTCACCCTCCGTAGGCCTGCGTCTCGGCGGCCGCGACGGTGTTCACGAGGAGCATCGCGACCGTCATCGGTCCGA
>DASSDW010000009.1:0-31904 GCA_035696925.1 Actinomycetota bacterium
GTAGTCGGCGGCATCGGGGAACACGGACAGGTTCAGGTGCTCCGACTCGTGGATGAACTCGAGGTCGGGGAGGGCGGGTGCCCCCTGCTCGAGCATCCAGTCGTTGAACGCGGACCAGAGATCGCGGTGGGTCCGGTCGTATTCGGCGCGGAACTCCTCCCACCCGCTCGGGTCGTCGATCGGGTAGCCGCTGAACGTCGGCGGGAGGTCCGGATCCTTCCTCTCGAGCGGGTTGCAGCTCATGATCCGCACCCAGGGCGCGCCGTGGGTGAGGAGGGCTGGGAAGCCGCTCACGTTGTCCTCGACGATCACGTCCGGCTGGGCGCGGGCGAGGATCTCCCGGAGCTGCGGCTCGCAGAACTTCGCTCCTTCGATCAGCGACTCCCACACCGGTCGGATGAACGTGTCGAGCTGCTCGATCGTCGGCTTCCGGAACTCCGGCGCCGTCTCCGTGATGAAGTCGGTCCAGAATTGCCCCGCGTCCTGGTCGCCCTCGGCAGGTGGAGCCAGATCCACGAGGTCCTCCTCGAAACCGAGGGGCTCGAGACGGCCTCGCCAGGAAGCCTCCGCGGCGAAGACCACGCGATGCCCACGCCCCTCGAGGATCTTGCCGATCCCGATGCAGTTGTTCGTGGGCCCGTACGCGCTCTCGGGCATGAAGACGATCGTGAGCGGCTCGGTCACGACCCCATGTTGCCCGACGTCGGGCCGTCTTGCACATCCGGGCGGCGGAGCCCGACGGAAACGCGTGTCGCGCGCCGCCTACACTCCGCGTCGTGCGACGAGGCTCCGACGACCCGGCCGACAGGGTTGCCTCGACGGCCGCCTCGGTGCTCCTGCCCACGTCGCTCCCCGAACGGTCACCGAGCGGTGCCGTCACGCTGGCGGATGCGCTCGCGCTCGGCGGCCGTCGATGGCTCCTCGTGCTCCATGTCGGAGACGAGCTGTTCACGTCTGCCGTCGTCGAAGCGGAGGACGCCTTCCGCCGAGCCGGTGCGGGAGACGGCGTCGCCGAGGCGCTCCTGACCCGAACGGCGCGCGGAGGGGAGGCGGGGAGCTTCTCCTTCCACCGCCTGGGCGAGATCGGATCCTGGACCGGCGAGCGGGCGATCGAGGTGGATCAGGCGAACGAGTCGATCGTCGTAGGCGAGCGGGCGGTGGTGAAGCGATCGGTCCGGACGGCGCCCGACAATCGGCGGCCGATGCTGCTCCCGGCGCACCTTTCCGAGGCGGGGTTCGCCGAGATGCCGGCCCCTCTCGGCATCCTCGGATGGAGGCACGAAGGGGGGGTGGCGCCGCTCGCGTCGATGGCGGCCTACCTTCCCGACGCCCGGGACGGCTGGGAGTGGTACGTCGAGATCGTGGACCGGTCGATCGAGGATCCGTCGGTCGACGCGGTCGCGCCGGCCGCCGCGCTCGGCGCGCTCACGGCCCGTCTCCACGTCTGCCTCGCGACGCCCACCGAGGTGGTCCCGGCGCCGAAGGCTGCGGCCGCGAACGAGACGGTGGCGGGATGGGGCCGCGATGCCGAGCACGATCTCGGGTTCGCCCTGACCGCGATCGACGGCGAGGAGGGCGAGCGTCTGCGGCGAGCGGCGCGATCGATCCGCGAGGAACTTTCGCGACTCCCTGTCCGTCCGACGACGACGATCCCGATCCACGGCGATCTCCACGTCGGACAGTTCCTCCTCTGGCGAGACGGCCTCGCGGTCTCGGACCTCGACGGAGATCCGCTCGGGAGCGGGGCGCTCGAGGGACCGGCCGCGAAGGACGTTGCGTCGCTCGTGCAATCGCTCGACCACGTGGGCAGGATCGTCGAGCGGCGGCGCGGCGTGTCCGTGGGGGCGTGGATCGCAGATGCGTCGGAGCAGTGCCTTCGGGCGTATCGGGACGAGCTCGCGCTCCGTGATGCGGCATCGCTGTTCGACGAGGAACTGCTCCGGCCGCTCCGCGTCGCCCAGGAGCTGCACGAGTTCGCCTACTCGGCGACCTACCTGCCGCGATGGCGGTACGTTCCGGACCGAGCGCTGGCGGCGCTCTTAGGCGAGAGCGCGTGAAGCGGCTTCTCGGGTCGCTCGTGGTTGCGGCCGTCGTGCTGGTCCCCTCGCTCCTCTTCCTGGGGCGCTACGCGATCGAGGGGGCGGGGGTCGCGCCCGTCGGGAGCGACACACCGCAGCACGTGTGGCGCTCCTCGGTCGTCGCCGAGCTCGGCCTGGACGCGCTCCCCGCGTACGACGGCGGAGCACACGCGCTCCATACGAACGCCGACCGACCGGGACTACCCCTCGTGACGGCCGCCCTCACCGCGCTCACGGGGGCGAGCGCCCGGGACCTCGCCTACGTCCTTCCCGCCGTGCTCGCGGCGGCGATCGCGGCGGCAGCGGCGGCGCTTGCCGGGTCCCTCCCCGGCGTGCCCGGGTGGGGTGCGGCGCTCGCCGGCGTCGTCACCGGGGCGTCCGTGCAGGTCGCGTTCGCGGCCAACGGCTACCTGGATCAGCTGCTGGTCGAACCGCTCGTCCTCGGGGCCGGAGCCACTGCCCTCACCGCGGCCGCCGGCGGACCGGGACGGACGCTGTCGGCCTTATGTCTCGTCGCGGCCTTCCTCGTCCACTGGCAGTTCGCGACGCTGTTCGCGGGACTCCTCGTGGTGCTCGCGCTCGTCTGCCTCCCCGCATCGCTCGCGAGCCGAACGGGATCCCTCGTGGACTCGGCATCCGGTCGGATCGTCACCGCCGTCGGGGCAGGCGCCGGTCTCGGGCTCCTCGCCCTCTTGGTGGGCGCCACGGGAACACCCCGGCTGCCCACCGAGTTCGCGCGGGGGAGGTCGGGCGATCGTGGCCAGGCGCCGCTCTACCGCTTGCCGGCCACGGTGCTCGCCGCGGGTGGCGGGGTCGCGTCCTTGCTCGCGCCGGGGAACGCGCCCGACCGGCGCCGAGCGGGGTGGCTGCTCGGTGCGTGGGCGCTTCTCCCCGCCGGTGCGGCGCTGCTCTACGCGGCGGGCTCGGCCGTTCCGGTGCAGCGGACGCTCTCGTTCGCCATCGCGATCCCGTTCCTGGGCGCCTTGGGCGCGATCGCCGCGGTCCGTTGGCTCCGGGACCGGGCCGGGACCATCGTCGGGATCGCCGCGGCCGTGCTCGTGGTCGTGGCGCTGCTCGCATGGCTGTCCTTCGGCTGGGATGTCTGGCGCTCCCGCCGACCGTGGAGCGACGGCCGCCGTCTGGCGGAGGTGCACACGCTGTCGGCGTACCTCGCCGGCGCGTCGGGTCCCGCCGTGATCGTCGTCGACTCCACCGCGACGGACATCGCCTCGACGGCCGAGTTCGGAACGATCTTCGTCCTCCGCCGGGTGCGCGCCGAGCTTCCGGCCGCGCAGGCGCTCCGCACGACCGTGTACCTGGGAGATCCCGACCTGCTCGCCGTGAGGCGTCCGACGTCCCGGCCGGACGTCCCGGGCTTCGACGAGCTCTCCCGCGAGACCTGGTCCGCCGTCCGGCCCTTGCTCGACGAGGATCCGGTCGTCGTGATCCTGCGGTCGCACTTCGTCGGGTTCCGGGAGGCGCTGCAGGAGCACCCCGACTGGTCCTCGAACGGCTGGATGGCGGTGGTCCAGGGTCCTCCCGCGCCGACGGCGCGGCCGCCCTCACCGGCACGGCCCGTCGCGGGAGCGCTCGCTGCGTGGTGGGCGACGTCGCTCGCCGTGATCACGCTCGCCGGCGCGGGTTGGGCGGGTCGCTTCGGGGCGGGTTCCCTCTCGCTGCGCATGGGCGTCGCGCCCGCCGTCGGCCTCGCCTCGCTCGTCGTCGCCGGGCTCGTCGCCGAACGGCTCGGGATCCGGATGGGCGGGGCGGGCGGGGTGATCGTGGTGCTGGTCGTGACGGTGGTCGGTGCGGCGGCCGCCGTGACCCGATCGGCCCGCGCGGGCGACACGGGGCTGCGCTACGTTCCCGAGCCGGAGGGTTCGCCGGACGGAGGAGGAGCCGGAGGATGACCAGTCGAGAGGAGGCGATCGAGACGCTCGAGCGTGGTCACCGTGAGATCCGCCGGCTGATCAAGCGGATCCCTCCGCACTGGATGGCGAGACCCGGTGTCGGAGACGGCGACTGGACACCGAAGGATCTCCTCGGACACCTCTGTTCGTGGGAGGAGAAGGTCCTGGAGGCGCTGGCGGCCTGGGAGGCCGGGGAGCGCGCGCCGATCGACCGCGACATCCATTCGAGCTCGATCGGGGCGATCAACGCGGAGGGTGTCCGCAGACGCTCGCGACACACCCTCGCGCGCGTGCAGCGGGACTGGGACAACGTGCACGGTGCGCTGATCCGCGCGATCCGGTCGATGTCGGATGCCCGCTGGGAGAAACCGGCGACCCCGCGTGGGAGGAAGTCCCTCGGGCACAGGATCGGACAGCTGCTCGTGGGCGCGGGTCCGTTCGAGCATGCCGAAGCGCACGTGCGGGACCTGGAGTCGTTCGTCGAGTCGATCCCCGAGGGGGAGCGCTGACGGGCTACGCGTGGATGATCACGGGCGTGCCGTACTCGAGCAGCGGGAGCAGTCGATCGAGGGTCGCCTCGGAGACCCGGACGCACCCGGCGCTCACGCTCTGTCCGATCGACGAGGGGTTGTTCGTCCCGTGGATCGCGAGCTGGTTCCCACCCGACCAGCCGGCCGGCAGGCGCGGCTGGATGCCGCTGATCCCGAACGCGAAGGACCCGAGGGCGCTTCCGGCGGAGAACGGCACGCGATCCGTCACGAAGTACTCGCCGACCGGCGTGGGAGATGACGGCGCGCCCGTCGCGCCCGGGGCGCGGAACAGGACCTTGCCGAACTTCCGCACCGTGACCTGGTGCAGGGACAGATCGACCTCGACCCGCACGCGGGTCGCGTCTCGCTCCAGGCCGCGGAGGCGGATCCAGCCTTCGCGCCGCGGCCACGTGTAGGGGAGCTCGACGCGTCCCCACCTGCCGTCGGACGAGACCTCTTCGACCCAGGCCACGATCCGGATCCCGAAGTACTTGGAACCTGAGGGCACGACGCCCACCTGCGCGGCGCCGAGGCGGGGCCAGGCGAACGCGGGAAGGGTGCGCGGCACCTCGACCAGGACGTTGGTCCACCGAGCGACGCGGGCGGCCGCTCGCGCGACCTCCCGGGGATCCGGCCGAACGCCCGACGCCGGGAGCGCGAGGCCCCGGGGAGGTGCGTTCGCAACGACCGCCGCGGCCGAGGTCCCGGAGGGCGCTGCGTTCGCCCCTGCCTGCGCCCCGACCATGTTCGCCGCCATCGGGGTGAGCAAGCCCAACGCGACGGCCAGCACGACCGTGAGCTTCGAACGTTGGGGGGAACGTCGCCGCATGCCTCCCTATCGGCGGGTGCGACGAAGTACCTAAGTCGAGGTACTCGATTGCCCGCAGTGTGCTGCGGGCCGTAGCCTGGAGCGACGGCGTCGATCGAGAGCCCAGAGATGAAGGCGCCGGCCAAGGGTGCCAAGGGTGAGAGGAGCGACGGATGGATGCGATGAGGGAGACGGCACGCGAGTTGGTGGCCCCCGGCAAGGGGATCCTCGCCGCGGACGAGTCCAGCGGAACGATCGAGAAGCGCTTCGACCAGATCGGCGTCGGATCGACGGAGGACACCCGGCGCGCCTACCGACAGCTCCTGTTCACGACGCCCGGCCTCGAGGAGCACATCTCCGGCGTGATCCTGTTCGACGAGACGATCCGCCAGTCGACCGACGACGGGATCCGATTCACCGAGGTGCTCGAGAAGACGGGAGTGATCCCGGGGATCAAGGTCGACACCGGTGCCAAGCCGCTCGCGCTGTTCGAGGGCGAGACCGTGACGGAGGGCCTCGACGGGCTCCGGGAGCGCCTCGAGGAGTACCGGGAGCTCGGCGCTCGCTTCGCGAAGTGGCGGGCCACGTACTACATCGGTGACGGCCGACCCACCAACCTCGCGGTGCTCGCGAACGGGCATGCGATGGCGCGCTACGCCGCGCTCTGCCAGGAAGCCGAGATCGTGCCGATCGTCGAGCCCGAGACCCTGATGGACGGAGAGCACGACCTCGCGGCGTGTGAGGACGCCACCGGACGCGCGCTGGATGGGCTTTACACCCAGCTCCGGGACCACAGGGTCGATCTCGCCGGCACGCTCCTGAAGGTGAACATGGTGGTTCCCGGGAAGGGAGCCTCGACGCAGGCGGACGACTCCGCGATCGCGGAAGCTACGCTCCTGACGCTCCGAGCGCACGTTCCCGACGAGGTACCCGGGATCGTGTTCCTGTCGGGCGGGATGACCGACGAGCAAGCCACGAGCCGGCTCAACGAGATCAACCGACTCGATGACGCGCCGTGGGAGATCTCCTTCTCGTACGGCCGCGCGCTCCAACAGCGACCGCTCACCCTGTGGGGGGGCGATGCCGCCAACAGCGAGGCGGCCCAAGAGGCGCTGGCGCATCGCGCTCGGATGAACGGCCTCGCGCGCGACGGCGGATGGTCGCAGGACCTGGAGGGGTCAGCCGCCTGAGCGGGCGAGACGAGCCGCATGAGCGAGGAGCTCGTCGACGTCGTCGATGATCAAGACCGAGTCATCGCGACCGTGACGCGCTCACGCGTTCGCGCGGAGCACCTGCTCCACCGCGTCGCCTCCGTCCTCGTCTTCCGTCCGGACGGCCGATTGCTGGTGCATCGCCGCACCGACACGAAAGATGTGTTCCCGGGTGCGTTCGACTGCTTCGTGAGCGGAGTCGTGAATGCCGGGGAGGAGTACGGGCAGGCCCGCGATCGGGAGCTCCAGGAAGAGATGGCGATCGAAGGAGCCGCGGCGGTCGAACTCTTCCACCATCGATACGAGGGCATCGACGATCGATCGTGGAGCGCGGTCTTCGCGATCACCTGGGACGGCCCCGTCGTGCCACAGGCCGCTGAGATCGCCTGGCATGGCTGGGAACCTGTCACGGACGTCCTCCGCCGCGCCGAGGAACCGACCTTCGTGCCCGACGGTCGAGAGGTCTTGCATCGATGGCTCGAGGAGGGGGCCCGACTCCCACCGGGGACGGCAGGGTCCGTCGCGTGAGGGTCCTGACGATCGGCGGCACGCGGTTCTTCGGGCGCGCGTTCGTCGAGGAGGCGGTGCGGCGAGGTCACGACGTGACCGTCTTCCATCGAGGTGGATCCGAGCCCTCGGACCTGCCGTCCGTCGAACACGTCCACGGTGACCGGAAGGCGGGCGTGGAGACGCTGCGGGGACACTCCTGGGACGCGGTCCTGGACACGTGTGCCTTCGTCCCCCGCGAGGTCCGCGAGCTCGCGGACACGATCGGCGACGCCATCGGCCACTACACGCTGGTGTCCTCGCTGTCGGTCCATCCGGACGACCTGCCGGTCGGTGCGACGGAGGACACCCCGATCCACGCGCCGCCGTATCCGGACACGGAGGACGTGACCGAGGAGACCTACGGGCCCCTGAAGGTGGCGTGCGAGGTGGAGGCGGCGGCTCGGTTCGGCGACAGGCTGCTCGTGATCCGTCCGGGGTACATCGTCGGGCCGCACGACCCCACCGACCGCTTCACGTGGTGGGTGCGTCGGGCAGCCGCCGGAGGGGAGATGCTCGCCGCCGGCCCGCCGGACGCGCCGATCCAGGGGATCGACGCGCGCGACCTCGGCGCGTTCGTTCTCGATCGGGTGGAGGCACGCGACTCCACCACGTACGGCGTGGTCGGGCCGGCCGAGCCTGCGACGACGGCCGACGTGGTGGACGGCGCGCGGAACGCGGCGGGCGCGGACACCTCGTTCGTGTGGGTCGACCCCGCGTTCGTGCGGGCGCTCGGGGAGATCCACGAGACCTGGTTCCCGATGTGGCATCCCCATCAGCCGGGGTTCCACGCCTACGACGCCGCGAAGGCGACGGCGGCGGGGCTGCGTCCCCGCCCCTTCGACCGGACGATCGCGGACACCCTCGCCTGGGATCGCGACCGAGGTGCACCACCGCTCGCGGCGGGCGTGCCGCCGGACAAGGAAGGTGAGCTGCTGGACGCGTGGCGGGCGCGCGCGAGCTGACCCCCACTACTGCAGGTCGCGCGGTGTGGTGCGCTCCCATCGCCGCTCGGCGATCAGCTCATCGCCGTCGTACACCCGGAGCTCGATCGCGAGGTTCCACGCCTCCGGATCGGACCGGAGGATGGTTCGAGACTCGGCGCGGACCGTCGCTTCGGGCCAGGCGAGCTCGAGCTCCGCGCCGGCCGTCGCGGTGCAATATCCGGGGTCGTCCCACCGCACCCGGATCTCGCCGTGGTAGCGATCCGTGGTCTCGGTGATGCCGACCCGGCCGCGGACGCCGCCGTGGTCGATCTCGACGGCTCGTTCGCGGGCGAGGACGTCCTCGTGGATCTCCCACCGGACGCGATCGGGCGCCTTCCCTTCTACGGCTCCGGGAGCGAACTCCGGTGCGGGAGCGACGGGTGGTCCCTCCATCGTCGGGAGAACGAGCGCCGACGCGGCCCGGTCGACGACGATCGTCCCGGCACGGGGCGGCGGCCACGACGAAGGGAAGTCGCTCGGGGCCAGGTCGAGTCGGATCCGGTGCCCGGGTTCGAACTCGTAGGCCGTGGCGTCCAGCTCGATCGTCGCCCGGACGGGCTCGCCGGTCGGCAACGCCTCGGGATGTTCGTGCGACGCACGGTGGGTGAGGTTCAGGATCCCGCGGGTCACGAGCGCCGACGTACCGTCGGGCGCCACGTCGCAGAGCTTGGCGGACACGTACGCGACCGGTGTCGACGACGACACGGTCAGCTCGACGCGCGGATGCCCCATGATCTCGATCGCGGCGGAGACCGGCCAGTCGTAGACGAGGGAGAACGCCTCATCCGGGCGCTGGTCCCACGGGAGTCCGAACGGCGGCAACCCCGCGCACCAGATCGAGCCGGTCACACCGACGTCCCCGCGGATCCGCAGCTCGTCGTCCGAGTGCGGGGCCGCCTCTCCAGCCGCGGTCGCTAACGGCCTCCGGTCCTCGACGAGCCGGGTCGGCGGCCAGGCCGGCTCGGATCGCCACAGGCCGGCGTACGTATCGGCGTCGGGTTCGGGCTCGGTCCAGCGTCGGACGTAGATCGCGATCGCGGGACCCGTGTCGATCGAGGGGTCCTCGCGGAGCCATCGGTCCCACCAAGCGATCATCACCGGCACGTGGTCGATGCGCGGCCCGGGCATCGATACCCGCGGGCTCCAGTGCGCCCACGGTCCGAACAGGATCTGCTTCGGACCGCGGAGTCGTTCGAATGCACGGAACGCCATGTTCCGATAGCCGTCGGCGTGTCCGGCGATCACGAGCGTGGCCGCCTCGATGCGATCGTACGCGTCGATGCTCGAGCCGCGACGCCAGTACGCGTTCTCGTTCTGGTGTTCCAACCAGTGCAGCACCCACGGCTCGTTGGCCTCGATCCGCCGACGCCACTCCTCCCGCCATCCCTCCCCGTAGGCGAACGGAACCGGTGGGAGCGCGTTGAACGCGACCATGTACGTCGGGTAGTCGAGGATGTCGATGCCGCGCCGGGCCCCGCCCCCGTAGTGGACGTCGTCGGTGTACCGCCGGTCGGTGGCGAAGATCGGGATGATCGCCTTCAGCGCCGGGGGCTGTCGGACCGCCATCTGGAGCGCGTTGAAGCCCGAGTACGAGGTGCCCCACATCCCGACGTTGCCGTTCGACCACTCCTGTTCGGCGAGCCACGCGATCGTGGTCTCGTGGTCGAGCCACTCGCGGTCGCTGTACTCGTCCTCGGCGACCCCTTCCGACGAGCCCGTGCCGCGGACGTCGGCCCGGCACACGGCGAGGCCGCCCTCGTCGGCCAGACGCCGGTAGATCGCCGTGGAGTCCGAGAAGTCGTCCTTCCGGTACGGCTGCGCCTCGAGGATCACAGGCCAGGGAGGCGGATGCTCGTCCGGGAGGTGCAGGGAGAGGGCGATCCTTGCGCCGTCGTCCATCTCGATCGATCGGCGTTCGTCCGGCACGGCCCGCACGGTACCCCCTCATGCGCTCGCCGGCATGACCGGCGACCAGCGCATTTGACGACATGCTCGCTCGGGAAGGAGGGTGGAGACGTCCCCCCGGAAGAGGAGGTAGTGCATGCGAGCACGCGCTTGGAGGAGCGCCGCGATCGTCGCTGCGACGTCCCTCACGCTTCTGATGGCCGCGCCACCCGCGTCGGCCGCGCCCTTCTTCACGCCGGTTCCGTTGATGATCACGCTCGCCGACCCCACCACGTCGACGGCAACCCCGATCATCAGCGTCGGCGACGAGGTGGGCGACTTCTTCTTCGAAGGCGTGCCCGATGGGATCGGCGCGATGCCCGGTGCGGGTGGGAATGTCGAGGTGTTCGTGAATCACGAACAGACCACCGTGCCGTTCGGCGGGCTCGCCGATTTCGAGATGGCGTCCGTGTCGCACCTGACGCTGGATCCGAGCGGCGGGGTTCTCGCGGGGTCGGTGCCGGTGCCGGACAGCGCCGGGTTCCAGCGGTTCTGTTCCTCGACGATGGCCGGTCCGGCCGACGGCCTGTCTTCCTACCTCTACCTGACGGGCGAGGAAGCCCCGGACCCACTTCCCGTCCCTCCGGGAGCCCCCTACGGTCCCGACCCCGCGTACGCGCCGGAGAACCTCCGGCAGTCCGGCTATGCGGTGGTCCTCGATCCCGTGACGGGCGAGTACACGCAGGTGGCGGGGATGGGGCGCCACAACCATGAGAACGCGATGGTGCTGCCCGGTGGGTGGGACAAGATCGCGGTCGTCTCGGGCGACGACACCTTCTCCGCCCCGTCTTCGCAGCTGTACCTGTACTTGGCGGAAGACGAAGACGCGATCTGGGCCGATGAAGGGAACCTCTTGGCGTTCCGCGTCACCCACAAGAACGGTGTCCGGGTCGCTCCCGGGAACGCGTTCAACGGCGCGAATGACTACGGCGATGTCGCGGCCGGTGATCACCTCCGCGGCCGCTTCATCCGGGTGCCCGGGTGGATCGCCAGAGGGACGACGGCCACGCCGCCCCAGGACGCGCTCGAACGTTGGTCGAATCGGAACAACGTCTTCCAGTTCATCCGCGTCGAGGACACCGCGTACGACCCCGATGTCCCGATCGGCGGCAACCCCGTGATGTATCTCGCGGACACCGGCAGCAGCTCCGCGGTGCCGGATCCCACGACGGGACGGCTCACGAGCGGCACCGGCGGTGTCTTCGGGAACGGACGCATCTTCCAGATGACGTTCGCGAAGCACGACCCCAGGCGCGTCGTCGACTTCTCGATCGTCCTCGACGGGAACGCGACGGCGAATCCGCTCGCTCCCGCACCGGCGATGAAGAACCCGGACAACCTCGGGATCAGCTCCGACAGCCTGATGATCCAGGAGGACGTGAGCTCCGGCTTCGAGTCGCGGATCCTGCGTTACGACCTGAACGCCGGCGCCCTGTCCGTGGTCGCACGCGTCAACACGATCGGGTGGGAGAGCAGCGGCATCGTCGACGCCTCCGCCTTCTTCGGCGACGGAGCCTGGCTGCTGGACGTCCAGGCACATTCCATCTTCGTCGACGAGGAGACTGTGGGAGATGTCACTCTCAAACGGGAGGGTGGACAGCTGATCCTGCTCAGCGTGGACGGCAGCTAGACGGATGTGGGGCTCGCCGCCGCCTTCGGTGGCGAGCCCCACCTCTCAGGCACGCGGGACTTCAGAAACGAGCCGCCTCCTCGCGACCTCGGTCCTCACAGCCGATCGCGCTTCCCCCGCGAGCCAAGGATCTCGGCCAGGTCGTACGAGACCGGTTCCTCGAGCTGCTCGTACGTGCACGAGCGCGGATCGCGATCGACGCGCCAGCGCACGAACTGGGCCGTGTGCCGAAGGCGCGGACCTTCCATGTGGTCGTAGCGGACCTCGATCACGCGCTCCGGGCGAAGCGGGACGAACGTCAGATCCTTCCCCGCGCTCCAGCGGCTGGACTCGGAATGGCGAGGCGTGCGGGTGCCGAGCTCCTCCATCGCCCAGTTCCACGGATGCTGCTCGAACGTCGTGACGAGCGGCTGGAGCTCCTCGAACAGCGCTCGGCGCTGCGTCATCGGGAGCGCGCCGACCACCCCGATGTTCGCCAGGTCGCCGTTCGCGTCGTACAGCCCGAGCAGCAGCGATCCGATCGCACGGTCGTCCGTCTTGTGCACTCGGTAGCCAGCGACGACGCAGTCGGCGGTGCGCACGTGCTTGACTTTGAACATCACCCGCTTGTCCGCTTGGTACGTCAGGTCCAGCGGCTTGGCGACGACGCCGTCGAGCCCGGCGCCCTCGAACTCGTCGAACCACCGCAGGGCGACCCCGCGGTCGGTCGTGGCCGGTGTGACGTGCACAGGTGAACGAGCATCCGTCAATGCCTCCTCGAGCGCCCGGCGCCGGTCGGCGAACGGCTCTGCCACCAGCGACCGGTCGCCCAGCGCGAGCAGGTCGAACGCCACGAGGTGCGCCGGCGTCTGCTTCGCGAGGAGTTGCACGCGGCTGTCGGCTGGGTGGATGCGCTGCTGGAGCGTCTCGAACTCGAGCCGCTTGCCGGAAGGGTCGGGCACGACGAGCTCGCCGTCCACGACGCATCGTTCGGGCAGGTTGGCCTTGATCGCCTCGACGACCTCGGGGAAGTATCGGGTCATAGGCCGCGTGTTCCGGCTACCGATCTCGACCTCGTCGCCATCTCGGAACACGATCGAGCGGAATCCGTCCCACTTGGGCTCGTACGCGACGTGATCCATCGGCACCTCGGCGACGGATTTGGCCAGCATCGGCAGAACGGGCGGCATGACGGGCAGGTTCATGCCGGAGACGATATCGCCGTCGCCCGGACGCCACCCCGCGGGATCAGGGGCCGGGTCCCGCACGCGGCGATGTGCCCGCACGGGCCGCCGAGGCGATCCCGTGACGTGCGCCTGGGGCTCAGGTCGGCGGTTCGCCGCCCGACCGGTCCGGGGCAGACTGACGTTGGCGCCACTGGGCCCGTTCTTCCTCGGACCACTCGACCCCCTCCCAGGGGTCGTAGTCGACTTCTAGCGCCTCCTGGGACGGTCGCTCGTGCTCCGGGACGTTGCGCAGGTTCACGCGGATCCTCGTCCACGTGGTGCTGCGTCCGCGCATCGAGTCCACCATCACGTCGGCGGGCTGGAGGTGCGGCGCCGCCTCCGGGTGCTTCGCCTTCCACCGCTCGAGCCCCTCGAGCGCCTCGCGCTCGGTCTCGGCCCGCGCGATCTCTATGAGCGGCATCCTGGTGCGACGCCTGCCCGTCGGTCCGGTCCGTTTCCCCGGGGCGGGCGGAGGGACGGATCCCTTCGGATCCGCCGCATCGCGTGCGCGTCGCCTGGACGGCTGCGCTCGCACGGGCTCACCTTCTGCTTTCGGGAAATGCGGTGGGTACGGCGCCTCGCCCTGTCCCTCCGCGGCCTGCCGGTCCGAGAGCTCGAGGAGCGTCTCGAGGCCGGCCGCCCGGTCGTCGATCCCCGCGCCTGGGTCGCCACGCTCCTGGAGCCGGCGGGGGACGGTCCGCAGCGTGAAGGCCTCGGGCTCCACAGCCTCGACCTCGTCCCAGGCGAGCGGTGTCGACACCCGCGCGTCCGCGACCGGGCGCACGCTGTAGGCGGATGCCACGGTTCGATCGCGCGCGTTCTGGTTGTAGTCGATGAAGACGCCGTGGCGTTCCTCCTTCCACCACTTCGTCGTCGCGATGTCGGGGACGCGGCGCTCGACCTCGCGAGCGAGCGCGAGCGCCGCGCGCCGCACCTCGGTGAACGACCACTCGGGCCGGATCCGCACGTTCACGTGGATCCCCTTCTTGCCGCTCGTCTTGGGGAAGCCGGCCAGCCCGTGCTCCTCGAGCACGTCCTTCGTGACGAGGGCTACCTCCCGTACGTGGTCGAACGGGATCTCGGGACCGGGGTCCAGATCGACTCGGAGCTCGTCCGGGTGGTCGACGTCGTCGGCTCGCACCGGCCACGGGTTGATCTCGAGACATCCGAGGGTCGCGGCCCACGCGAGGTGCGCCGCGTCCGCGATCACCGGCATGTCGGCGGTCCGCCCGCTGGGGAACCGGATCAGCGCCGTCTCCACCCAAGGGGGTGCGCCCTTCGGCAGCCGCTTCTGATAGAAGCCTTCGTCGCCGGCTCCATCCGGGAACCGGTGCAGGGTCGTCGGCCGGTCACGGCACCCCACGAGGGCGGCGTCCGCGACCTCGATCCAGTATCGGACGAGATCGAGCTTCGTGACCGGCCCGTCCGGCGCGTCCGGGAAGTACACCTTCTGCGGGTTCGTGACCCGGATCTCCCGTCCCGCGACGTCGAGGGTCTCTGCTGGCGTCGGCACCCGACCACCGTACCCGTGGCCCGGGCTCACGCCCCTCGGTACGCTCGCCGTCGTGGGGGAGGACGCCTTCGAGACGGAACGGCTCCGGCTCCGGCCGTTCGCGGCGGACCTGTCGGACCTGGACGCCCTGCACGAGATCCAATCGGACGCCCACCACATGCGCTTCTACCCGCATCCGTTCAGTCGTGAGGAATCACGTGCATGGATCGAGCGGTCGCTCGACCGGCAGGAGCGGTACGGCTACAGCCTGTGGGCGATCGAGGATCGGCGGTCGGGGGAGTTCCTGGGCAACTGCGGGCCGATCCCGCAGGTGATCGACGGCGTCGGCGAGGTCGAGATCGGCTGGTCGGTCACGCCACACCGCGCGCGTGAGGGGATCGCGACCGAAGCGGCCGCGGCGTGGCGTGACCGCTGCCTCGGGCCGCTCGGGATGGATCACGTGATCTCGCTGATCCGTCCCGAGAACATGCCGTCACGCGGCGTCGCCGAGCGGATCGGGATGACCGTCTGGAAGGAGACGCTGCACGGAGCGGAGCGCTGGCTCCACCTCGTCTATCGGGTCGATGCCGCCCGCCGCTGATGAGGTCGATGCGGTGCTGGCCACTATGGTCGGCCACCGCTAGCCTCTTCGACCGTGCGGCGAGAGCGCGTCGAACTCGTGGCGGCGAGCTTCCTGATGCTGTTCGTCGAGTTGGTCGCGATCCGATGGGCCGGCGCGTGGATCGTGCATCTCTCGTACTTCGCCAATTTCGTGCTGCTCGGCAGCTTCCTGGGCATCGGCATCGGATTCCTACGGGCACGCAGGAGCCCTGACCTCTTCGCCTGGTTCCCGGTCGTCATCGCCCTCTTCCTGGGGCTCGTGATGGCGTTCCCGGCGCAGATCGACCGGACGGGCGGCGATGTTGTCTTCTTCGGCGTCCGGCAGACGGGACTTCCTGCTTGGGTCCTGCTCCCGCTCGTGTTCGTCGCGACCGCTGCCTCCCTCGCCACCGTGGCCCACGGCGTTGCCGTCCGGTTCTCGCGGTTCCCGGCGCTCGAGGCGTATCGACTCGACATCGTGGGCTCCATCCTCGGGGTCGTAGCGTTCTCCGCGCTCGCGTTCGCGGGGGCGGGATCCGTCGCATGGGGTGTGGTCATCGTGGCGATCAGCTACTTCGTGATACGACGGCCCAGTCTCCTCCAGGTCGTCTCGTTCGTTGCCCTGCTCGCCGTTCTCGCAGTGGGCACGTTCGCATACGAGACGATCTGGTCTCCCTACTACCGGCTGCGTGTGACGCATCGCGGCCAGGAGACGCTTATCGATGCGAACGGTGTACCCCATCAAGCGGCCATGCCGACCGCGGGCACGGATTACGAGATCCCCTACGATCGCTACGGTCGGGATGTCGGCCGCGTACTCGTCATCGGCGCCGGGAACGGGAACGACGTGTCGGTGGCGCTGCGACAGGGTGCATCACGCGTGGACGCGGTGGATATCGACGCAGAACTCATGGCCATCGGCGAGCGCTTCCATCCGGAGCATCCCTACGACGATCCTCGAGTTCATCGCTTCGTCGACGACGGGCGCGCGTTCCTCGAGCGGAGCGACACCCGATACGATCTCATCGTCTTCGCATTGCCCGATTCGCTCACGCTTGTCAGCGGTCAGTCGGCTGTGCGGCTGGAGAGCTACCTCTTCACCCGGGAGGCCTTTCGAGCGGCGGCCGATCACCTGCAGCCGCAGGGCGCGTTCACGATCTACAACTTCTACCGAGAACGCTGGCTGGCAGATCGGCTGGCCGGGACGCTCGCCGATGTGTTCGAGACCCGACCGTGCCTGGACATCGGTGGAAGCGCCGGCGGTGAGGTGGGGCGCTTGAGCGTGTTCGTCGCGAGCACTGACCCCTCCGTCCTTCGCTGCGAGGAGCTCTGGGATCCCGAGGATCGCGAGGTCGTCGAGCCGGCCGTCGATGACCGCCCGTTCCTGTATCTCCGTGAGCGGTCGATCCCGCCCATGTATCTCGTGGCTCTGGGCCTCGTGCTGCTCGCGTCCGTGGTGTTCGTTCGGGTGGGCAGCGGTTCCCTCCGCCCGATGGTTCGCTACCTCGACCTCTTCCTCATGGGCGCCGCTTTCCTCCTCCTCGAGACGAAGAGCGTGGTGCAGTTCGCCCTCCTCTTCGGGACCACGTGGTTCGTTAACTCCCTCGTCTTCGTCGGCGTCCTCCTGTCCGTCCTGCTCGCCATCGAGGTCGAACGGCGGATCCGCATCGCTCGCCCGATGCTCCTTCTGGGGCTTCTGCTCCTTGGACTCTCTATCGCCTGGCTGATCCCGACGAGCGGGTTGCTGGGGTTGCCGGTGGTGCCCCGGCTGCTCGCCGCGATCGCTCTCGCCTTCTTCCCGATCTTCGTTGCGAACCTGATCTTCGCGGAACGATTCCGCGACACGTCGGACGCGACGGCCGCCTTCGGCGCAAATCTCCTGGGTGCGATGGTCGGCGGAACCCTCGAGTACCTCTCGCTCCTGACGGGATTCCGCGGGCTCCTGTTTCTGGTCGCCGCGCTGTACGGAGCGGCTTACGTCTTCACTCCGAAAGCGCCGGGTCGGCAGGCAGTCACGACCGCCGTTCCGGTGGGGACCGCTGGGGTGAAGACGTAGCCACGTGGGGAGGCGCTTTCGCGGCGCGGTGGTCCCGCCGAGCGTCCTGTTCATCTGCTCGTCCCACCACAGACCGGTCCTCGAGTTCGGCCCGAGTCTGGAACATGTGCGCGACAGCACGGTACATGGTTCGATCCTGGTCGCGTCCTCCAGGGCCGGCCCTTCCTCAGCTCGTCAGTTCCATCGGCATGACGACGCGACGCTCGGTCTTGGGACCTACGAGGTCGCGGACGGCGGGTGCGGCTAATAGGAGGAAGAGCACACCTTGCACGATCCACCAGATCGTTGGGCTGCTGGGTTCCCACGGGAACAGCACGGTCATGACGAGCCCGATCACGAGAGTCGATCGGACGTGGCTGGTCTCGTTGTACTCGCGCAACCCGAGGAAGGCCAGCGCCGGGGCTGGGTAGTACGCAAACAGGACGGGCTCAAGGGCCAGCCGAACGAGGAGCGAGAGCCCGATCGCCGCCAGGAGGGGACGGGCGGTCGGGCGACGCGCGACGAGCACCCCCAACGCCACGGCCATGAGGACGATCGTCGCCCGAAACGGGGTTCCCACCAGGGGATGAGTGGGGTCGACGAAGAGCGCGGGCTTCCCGGCGGCCGGGAAGGCGAGGCCCTCGAACAGAGCGCGGCCGGTGCTTTGCGGATCTGCGAGGAGCAGGCCTCCGTAGACGACACCCGGAATTCCCATCGCGATCGCGAGCCAGCGCGTCCTCGACCCCGTGGGCGTCATGGCGAACACGGCGGGAGCTGCCAATAGCGCCCACTGCTTGGTGACGATGGCCAGACCGAGCCAGATCGCACCCGAAGTGATCTCCCCGCGGAGGGCACTACGAGCGGCGAGCGCGATCAACGTGATGGCGATCAGGTCCTCGAGGTGTCCCGCGAGTAGGGCGGTGGGAAGGAGGACGAGTGCGACCGCTCCCCACTGCACGCGAACCAACCCTCCAAGTGCAGACGCGTTCCGCCGAGCTTCCGCGGCGAGCGCTCGGACGGCGTAGAGGAACGGCATCGACCATCCGAGCACCAGTGGGCCGTAGACGAGCCAGAGCGTTGGTCGGTCCGCTTCCCCGGAGAGCGGCGACGATAGATCGAACCACTGGGCCACGATCCAGATGGGAGCGAGCAGGATTGGTACCAGGGGGCCTGCGATCCACCTCGGATCCGCTCCGTACAGGTGGGCCAATCGCCCCTCCGCCACCGCTCTCGCTGGACGAAGCGGCGTCCAAGCGTCTTCACTGATCCACCAGTACCCGAGGTCGTTCACCGTCGGGATGATCCAGATCTGCAGGATCATGCCGACGAGGATCGCCCCCGCGCCGATCGAGATAGCAGCTCGCCAGGGATGCAGGTCGCGCACCTCCACGGTCATCCCGGGTCTCCTCAGCCGGCGATGATGCCCTCGCCGAGCGGCGGGCGAGCGAATGCATGGACGGATCGGTCCGGATCCTCGCCGCGCTGACTGATCCGGCCCGGCTCGGTCTGCCCCAGGAATCTGCCAGCTTCGAGGATGTAGGGGACCCGCTTGGGGTCGAACCCCATGAGCGAGGCACCGACGGTGTCCGCTGCGACGGGATCGTCAGCGAACACGAGGATCCCAGAAGCGACCGGTTCTCCGGAGATCGGCCCGTTGCCCTCCATCCCTACGATCCCGTCGATGATCGCGTAGGAAGGCCGGACCGCACCCGCGATGTCGAGGATCGATCGCTCGATCCCCGCCCAATGCAGGATGTTCTTCGGCCATCCGTACACACGTCCCGGCAGCGTGCCGAAGAGGTTCTTCATCGACAAGGTGACTCCCGCCCAGTGATGCGTCTTCATCTTCGGCATCGAGACGACCACGTCGGAATCCAGCACCGGGGTCGGCAACCAGAGCTCTCGAAGGTCCGTGTATCGTGAGCGCAGCGGCACCCGTCTCATGCCGGCGGCGTTCAGGTCGACGAACGGTGCCTGCACGCCGGCGAGCACGTCGCTGAGACCCGAACGCGTCAGCACGTCCTGGATGTCACGGCGGTGTCCGGGCCCCTCGGCGACATGGACGGAGGCGGCACCCAGACGACGGAACGCGAGGACGGCCGCGCCGATCAACCGGGGATCGGTGTTGATCGCCGTCGTGGGATCGAACTCCACGAAGTTCGGCTTCAACAGCACCCGGGCTCCGCGGACGTCGGCATCGATCGCGCGCAGGCCGTCGAGGACGGTCGACTCCAGCGATCCATCGTAGGCCGTTGCGCGCAGCACCGCGACGCGTGCATGGCCCGGAGGCGCGAAGGCCGCCTCGTCCCACGGTGGCGGCTCCCGGAGGAGTGCTCGGAGACCGAGACCGCCGGCGGTCGCAACGGCGCCGCCGGCCAGAGCTCCTCGGAGGAATGCCCGGCGGTCGAACGTGTGCGTCATCGGTCGATCCCGGGCAGCCTGTCGCTCGTGGCCAGCGCCGCCCAGCCCAGCGCGATCCCGTCTCCTAGGAGGCCCGTCTCGCGGACGAGCCGCCGGAGTGAGGCACCCACTCTCTCGGCCTCCTCGCTCGCGCCGTGAGTCCGGAAGGCCGCAACCGCCGTGGCCAGCGACAGGCCACCCGCCGATTCCACCCGCCACAGCCGCCGGAGGACGCCGAGCCCTCGCATCTCGAGCTCGGGATCAAGGTTCTGGAGACCGACCAATGCGATCGCCGTCGTCTGTGCGAACGGCGTGAGCTCCTCTCCCAAGACCTCCCGATTGCCGTAGTTCCATCCCCCTCCGACGCACGCACGGTCGCGGAGCAGGTCCACGGCATCATCGATCCGGTCCGAGGAGGGCCGTGCCACGCGGAGCGCCCAGAGCGCTCGGGCCGTGGGCTCGACCCACGAGGCCGAACCCCGGGTCCACCCCCAGCCGATCGCGGAGGGGTCGATCGGGATCGCGGCAGAGGTATCGACGCGTCGAGCCCGCGTCTCTTCCAGGTAGTCGAGGGCGCTCTCGCGCATTGGTCCGGTCTCGAGGGCGAGTGCGCAGAGCCCCGTGGAGGAATCGTTCACATACGGTCCGATGGTCACCGCGAACGACCCGTTCTCTCGCTGCTGGGCAGCCAGCCACGCCTTCGCATCGGGATCGGCCAACGCCATCGCGGCGAGGGCGGTGGGTTCCAGCTCGCTTGCCTCGCCGGCGCGCGGACCGAATCCACCGTCGGGGTTCCGGCATCGTTCCAGCAGCGCTGCGGCATCTCCGGGCACGTCGCCATTATCGGCCTCGTGCGCGGGCGCATAAGCTGGCTCTACTCGCGGATCTCGATCCTGTCGATCACGACGTCGTCAAGAGGCCGATCCTGCGCGCCCGTCTCCACGCCGGCGATCCCCTCGATGACCTCGTACCCTTCCGTGACCTCCCCGAAGATCGTGTGTTTCCCGTCGAGCCATGGCGTCGCGGCGACCGTGACGAAGAACTGTGAGCCGTTCGTGCCAGGCCCCGCGTTGGCCATCGCCAGGAGCCCGGGCCGGTCAAAGGATGGTCCGTCTGCAGGCACCTCGTCTTCGAACTGATAGCCGGGACCACCCATCCCCGTCCCGGTCGGGTCACCGCCCTGCACCATGAAGCCAGGGATCACTCGATGCAGGATGGTTCCCGGGTAGAGCGGACCGGTCTTCCGCTGGCCGTCTCGCGGATCTGTCCACTCCTTGGCGCCGGTTGCGAGCCCCAGGAAGTTGTTTACGGTCTTTGGCGCGTGGTCGGGCATCAGCCGAACGGAGAAAGAGCCCTTTGTCGTGTGGAACGTGGCGGTTGGCATGAGATCCCCTTCGTACGTGGACCCGACCAGACTATGTGATGTCGGCCCGCGACCCCCCAAGTCACCGCCTCGCCCTGATCCTTCCCGGCTCACGTTGAAGAGTCGTCACGAGAGGCCTGAGGCTTCATCAGGCAACTGTTCCTGACGGGCGTGAGCTGCTCGACGGTTCGGCGTGCATCAGCGCCAGGCGGCAGTAGGAGGGTGATCAGGTTCGAGAGGTTCGCCCTGGGTAATGCCAGCATCTGTGTGACTAGCGCGAAGAACCATCCCCTCTCGTCTCGAGCAAATCGCAGCGTAAGGAATGCAGAGATGCCGATCGCCAGGATCCAAAGGGCTGGTCCCGCCGATCGGAGCGAGAGCTGTGCAGGCACCCATGCTTGTGGAGAGCCCGCGTACGCAAGGAATTCGCCGAGCCACGGCAGCTGGATCAAGCCGAGGGCGACGAAGGTGCCAGCGTACCAACGGAATGCCCCCCAGTCTCGTCGTCCGATGTACCAGAGGACGACGAAGGCCGGGTGGATCTTCACCCACGTCGCGGCAGCAGCGGCCACCGCCCCGCCTCGTCGGGAAATGGGCACTAAGCAAAGTGCGGCGACGATGAAGGCCTGGGCGTTGCCGTTCAGGAGGAGCTGGATCCAGCAACCCGCGAGCAAGAGAGGCAACAACAGACCGTCGGGACCAAGGCGCTTCCAGCCGAGCCAGATCGGACTGGCCCAGGCGAGGATCAATAGCGGGAACCAGACGCCGGCGGGCAGGAGAGGCATGAGCATGGCCAGGAGAGGTGGGTACCGGTAATGGGACTCGAATTTGGTCACAGGCGGGTTCGCAGAGTACGGATCGCCGGTCTCGTAAAGAGCATCGCCTGCCTCGCGGTAGACGTGATAGTCGGCTGCGATGAATGTCGTATCGGCGACGAAGTTCGCCAGCCACGCACCGAGGGCGAGGACCAGGATGAACTTCACCAACCGCCGGACTGACGGCAGGCGGCTCGTCATGGGCGCCTCCTCACGGCAGCGGCTGCCATCCGGACGAGGCCAGTTGTCCGGCCAGCTCCGCCGGATCAGTCACCGGTCGCTCGCATGCGAATCGATGGCAAACGTAGGCGGTCGGCAGACCCTGGATCTGCGGCCGGTCGCGAAGGAGCGCCACCGCCTCGGTAGCCTCCTCGTCGCGAGGTCCGCCCACGGCGACGACGGCGTTCGGGAGGAAGCGGGCGCGGTGCACCTCGTTCAGAAGCGACCAGGTGCGTTCGTCCCCCAGTTCTCCGACGATCGCAACCTCTCGGGACGGGCCGAGGTAGAGGTCCAGCGCACAGAGGGCGTGCCCGAACGCCGTCGGTGCCCTTCCCAACACATCGCGGAGCAGGCGGATCGCCGAGACGCCGACCCGCTCCCGATCGGGTTCGCCGGAGAGGAGGGCGACTCGCTGGAGGACGTCGGCGGCCACCGAGTTCCCGGATGGCACCGCGTTGTCGTACAGCTCCTTCGGTCGGAGGACGAGCTGCTCGTCATCCGATCCCGTCTGGAAGAAGCCACCCCGCTCCGCGTCGAGGAACAGGTCCACCAACGCGTCCAGGAGCACGGCCGCTTCGCGGAACCAGTCGACCGACCCCGTGGTCGAGAAGAGCGTCAGGCAGGCCGAGGCCAGCAGCGCATGGTCATCGCAGAAGCCCGCCCGGCCGGGAACCCCTTCCCGCCAGGAGCGCAGGAGTCGCCCGTCGGCGCGGCGCAGGTTCTTCAGGATGAAGCGCGCGCAGCCTTCGGCCGCCTCGATGAATCGGGGCTCCCCGAACGCTCGGCCCGCTTCGGCGAGGGCCAAGATCGCCATCGCGTTCCACGCGGTGAGCACCTTGTCGTCCGTCCCCGGCCGCACCCGCGCCTGTCTCGCCTCGAAGAGCGCTCGTCGCGCCGCGGAGAGGTCGAGCCCGGTCGGCTCTGAGCCGCCCGGGAGCCACAGCACGTTCGTGCCCTCCCAGTTGCCTGCCGGCGTGGCGCCGAAGGCGTCGGCGAGGTCGGCGCCGATGAGATCGACGAGCTCCTCCCAGGTCCACGTGAAGAACTTGCCCTCGACACCTTCGGAGTCCGCATCCTGACTCGAGTAGAAGCCGCCCTCGGGGTGATGCATCTCGCGGAGGAGGTAGTCGAGTGTGTCGGTCGCGACCCGGCGATACCGGTCGTCGCGGGTCAACAACCACGCTCGGACGTAGAGCTGTGCGAGCTGCGCGTTGTCGTAGAGCATCTTCTCGAAGTGGGGGACGTGCCAGGCCGCGTCGGTGGAGTAGCGCGCGAACCCGCCTCCGACGTGGTCATAGATCCCGCCGGAGGCGATCCGATCCAAGGTCGTTGTCAACATCTCGAGCGCGTCGGGCTTCCCGCGGACCGCCATCCGAAGGACGAACTCCAGCGTCATCGGCTGCGGGAACTTCGGGGCCACACCGAAGCCTCCCCATCGTTCGTCGAACGCGGCCCGCAGCTCGGCCAACGCGCTCGCGCTGATCTCGTCGGTGAGCGGTTCCTCCGAAGCGACGCCCGATACGGTCCTCGAGATCGCCTCCACGACCTGCCCGCCTTGCCGTTCGACGTCGTCGCGGCGGTCCCTCCACGCCTCCGCGATCGCCTCGAGAACCTGCTGGAACGATGGTGTGCCGTGGATCGCTTCTTTCGGGAAGTAGGTGCCGGCGAAGAACGGCTGGCCGTCAGGGGTGAGGAATGCCGAGAGCGGCCATCCGCCCTGTCCGGTCATCGCCTGGACGGCGTCCATGTAGATCGCGTCGAGATCGGGCCGCTCCTCCCTGTCAACCTTGATCGGGACGAAATTCGCGTTCAGGAAGGCCGCTGTCTCTTCGTCCTCGAACGACTCGCGCTCCATGACGTGGCACCAGTGACACGCGGCGTAGCCGATCGACAGGAAGATCGGCCGATCCTCGATCCGTGCGCGCCGAAGTGCCTCATGGTCCCACGGTGACCAGTCCACGGGATTCCCCGCATGCTGGAGCAGGTAGGGACTCGTTTCCCCTGCCAGACGATTCATGAGACGAGTGTCCCAGCCCTCGGGGAAACAGCTCATCTTCAGCCTCGGAGATGCCGATGTTCCGGGCAGAGTCATGGACACCATCACGATCCTCGTGGTCGCCGAGAGCATGGGGCTCGCTCAGGATCTCCTGATCGCCCTCCGCAGACGCTCGGGCTTCGACGTGCTCGGTCCACTCTCCGATGAGGCGGCGGTCATCGAGCTCCTCGCTGAGGCACGACCCGACCTCGTGGTGGTGGACCTGGATCGCTCCGACGGCAGGGGTCTTCTGATCCTCGCGGCGATCAGAGACGAGGCGAACGTCCCTGCGATGGTCGCGACCCGAGACACGTCCGCCGGCAACGTGGAGCTCGCCCTGGTTGCGGGAGCGTGCGGCGTTCTCCCGGTCGATCGGCAGCCGGCGAGTCTGGCGAGCTCGTTCCGTCGAGCGGTCGCAGGCGAGCTCGTCCTTCCCGTGGATGATCTGTCGGCGTCCGTCGGGCGACTGCGTGAGGCCCGCACTCGGCGTGGCCGCCACGCTGCGTTGGCGACGCTCACGCAGCGGGAACGCGAAGTCATCGCGGGCTTCGCGCGGGGCGTGTCGATCAGCGGGATCGCCGTCGAGCTCGGGATCAGTCGGTCGACGGTGCAGACGCACGTCAAGAACATCCTTCGCAAGCTCGGCGTGCACTCGACGATCGAGGCCGTCGGCGTGGCGTGGCGCGCCGGTCTCGCGGTCGACACGCGTTCCGCGTGAGAGGCTAGCCTCTCGGCATGAGCGATGCGGTGCGTGCTGTGGTGGTCGCTGCCCATCCCACCGTTCGGCGTGTCGTGGAGATCGCGTGTCACGAGGCGGGTGTGATCGTCGTCGACGCGAGTGGCACGGCGGCCGAGGCAACCGCGGCATGTCGCTCGCACGGACCTGAGCTCCTCGTGCTGGACCTGGATCTGCCCGATGCCGATGGCTTCCGCGTCCTCGCCGATCTCGGCGACCTCCGCCCACCATCGATCTTGGTGTTGGCAGAGAGGGCGGACGGCGATCAGGTCCTGCGAGCCCTGCGGCTGGGTGCACGCGGATATCTCACCAAGGCCGGGGGACTTCGTGATCTCGGGACCACCATCCGGCGCGTCATCGCCGGTGAACGCGTCATGACCCCGAAACTCGAGAAGGACGCCATGGGGGCGTTGGGACGGATGGCTCGGCACGCCAGAGAGGGGGCCGATCTGGCGGCGAGCCTCACGACCCGGCAGCAGCAGGTGCTCGAGTACTTGAGCCAGGGGAAGACGGTGAGTCAGATCGCTTCGAGACTCGGGATCTCTCCTCGGACCGTGGAGACACACGTCGCGACGCTCTACCGAAGGCTGGGCGTGAACACGAGGGTACAGGCGGTCTCCCAAGCTGCGAGACTCGGATTGGTCGACCTGTAGCGTTGCGATCCACTGCTCCCAACGGCGAAGGTCGTCCGGATGATGGTGAGTGAGTCGATGAACGGCCCGAGTGGGGGGACTCCCACTCACGACGTGCTGATCGTCGAGCCGTTCCCCGTCGTCCGCGCGGGTCTCAGCCTGATCGTCGAAGCGAGTCCAGGGCTCACGGTCGCCGCGACGTCGGCGAGCGCCGAGGAAGCGATCCCCCTCATCGACCGCCTCGATCGAACGCAGCTCGTCGTGCTGGTATCGATGGGCTTGGCGGGCGAGTCGGACGCCTTCTGGCTGATCCGCGCGCTCCGCGAACGCTTCCACGGGCTCGTGATCCTCGGGCTGGGTGCGAATGCCGACCCGAACACCGTGTCACGCGCACTGTTCACGGGCGCGGATGGATTCATCGACAAGAACGTGGAGGTCGAAGAGTTCCTCGAAGCGATCCATGAGGCGAGCGAGGCGGAGGTGGTGATCGCCGGACCCGCCGCGGACTCGGTGGGAACGATCGCGGAAGGGATCGAACGCCGGAGGAGCCAGACCTTCCGTCTCACTCGACGCGAACGAGAGGTCCTGGCCGTCGCGGCGGAGGGACTGACCGCTCGGGAGATCGCCGACCGGCTGGGCGTCCGCGAGAGGACCGTCACGACCCACCTCGCACGGATCTACGGGAAGCTCGGGGTCGGCAACAGGCTCGCTGCGCTGCGGCTCGCAGCGAGGTCGGGACTCTTGACGCTCCCACCCGCCGAGTAGCTTCAGGACCGAACGAAGATCGAACCTGAGGGGATCTGCGCGCCGAGCGTCCACCCTGGGGTCTGTGCCAGCGCCACGCCGAGCGGCTCTCCTGGGGGCAGCACCACGCCCTGGATCTCGTATCGATCGAGGATCTGTTCCCATCCCCCTTCGGCTCGGGTCGCCCGCGAGTAGTCGCGCCACACGGCGCTGGGGAACAACTCGATACGGGAATCGACCATCACCGGATCCACGGGCAGCGAATACTCGAACCACGAGGCGAACGGCTGGAAGACCAAGAGCCTTGACCCGGAGGGGAGGACCTTCCTGGTCGCGATCACGAGATGTTCCGGCGCATCTGCGGCCAGCCGCGCAGGGCCGCCGGTCGCCGGATCCGTCCCGGCTCGAAGACTCAGGGTGAGTCCGAGGGCGATCAGGGCGATCGCTGTCGCGATGAGCGTCGGGACCCGCCTCGAGTCGCTGCCTTGCGCAGGATCGACGGGTTCCCGTGTCGCGAACCAGCCGGCCACGATCGGAGGCGCGGCGAGGGCCCACCACAGGGTGCCTCGGAGAGCCGGCACCCCAAGAGCGAAGAACACGAGCAGGCGGGCGGCGTCGATGAGGCGGATCTCCCGCCGCTTGGAGACGCCGACGATGGCCACGGCGACGACGGATGCCCAGAAGGGACCACCGCTGAGGGAGACGGGAGATGGAGGTCTCCACTCTGCGACCGAGCTTCGGATCGTCTCGTTCCCGACCAGATCGAGGGCGTACGTCCAGACGGAGCCCCCGAACGGGGTGACGAAGGTAGCCCCCGCCGTGGCGAGGAGCAGCAGTAGGGTGGGACGGGGATCCTTCCGTTGGAGCAGATCGTCGCACAGGGCGAAAGCGACCATACCGGGTGCGAGGACGAAGCTCCCGTGGACGTTGGCCCAGATCACGGCGAGGACCGGAACACCCCACATCCAGCGATCTCGCCTCTCCAGCAAGAGCCATGTGCCGGTGAAGAGGGGTACCGCAAGAGCCTGCGGGCGGGCGGCCAGCGATCCGGACGCAACCATGAATCCGAGCAGCGTGAGGACCGCCGCCGTTCGCGGCGTCGCCTTCGCCTTCCTGCAGCTGCGATAGAGCAGCCCGAATCCGGACGCCATGGCGCCGGCGTACGTGATCGCGACCCCTGCCCAACCGAGCAGCCGATGCGCCCCAGCGAAGATCAGTTGAGCGGCCCATTGCTGATTCAGCCAGGGTCGGCCGCCGCTCGTGAACGTGAAGGGGTCGATGAGGAGAAGGTCCCCCGTTCGGAGGCTGAGCTCGCCGGCGCGCACGTGATAGGCGAGGTCGATGGCGCGCATCTTCGCCAGGAGGGCCGCGAGCGCAGGGAGAGCCCAGGAGAGAGTGGCCCAGGGTGGGTCGGCCCTTCGGCCTACGGAGGCCTGCCGAAAGTGAGCACGGAAATCTGCCCCTTTGGGGGTTTCCACGCGGGCATCCTACGCGGTACCATCCGGCGTCTTCTCGGTCGACGAGGAGATACGTACGTAGAAACACGTAGATAACTCCAGTGGAATACGGGATTCCCTGGAGGGATGGGGCGCCTTATCGTGCTCGCTGGCGGATTGACTCTGCCAACGGGGCGATGCCCCGAGGACGGGATCTCGGAGGAGAGGAGGTGTATCGGATGCTTAAGCTCTACACGGGTCTTCAGACCTGGTGGGCCGACCTCAAGGGACGCGCACAGGAGGAGCACGGCGCGACCGCGGTTGAGTACGCCTTGATGGTCGCTCTGATCGCGGTGGTGATCATCCTCGCGGTGACCTTCATCGGCACGTCTGCCGAGGAGAAGTTCAACTCGGTCGGATCGGCCGTTGATGGCGCTTCGTAGTTCCGCGTGATCGAGCGGCCGTCGGCCGCTCTCGCCGCCGCCTCGAGGCGGCGGCGACAGGAGCCGACGGAGACTCAGGAGTGATGGATGAGCGTGCGGGGCAAGCTGCACCGAGAGGACGGGGCTGCCGCGGTCGAGTTCGCCTTGATCGTCGGCCTGCTCGCCGTCCTCATCTTCGGGTTGCTCGAATATGGGCTCGCGTTCTGGCAGGTGCAGAACCTGCGTTCCGCTGCCCGTGAGGGTGCGCGTGTGGCCGCCGTGCGCGGGGATTCCACCGCGGTGCGGGCTGCGATGGTCGACTCGTCGGCGGGCTCGCTGAGTGGAGGATGGACGTACACCCAGAACCGGACGTGCGATGACTCGGACGCCAACAAGGGGCAGCAGGTGACGATCACGATCACCAACAGCTCGCTGTCCGGGCCGGTGCAGGACGCATTCCAAGTGTCGATCCCCTTCCTCCCGCCGCTCCAGCTCAACCCCGTCTTGCGAGGCAGCTTCCGCTGCGAATGAGCGTCCGATGAGGAGGCGACCCCCCTTGGCTGATCCCCATAGGCTGCACGACGAGGAACGCGGAGCGACGGCCGTGATCGTCGTGCTGAGCTTGGTCGCGCTTTTCGGGCTGATCGTGCTCACCGTCGACGTGGGACAGCTGCTCTTCCAACGCCGCGGGATGGTGAACGCATCGGACGCCGCGGCACTCGCCGCGGCGCAGACGTGCGCAGGGCTGGATGACACCGACGTTCCGGAGGCCATGGCTGACGCGTTCGCGTTGAACAACGTGGGCAGTGCGATCACGGCGCTCCCGAACATCACGGAGATGGTCGGATGCGATAGCGAGGCGTACGGCCACGTCAGCGTCGAGTACGCCATGAACCAGAATCTCTTCTTCGCAGGGGTCCTGGGCATCAGCGGACCGGCATCTGTGCGCACCGTGGCCACGGCCGGATGGGGACCCGCTGGCGGCGCCAACCCGCTGCCGATCGTGGTCTACACGGGGAACGACCAAGGGAGCTGCGACATCCACGAGGACACTCCGCCCGATGTCGACTGCTACCTCTGGTTCGACAACGATCTCTTCAACGGTTCGTCGTTCGGGTTCCTGAACCTGTGCACGGCGACCGATCCGTGCACGCACGGATGGGACGTCAACGCGGGGGACAGCTGCCCGAACGTTGGGTCCAGCCTGCGGGACGACTGGATCAGCGGCAACTGGAGCGGCGGCCCGAACGTCGTGAACTATCCGGATCCGACGTACGTCTGCCGCGTCAGCGGTCTCTCGTCTTCGAACTGGAGTGCTCTCGAGCAACGGATCGGAGACGATCTGATCTTCCCCGTGAACGACTGCACGACGCAGGTCGACAGCAGCGGGAACACGGTGACCTGCTTCCCGAGCCAGCCGCCCGACAAGTACAACATCATCGGCTTCATGGTGCTGAACCTCGACGAGGTCCTGGACCAGAAGTCGGAGTGGGAGGGGGCTTCCGGGACGTGTGACTTCGGACCGGTGAACATGACCCCCACGATCGGCGACTTCGATCTCGACACTCTCCATGTGAGCGAAGGGTGCCCGAGTTACGACGTGCTCGCCCCACCGACTCTCTCGGCGCCGGGGAACAACCCTTTCCCGTGCTGCACGCTGGACCAGCACTACACGTTCGATCCGAACTCGAACGTCGTCGACTGGATCGGGAACCAGCGCAACAACGTCACGATCGAGTGGGACTGGTCCGCGGGCGGCCCCTGCGGCGTCCCGCCGAACAACTCCAGCGGTGTCTGCATCAAAGTTCACACGGTCGAGCCCCGCTTCGGTGGAACGGATCCCGGCGAGGGAGCGGACTTCGGTCTGCGCTCCATCAGGCTCTGCGACCTGCCGATCGGGAGCTGCCCCGAACAGGATTGAGCGAGGAAAACACTGAAGCCGGCAAGGCGTCCGGCCGATAGAGGAGACACATTCTGAGGATGGGTTGAAAGGAGCAAGAGGATGAGGTCACGAGGTCTGGTGGTAGCGATCGCGATCGTGCTCGCGGTGGGCGCGGCTGCGGCCGTGGTCCTGTACACGCAAGGGGTGAAGGAAGAGGCGGAACAGGGCGGGCAGCTCACCACGGTGATCGTCGCGACCCAGGAGATCCCCGCCAATCAGCGCCTCGACCCGCTGATCGAGCAAGGTCTGTTCGCCGAGATCGACGTCCCTGAGGACGCCCTCGTCGGCGGGGCCGTCACCACCCTCACCGAGCTTGAGGGAGCCACCACCACGACGCCGATCCTGGCGAACGAGCAGATCTCGACCTCCCGACTCTCTACCTCGGAAGAGCAGCTGAACCACATCGGCGTGAGCGAAGGACACGTCGGTCTTTCCGTGGAGCTCGACGCCCCTCAGGGAGGCGTCGGCAACATCAACCCCGGCGACAACGTCCAGGTGTTCGCCACGTACCAGGGTGTCAGCCTGATCCCCGGCAACCTGCGTCAGTACCTGACGCAGCCGGCGGATGCGCAGGCCGGCGCCAAGAAGGACGTGCCCGACTTCACCGTGACGCTGGTCCCGACCGTGCGAGTGCTCCGCATCCAGAACCCGCAGGTGGACACCGAGACCGGACGGAGCGACAGCTCGCGGATCCAGATCACGTTGGATCTCTTGCCGCAGGACGCGCAGAACCTCGTCTTCGCGCAGGAGAACGCGCGCATCTGGCTCGGCCTCCTGCCCCCGAACGAGGACGGGACGCAGCCCCCGGCCTCGACCGTTCCGATCGAGCTGCTGCTCGGAGCGAAGCTCGGATGACCGATGCCAGCGTCGTCGCCGTCGGGACGCCGCAGTCGTTCCGCCAACAGGTCGCCAGGGCCGTCGAGATGGGCCCGGACGAGGTGGGTTGGGTGCAGTCGGCCACGGCTGCGGAGGAGTTGTTGATCAACGCCTTCCAACCCATCGACGTCCTGGTCCTCTCGCCCGAGGTCAAGGAGCCCGACGCACTCGGCCTTGCCGAGTTCGTCGGGCGCCAGGCCCCGGGGACCGCCATGGTGCTGGTCCGGGATCACACCTGGAACGGGCTGCTGCCGGCGGCGATGCGCGCGGGCATCCGCGATGTGGTCGACATGACCCAGGGGACCGAGGAGCTCCGTGACGCCGTGGAGCGAGCGATCGTCTGGGCGGGGAACCTCCGCTCGGTCAACATCACCTCGACGGACGGCCAACCCGTCGTGCGCGGCAGGATCCTGTCGGTCTTCTCCTCCAAGGGAGGGACCGGCAAGACCTTCCTGACGTCCAACCTGGCGACCGCGATCTCCGAGGTCACCGGGCAGGACACCGCCGTGGTGGACCTCGACATCGACATGGGTGACGTCTTCACGTACTTCGGCCGGGAGCCCACCGCCACGATCCAGGACCTGATGGAGCTGGGCGAAGGCGCCGAGCGCTCCCGGATCAAGCAGGTCGGTGTCCAGCTCTCGGAGCACCTGTGGGGCTTCGGCGCCCCGCCGGACCCGGCGGCCGAGGCCCCGGCCGGCGAGGCGATCGGGAAGTTCCTCCGCGCGCTCCGCAACGAGTTCGGCTGGGTCGTGGTTGACGCCTCGGTGGACTACTCGGACTCCGCGCTCGTGTGCTTCGATCTGTCCGACGCGATCTGCCTCGTGACGGGTCTCGACGTCGTCGGCGTGAAGCACCTGTCGAAGTCGCTCGACACGCTGCTCACGATCGGCCTGCCGCGGGAGCGGTTCCGCGTCGTCTTGAATCGAGCGGACTCCAAGGTCGGCCTCGACGCCTCCGACGTGGAACGCGTCATGAAGATCAACGTGGACGCGATGATCCCCTCGAGCCGGCTCGTGCCGACCTCTTTGAACAAAGGCCGGCCGGTCGTGCTCGACGAGCCCAACTCCGAGGTCGCGCAGGCGGTCCGGCAACTTGCCGTCCGCTTCGCCGGCCAGGCCGAGATGGTCGCCGCCGGCGAGGCGGGGATCGACACCTCGAACAAGAGGAAGCGCAAGCTGTTCGCTCGAAACTGACCCTGAAGCCGAAGAACGCAGAAGAAGGCAGAGGAGGCACCCATGTCCCTGGCAGACAGGCTGCAGAAGGCCCAACAGAAGGATCGGATCGCCGAGGTCCGCATCCGGGTGCA
>DASSDW010000010.1:0-2064 GCA_035696925.1 Actinomycetota bacterium
CATGAGAACGCGACCAACCATCGCAATTCCGGACGTCCCGTCCGAATTAGATGTGAGCGCCATTCGCGCCAAGACCCGCCGGGGCTGGCGCTGCTACACCCAGGAGGAGTTCGCACGAGCCATCGGAGTGCCGGTCGGCACGCTGCGACAGTGGGAACAAAGGCGGCGTCGCCCAAGCGGTCCTGCCTTTTAGTGCTCCTAGCCCTTATCGATCGCGCCCCAACCGTGGTCTAGCAGGCTGTTGAAGAACTCGCTCGCATCCAGGCGGCCCTCGTGATTCACTGCTCCCGTTTGGTCGGGAGGGCGGATTGCGGGGGAGCGACGAGTGCACGGGCGTGCTGTTCAGCTACGTGGACCTGGAGTCGCGGGTCAGGAAGGATCATCCACTTCGGGTAATCCGGGCGGTGGTCAACGAGGCGCTGGGCGCGATGGAGCGGGAGATCGCCTCGCTCTACTCCGGGACGGGCCGCCCCTCGATCGCGCCCGAGAAGCTCTTGCGGGCGATGCTGCTCCAGGCCTTCTACTCGATCCGCTCGGAACGCCAGCTCATGGAGCGGATCGAGTTCGATCTCCTGTTCCGGTGGTTCGTCGGGCTCGGGATCGACGATCCGGTCTGGGACCACTCCACCTTCTCGAAGAACCGGGATCGGCTGCTGGAGGGCGCGGTCGCGGCCCGTTTCCTGTCGGCGATGCTGGCCCAGCCGCGGGTGAAGCGACTGCTGTCGAGCGACCACTTCAGCGTGGACGGCACGCTGGTCGAGGCCTGGGCTTCCATGAAGAGCTTCCGGCCCAAGGAGGGACCTGACGATCCCGCCGCGCCGGACGGCGGCCGCAACCCGGAGGCTGACTTCCGAGGCGAGAAGCGCTCGAATACGACACATGCGAGCACGACCGACCCGGACGCGAAGCTCTATCGCAAGGGACCCGGCATGGAGGCGAGGCTGTGCTTCATGGGCCACGCGCTCATGGAGAACCGCTCCGGGCTCCTGGTGGACACCTGCCTGACGAAAGCCGACGGCCATGCGGAACGGGTCGCCGCGCTGGCCATGATTGAGCTTCGGGCCGACCGGCCCGCCGCCGTGACGCTGGGGGCGGATCGCGGCTACGACGCGGCCGCCTTCGTGAACGAACTGCGCACCCTCAACATCCGCCCGCACGTGGCCCAGAACACGACCCGCCGCTCGGCCATCGACGGCCGGACCACGCGTCATCCGGGCTATGAGGCGAGCCAGCGGGTCAGAAAGCGCATCGAGGAAGCCTTCGGCTGGATGAAGAGCGTCGGAGGCATGAGACGCCCGATGCTGCGCGGCATCCCGCGCGTCGGATTTGCGTTCACCTTCGCGGCGGCGGCCTACAACCTCGTGCGCCTGCCCAAGCTCCTGGCGGAAGCCCCAGCATGAAGCCGTCGGACAACCCCGTCGTGGGGCGCTGGCGCATCGTCGAGGCGGACCTGTGGGATCGCGACCATCTCGACCTCTGCGGCCCCGCGAGCCTCATAGTTCGGGCCAACGGCCATGGCGAGATCGCCTTCGGGGCCATGCAGGCCAGCCTCGACGTCGACTACGGCGCCGATGAGATCGGCTTCACCTGGGCCGGGTTCGACGACATGACCGAGGTCTCCGGCGCTGGCTCCGCCGAACTCCAGGACGATGGCTCCCTGCTCATCGAGTTCGAGTACCATCTCGGCGACGAGGCTGTCCTCAAAGCCGTTCGCGAGTCTTCTTCAACAGCCTGCTAGTCTTACTGCGTCACAACGTGAGCGATATGCGTGTTACGGTCATGCAGCACGGACATCGCTCGAGCTTGCGGACAAGCTCTACGATCAGCGTTCGCCGCATGGTGGAGATTGAGTTCCCGACGTGACGCTCCGGTCGGATCGGCGGTCGGTCTGCGCGTCGAACTGGCGGGAACTGAAGGCGTCGCGAGGAGACGCGTAGGTTCTGAGGGGGGAATCTTCGCCCGTTCGGCGACCAGAAAGGCGTAGGCGGCGATGCATAGGGTGGCATGGTGATGGAAGCCTCGCCAACCTCGTCCCTCGAAGTGCCCGAGCCCGAGCTCCTGTTT
>DASSDW010000011.1:0-9176 GCA_035696925.1 Actinomycetota bacterium
CAGGATCGCCTCGCTCCTGCCGATCTCGTCCGCGCTCGCGATGCCGGTCCGCATGGTGCTGGGTTCCGCGACCACGTGGGAGATCGTCGCGTCGCTCGCGATCGTGATCGGGTCCACCGCCCTCCTGATCCCGCTCGCGGGCCGGGTCTACGCGGGGGCCATCCTCGGGACCGGCGCGCGCGTGAAGGTACGCGACGCCTGGCGGGCGGCCGGGTGACCCGTCGCGGCTGGACGCGCGCGAACCTCCGCCACGTGCTCGCGATGCTCCGCTACGGCGCGAACCCCGCGGCGACCGTGTACGACTCGATCGGGCCCGACTTCTTCCTCGCTCTCGCACCCGGCTGGCTCAACCTCGGCCTGTGGGAGGGCGACGGCGGAGATCCCTCGGAGGCCCCGGTCGCCGTGCGGCGGCTCGTCGAACGGATCGCCGCCGCGCTGCCCGTGGATGGCGACGTGCTCGACGTGGGCAACGGGCTGGCGGCTCAGGATCCCGTGATCGCGGCGACGGCGCGCCCTCGCTCGCTGACGGCCGTGAACATCACGTGGTCCCAGCTCGAGGCGGGGCGCGATCGGTTGCGTGAGGCGGGCGCTCGTGGCGTCTGCGCGGACGCCTGCGACCTGCCGTTCGCCGACGGCTCCTTCGACGGCGTGATCAGCGTGGAGGCGGCCTTCCATTTCCCGTCGCGCGAGCGGTTCTTCCGCGAGGCCTTCCGCGTGCTGCGTCCCGGTGGTGTCCTCACGATGTCGGACCTGCCCACCGTGCGCCGACCGCAGGGTCCCCGGGAGGCGTTCGCCGCCGTGGCGATGCTGCGGGGCTGGGGCCTCCGATCCGATGCGGCCGCCTCGACCGGAGCGATCGTCGCGACGGCGGCCGGCGCGGGGTTCATCGACATCCGGTCGGAGCTCGTCGGAGACCGTGTGGTGGCGCCGGCCTTGCGCTTCGTGCGTGCCCGACTGGACGGGGCCCGCGACGACGGGCCGAGGACGCTCGGGCTCGCGGCCCGCGCGATGCTGTCCCAGGCCGAGGTCCTGTGGGAGCGGGGCCTCCTCGACTACCTGCTGCTCGAGGCCCGGAAACCCGACCGGCAGCCCGAGAGAACCGCTTAGCCGAGCTCCCGCCGGAGCGCTTGCAGGGGGAGCTGGCCGAGCGCGAGCAGTCGGTCGTGGAAGGCCTTCAGGTCGAAGGCCTCTCCTTCCTTTTCCTGGGTGCGGCGCCGGGCCTCCTCGATCTCGACCATGCCCACCATGTACGCGAGGGCCTGTGCCGGCAGAGCGATGTAGCGATCCACCTCGATCTCCGACTCGCCGCGTGGGGAGCCACCGGCCACGAGCTTCTCGATCGCGTCCTGCCTCGACCAGCCGAACGCGTGCAGACCCGTGTCGGTGATCAGCCGGGCGGCGCGGTGGGCCTGTGCCGCCAGCATCCCGAGCCGCTCCCAGTCGTCGACGTAGAGGTCCATCTCGTCGGCCAGGCGCTCGCTGTAGAGTCCCCATCCCTCGGCGAACGAAGCCCCCGCGAGCAGGCCGCCGAAGCGGCGGAGCGCGGGGCGCTCGTCGAACTCCATCTCGAGGGCGATCTGGAAGTGGTGCCCCGGGTTCGCTTCGTGGTAGGTGACGGAGGCGATCTGGTGGAGCGCCTTGCCGGCCAGATCGTGGGTGTTGATGTAGTACGTGCCCGGCCGCTCGCCGTCGGCGGTGGGAGGCATGTAGAACGCGAGCGCCATGTCGGCCGCCCGATAGGCCTCGATCTCCTTGACGCGGCAGTTCGCCTTCGGGAGCCTGCCGAACCACGTCGGCGCGATCTCCCAGCTGCGCTGCACCTGGCCCTCCACGAGCTCGATCAACGCCTCCGCGGAATCGGGCGTGTCCTTCCCGGACGCCGTGCGTTCCGCGATCGCCTCATCCGGGCTCGCGTATCCGAGCCGCGAGGCGATCTCGAACCGCTCCGCCTGGATCGCTTCCCACCGCTCGTTCCCCAGGTCGTGGACCTCCTGGGGATCGAGGGGCAGGGTGGTCCACGATCGGATCTCCGACGCGTAGATCGCGTCTCCGTCGGGGAGGGCCGTCACCGCGTTGCGCTCGGCCGCGTTCGGGAGGTACTCCCGGAGCACGTCGAGGTAGGTCGCGAACGCGGGCGCGACCACGTCGCCCCAGACGCCGGCGATCCGCTCCCGAGCGGCGGCGTCGTCCTCGGCGATCGCAGCGAGCGGCGGGGAGTCCTCGGCAGGGGACCCGACGATCCGCTCGATCTGTGCGACGGCCCGCTCGACGACGATGCGCGGTGACACCACGCCCGTGGCGACGCCCTCCCGCGCGATCTCCGCGCACGACTCCAGGTACCCGGGCAGCGCTCGGAGCCGCTGCTCGTAGCGGTCGAGGTGCCCGGGGGTGTCGGTCCGCTGGATCGAGGCGATGTCCCCGAGGAGCACGCCGGGGCCGACGAAGTGGTTCACGACGTAGAGCCGGTCCGTCCGATGCTCCACCGCGGCGAGGGCCTGCGTGGCGATCGCTTCGAGCACGTCCATCGTCGTCCGAAGGGTGACGTCGAGCGATCCCCGGTCGATCGTGGCGAGCTCCTCGAGGGCGGCGCGGTTGTGGGTCTCCGACGCCGCACGACCCCGCTCGCCGATGTCCGGGAGCCGGTCGTCGTAGCGCTCGTCGCCGATCGCCGTGGCGAACGTCGGCTCCCGCTCGAGCAGCTCTTCCCAGACCCGGTCGGCGAGTGCGTGGGCGCGGTCGGTGTCGTTCACGTCGTCCTCAGCCTCTCGGTCGGGATCACAGGAGGCCAAGCGTACTCGCGCCGTCGACCTGCAGAGCCGCGCCGGAGATGAATCCCGCCGGCTCCGAGCAGAGGAACGCGACGACGCGCCCGAAGTCGGCCGGCTCCCCGAGCCGCCCCGCCAGGCCGGCGTCCACCACCCGTTGCGTCCGGTGGAGGCCTGGGCAGGCGAGGTTCAGCGTGATGCCGTCCTCGACGAGCTCCTGCGCGGCCGTCTTCGCCCACCCCCAGAGTCCGGCGCGCGCGGTGTTCGACGTCGCCAGGTCGGGGATGGGCTGCTTCACCGCGCTGGACGTGATGAGGCAGATGCGACCCCAGCCCGCCGAGCGCAGGTGGGGGAGTGCGGCACGCACGAGTCGGATCGACGTGAGGAGGTTCGCCTCGAGCGCGGCCTCGAGCGTGGCGTCGTCGAGGTCGACGGCCCGCCCCTTCGGCGGGCCACCGGCGTTGGCGACGAGGACGTGGAGCCCACCGAACCGTTCGACGGTGGCCTCGACGAGTCGGGCCGGCGCGTCGGGATCCGTCACATCGTCCGGGAGCGCGAGGACGTCGGAGCCGAGCTCCGCCGCCGTCGCGCGGATCCGCTCCGGGTCGCGGGAGTTGATCGCGACCATCGCACCCTCCGCCGCGAGTGCAGCCGCGGACGCCCGGCCGAGGCCCTTCGAGGCCGCGGTGACCAGCGCGACCTTCCCTTCGAGCCCGAGATCCATGGCGTCCGATGCTACGCTCCGCGCGGTGTCATCGGGATCCCCCGGCCCGACGTTCGTTCTCCTCCTCGTGCTCTTGGTAGCGACGGGGGCCTGCACGCCGCGGTTGCTCGACGCCGACCAGCTCGAGCGCCGGCTGTCGCGGGAGATCTCGGAGCGGCTCCACGTGGCGAACGTCGCGGTCGAGTGCCCCGACGACGCCGAGGCGGAAGAGGGGGCGACGCTGGGATGCGTCGCCCGAGCGCCGGGCGAAACGCAGGGGCTCCGGATCCGGGTGACGCAGCTCGACGGGGACGGCAACGTGGTCTGGGAGATCGCGGGTCCCGCCGAGTAAGGTTGCCCGATGCTGCTCGAGGGCAAGAAGCTCCTCATCACCGGAGTGCTGACGCCCCGATCGATCGCGTTCTCGGCGGCCCAGGTCGCGCAGGAGCACGGCGCCGAGATCGTCCTCACGAACTTCGGACGAACGGTGAGTCTCACCGAGAAGTCCGCCAAGCGCCTCCCCGATCCGCCCGACGTCCTCGAGATGGACGTGAACGAGCCGGAGCAGATCGCCGCCGTGCGCGAGGAGCTCGGTCGGCGCTGGGGACGGCTCGACGGGTTCCTGCACGCGATCGCGTTCGCGCCTCAGGACGCCCTCGGCGGCAACTTCCTACGCACCCCCTGGGAGAGCGTCGCGACCGCGTTCAAGACGAGCGCGTTCTCGCTCAGCTCGCTCGCGGCCGGCATGCTGCCGCTGATGGAGTCCCACGGTGGCGGGATCGTGTCGCTGGACTTCGACGCGCGGGTCGCCTGGCCCGTCTACGACTGGATGGGCGTCGCGAAGGCGGGGCTCGAGTCGGTGACGCGATACCTGGCGCGGGACCTCGGCCCGAAGGGGATCCGGGTGAACACGGTGTCGGCGGGCCCGATGAAGACGATGGCCGGCAAGGGCATCCCCGGCTTCGACCGGATCGCGGGGAGCTGGGCGGATCGGGCACCGCTCGGCTGGGACACGTCGGACGGTCGTCCGGTCGCCGGCGCGATCGCGTTCCTGCTGTCGGATCTCGCCGCCGGCATCACGGGCGAGCTGCTCCACGTCGACGGCGGGTTCCACGCGATGGGGACGGAACCGGTCCCGCCAGAGACCGGCGACTGACGCTCGCCGCGTCCTACGCCGCCTCGAGCGCCTCGACGAACGCGCGCGCGTCCTCCAGCCCGAGCGCTGGGTTCCCGGTGTGGGTGGTCACGAGGACGCCCACGAGCTCGCCCTGGAACACGCAGAGGACGCCCTGCCGGCTGGGGCCGCCCGGGATCAGGAAGCCCGGGCCGCCGCCGCTCATGCACGCGAACGAGTAGCCGCCCGATCGGGCGGACCGCAACGACCCCTGGTCGACCTCGCCGCCCGTGGCTTCCGCGCCACCCGCCGCACCCTGCACGATCGCCTCGGCATCGATCCCCGCGGGGTAGTTCTCGTAGAGGGCGGCGAACAGCTGTGGCTCGTCGCCGGTCCCGAAGACGGCACCGTGGATCTCGACGTCTCCGATCTCGATGCCCTCGATCGCGCGCTCCGCTCGTTCCGCGTCCTCGTTGTGCAATCGCTCGTATCCCAGCGCCGAGTCGGGGAAGCCGTCGGATCCGCTCCGCATGAGGAAGATCACGAGAGCGGCGGCGAGCAGGAGGATCGCTACGACGAGGACCGGCCGCCGTCCGGAGCGGGGCCGGCTCGGGACCGGACCTCCCGGGGGCATCGACCAGTCGGGCCTCGGCGGCGGTTCCATCACCGGAGGGTGGCCTGTGTCCGTTCGGGATGCAACCACTTCGTATGCTTCGGTCGTGCGGGAGATGACCACCGAGCGGCGGCTGACCAGCTTCAGCCACGGCGCCGGTTGTGGCTGCAAGCTCGGCCCCGACGAGCTGCGGACCGTCCTCGGCGGCGTGACGTTGCCGCGGGCGTCCGCGGACCTCTTGGTGGCCGCGGACACCGGGGACGACGCCGCCGTCTATCGCCTCCCGTCGGGCGCGGGGTTGATCGCGACCCTCGATTTCTTCACCCCGATCGTCGACGACCCGTACGACTGGGGGCGCATCGCCGCGACGAACGCGCTCTCGGACGTCTACGCGATGGGGGGTCGTCCGCTCCTCGCCCTGAACATCGTGAACTGGCCCGTGGACGACCTCCCGCTCGAGATGCTGGCGCGTGTCCTGCAGGGCGGCGTGGACGTCGCCGCGGGAGAGGGGGTCGCCGTCGCCGGCGGCCACTCGATCACCGATCCCGAGCCGAAGTACGGCATGGTCGCGATCGGGCTCGTGCCGTCCGACGAGGTCGTGCGGAACTCGACCGCGCCCGCGGGGGCGGCCCTGTACCTCACGAAGCCGCTCGGCCTCGGGATCGTGTCCACCGCGATCAAGCGGGGGATCGCCGACGACGATCTGGTCGACGCCGCCGTCGATCTGATGACGACGACGAACCGGGCCGCCGGCGAGGCGATGCGATACGCCGACGCGGAAGCGGCGACCGACGTCACCGGCTTCGGCCTCCTCGGTCATCTCCATCGGATGGTCCTCGCGTCCGGAACCGCGGCCGTGCTCGAGGCCGGCGCGATCCCCGTGCTCGACCCGCGGATCCTCGACCTCGCACGGAGCGACGTCGTCCCCGGCGGAACGAAGCGGAACCTCGCCTCCGTCCGGCCGCACACGGACTTCGCCGACCTCCCCGAACCGGAGCGCCTGATCCTCGCCGATGCCCAGACCTCCGGCGGCCTGCTGATCGCCGCGAAGCATCGGCCGTCGCTCGAGGCGGCCTTCCGCGAGCACGACGTCGCGTTCGCGAGGATCGGCGAGGTGGTCGTGGGCGAGCCGGGCGCGATCTCCGTCGCGGGCTCCCTCATCCCGTAAGGAACCCATCCGACGGATCGGCCGTTAGGGTGCCCGAGGAGGCGACGTGGACGGGCCCAGGCAGCCACCGAAGGATCGGCCGAAGAACCGGCCGAAGGATCGGAACGAAGACGATCCCGGGCTCCCGATCGAGTTCGGGCCGGTGTCGAACGCCGAGTACGACCCGGAGCCCGTCCTGCCTCCGGTCCTGCGGGAGACGATCCGCCGAGCTCGCGACGACGCCGAGCGCAACGCGCGCCGCCTGGGGATGAGCCGCCGGGAGTTCCTCCTGTCGGCCTGCGGCGCGGCCACCACGTTCCTCGCCCTCAACGCGTGCAGCCGCGAGGAGCACCGCGCGAACCCGTCGTCGTCCACGAGCGAGCCCGGCGGCTCTTACGAGATCCCGCCGAGCGCCTCGGTGGAGCCTCCGAGCGCGTTCGAGGCGCTCGGGGGCGAGGAGTTCATCTTCGACGTGCAGGGGCATCTCCTCGAGTACCACCTGAACCCGGTCCTGAACGGTGAGAGCTTCTGGGAGGCGTTCCCGCAGAAGGACTGCGGCGAGGACGACCCTCGCGTCTGCTACTCGATCGAGCATTTCCTCGAGCTGATGTTCCTCCGCTCGGACACCAACATGCTCGTCCTCTCCTCGCTCCCGATCTTCCCCGAGGGCAGCCCGTTGTCGCCGGAGATCATGGACATCACGCGGCAGACCGTGGATGGGCTCTGCCGGGACGAGCGGATCCTGCTCCACGCGCAGGCGCTCCCGAACGTGGGCGGGCAGCGGGCCGCCCTCGACGCGATGGAGCACACCGCCAACCGCTATCCGGTGGCCGCGTGGAAGACGTTCACGCACTTCCCGGGAGCGTTCGAGGGCGACGGCAACGTGTGGTGGCTCGACGACCGCGACGGTGGCGACCTGGGTGAGCGGTTCATCCGCCAGGCCGTTGCCCTGGGCATCCCGACGATCTGCACCCACAAGGGGCTCTCACTCGGGAACGCGAACGCCTCCCCCGACGACCTCGGGCCCGCGGCCAGGCGGCATCCCGACGTGAACTTCGTCGCCTACCACTCCGGCTTCGAGGCGGGGACGACGGAGGGGCCGTACACGCGCGAGACGGCGCACCTCGGTGTGAACCGCTTGATCGCGTCGATGGAACGGGAGGGCATCGGTCCGAACGAGAACGTCTACGCGGAGATCGGCTCGACGTGGTGGTACGTGATGCGGTACCCGGATCAGGCCGCGCACGTCCTCGGAAAGCTCCTGAAGCACGTGGGGGAGGACAACGTGTTGTGGGGGACCGACTGCCTCTTCTACGGGTCACCGCAGCCTTTGATCCAGGCGATGCGCACGTTCCAGATCTCCGAAGAGTTCCGCGAGCGGCACGGGTACCCGAAGCTGACGAAGGAGATCAAGGCGAAGATCCTGGGACTGAACGGCGCGGCCCTGTACGGCATCGAGCCCAACACGTCGACCTGCGAGTTCACGCGGCGCGAGCTGGAGCAGCTCCGTCGGACCCTGCCCGGGAAGACGATGGCGCTCGGGCCGAGAACGAGGGCGGGAGTCCAGGCGTTCCGCGACGACGACCGTCAGCTCTGGGCGACGACCGTGGACCTGCTGCGGTAGGCGGTTCGTATCCTGGAGCGATGCCCAGGCGCCGGATCCGGCTGACCGCGCCCGCTGACGCGCTCAGCTCGACCTTCCGGGACATCCGCGCCGAGATCGGGATCCCCGAGTCGTTCCGGCCCGAGGTGCTCGCCGAGGCCGAGTCGTCGTCGAGGTCCCCTCGACTTCCGGACGTCGACCGCGCCGAGATCCCTCTCGTGACGCTCGACCCTCCCGAGTCGATGGACCTGGACCAGGCGTTCCATCTGGAGCGGAGGGGTGGTGGGTTCCGGCTCCACTACGCGATCGCCGACCCATCCGCGTTCGTCACACCGGGCGGAGCGATCGACCGGGAGGCGCACCGCAGGGCTGAGACCGCCTACAGCCCGGATGCGCGGACGCCGTTGTACCCGCCGGCGATCTCCGAGGCGGCGGCCTCGCTGTTGCCCGATGGTCCGCGTCCGGCCGTCCTGTGGCGCGTCGACGTCGACGCGGACGGGCTCGCGGTGGACGCCCAGGTCGAGCGCGCGATGGTCTCGAGCCGGGCGAAGCTCGGCTACGCGGAAGCGCAGACAGCGATCGACGGGGGGACCGCGGACCCGATGCTGGAGCTTCTCCCCGAGATCGGCTCGATCCTGCAGGAGGCGGAGCGCGTTAGGGGTGGGGCCAGCCTCGGCTTGCCCACGCAGGAAGTCGTGCCGAGCGCCGGCGGCTTCGGCCTGACCTTCACGTCGCCCTTGCCGGTCGAGACGTGGAACGCGCAGCTCTCTCTGTTGACCGGCCGGGTTGCGGCGCGGATCATGCTGGACGGTCGCGTCGGTGTGATACGGACGATGCCGCCGCCCGATCCGCTCGACGTCGAGCGGCTGCGCCGGGTCGCGACCGGCCTCGGTGTGGACTGGCCGGAGGCGATGACCTATCCGGAGCTTTTGCACACGATCGACGCGAGCCGTTCGACGGCGCAGTCGGTCTTCCTCCAGGAGGCCGCGGTCCTGTTCCGCGCAGCCGCGTACACGGCGTTCGACGGGGAGCCACCCCCCGACGAGGAGCACGCCGCGATCGCTGCCCCCTACGCCCATTGCACCGCGCCACTGCGGCGCCTGGTCGACCGGTACGTGAACGAGGTCTGCCTCGCTCTCGTCTCCGGGAGCGAGGTGCCGCCGTGGGCGCGCGAGGCGCTCCCGGCGCTGCCGATCGAGATGGCGCTCGGTGGGGAGAAGACCGGCCGTCT
>DASSDW010000012.1:0-37886 GCA_035696925.1 Actinomycetota bacterium
CCGGACCGATGCCGCCCAGTCCCGGAGCGCCTCGTTCACCGCCTCCTTGAGGGTTCTCGAGCCCGCCGTGACCGGGACGACCTCGGCGCCGAGGAGCTTCATCCGCGACACGTTCGGCGCCTGCCGGCGCGTGTCCTCCTCTCCCATGTACACGACGCACGGGAGCCCGAGCAGGGCGCAGGCGGTCGCGGTGGCGACGCCGTGCATGCCGGCGCCGGTCTCGGCGATGATCCGCTCCTTCCCGAGCCTCTTCGCGAGCAACGCCTGTCCGAGGGCGTTGTTGATCTTGTGGGCGCCCGTGTGCGCGAGATCCTCGCGCTTCAGCCAGATCTCGTAACCGAGCTGTCCGGACAGCCGGTCCGCTCGCGTGATCGGTGTGGGACGGCCGACGAACGTCTCCGAGAGCGCGGAGAGCTCCCCGCGGAAGCCGGCGTCCTCGCGGAGCTCCGCCCATGCCTCGGCGAGCTCATCGAGCGCGGGGATCAGCACCTCGGGGACGTAGCGTCCGCCGTAGGTGCCGAACCGACCGCGTGCATCGGGAAGCGAGGTGGCGATCGTCACGTGCGCAGTTCCCTCCAGAGCAGCTTCCGCACGGCACGGGCGGGGTCCTCCGCCCGCATCAGGGTTTCCCCCACCAGGATGGCAGACGCCCCGGCGGCGAGCGCGGCGTCCACGTGCCCGCGGGTGGAGACGCCGCTCTCGAGCACGCCCAGGCGATCTGCCGGCAGGTCCTCCAGACGTGCGAGCGCGCCCTCGACATCCACGTCGAGCGTCTCGAGATCGCGGGCGTTCACGCCGATCACGGGCGCCTCGGTCTCGAGGGCGCGCCGGAGCTCCTCGTCCGAATGCGTCTCGACGAGGGTCCCGAGCCCGAGGTCCACCGCCGCCTCCAGGAGCGCCCGGAGCTCGGCATCCGTGAGCACGGCCACGATCAGCAGGACCGCGTCCGCACCCGATGCGCGCGACTCGATGACCTGTGCGGGGTGCACGACGAAGTCCTTGCGGAGCACGGGGATCGACACGGACGATCGGACCGCCTGCAGATCCGCGAGCGATCCCTGGAAGTGACGGGGTTCGGTGAGGACGGACACGGCCGCCGCACCGCCCGCCTCGTAGCCGCGGGCCAGCACGCTCGCGTTCGCGTCCTTCGCGATCGCACCCGCGGACGGGGACGCCCGTTTCACCTCCGCGATCAGCGCGGGCGGGGTCGCTCCCCGGAGCGCACCCTCGAAGTCCCTCGTGGGCGGCATGGCCGCGGCGCGGGCCATCAAGGTCGCATCGTCGAGCGGATGCTCGCGGAGGTCTTGTCGCAACCGGTCGACGAGGTCGGTCAGGAAGCCCATGGGGCGGCGAGTCTAGACGCGGTCGCTCAGGCGAGGGCCGAGCGAGCTTCGGCGAGATCCAGGGTGCCCTCGAGGGCGGCTCGCCCGACCACCGCGCCCCTCGCGCCGGCCGCCCGGAGGGCTCGGAGATCGTCGACGGTGTGGATCCCCCCGGCGGCGATCACCGGGCGGCCGGCGCGGACGACCCGCTTCACGGCCCCGACGTCGGGCCCGATCGACGAACCCACCCTGGCCACCGCCGTCACCAGGAATCCGGGGGCACGGGCGGCGGAGAGCCATCCGAGCGTCTCCATCAGCGGCAGGTCGACGGGGTCGCGACCCCGCGATCGGATCGCGCCGTCGTCACCGACCTCGATCCCGACGATCCGCCGCGGCCCGTGCACCCCGAGGAGTTCCCGTGTCAGGACCTCGTTCCCGAGCGCCGCGGATCCGAGCACGACGCGCGCGACGCCCACGGAGAGGAGGGCATCGACCTCGTCGGCCGTTCGCACACCCCCGCCTGCTTGCACCTGCACCCGGAGGGAGACGATCGCCGAGACGACGTCGAGGTTCCGTGGCTCGCCGTCGAACGCGAGATCCATGTCGACGACGTGCAACCGCGTCGCGCCCGCCTCGACCATCGCGGCCGCCGCCGCGACCGGGTCGCCGTCGAACGCGTCCATCCGCATCAGAGCCGTCGGCGTCAGATGGGCGAGCGCTCCGTCCCTGACGTCGATCGCGGGGATCACCTCGAACACGCGAGCACGATAGAGGCCTGCGCCGTCGGGCGATCGGTCCGTGCTGCCCCGGCGCCGGGTTCAGGTGACGCGTTCGACGCGGGCGGCGCCCGAGCCCAGCAAGCCGGCCAGCTCCCCCATCAGTCCGGACGGATCGACCAGGAACTCGCCCATGTCCAGGGGGCGGACGCCGTCGATCGAATGGAACCGGACCCGGACCGGGGCCGAGCCGGGCCGGGACCGCAGGAGCTCGGCCATCTTCGACAGCACCGCGTCCGTGCACGCCGCCGCCGTGAGGTCGATCACGACCGATTCCGCGCCCGCCGACGGCGCCGACCCCGAGAGGATCGGCTCACGAACGTCGTTCGCGCGGATCTGGAGCTCGCGGCCGCGCCGGTCGATCCGCCCGACCACCAGCACGATCCGATCGGCGGCGATCAGATCGGGGTCCGCCTCGTAGACGGAGGGGAACGCGACGACGTCGACGCCGGCGGCGAGGCCCTCGAGGCGGAACTGCGCGTACGGCTCCCCTCGCTTCGTGTACTTCCGGGAGACACCGCCGATGATCCCCGCGACGGTCACCAGCTCTCCATCGTCCGCACCCTCGAGGTCGCCGATCTCGTGCGTGCTCTGGGCCCGGAGGTCGTCCGCGACCTCCAGCAGCGGATGGTCCGACACGAACGAGCCGAGCATCTCCTTCTCGAAGCGCAGGAGCTCCGGCTTGTCGAACTCCTCCCCCTCGAGGACGGACTCGTCGATCTGGCCCACATCCGAGTCGCCGCCGAAGAGCGAGAACTGTCCGGCAGCCTCGGCCTTCCGCTCCGCGACGATCGGACCGGACACCTTGTCGTGTCCGATCAGGAGGGCCCGGCGCCGGTATCCGAGGGAGTCGAAGGCGCCGGCGAGGATCATGGACTCGAGCGCGCGTTTCGTGAGGACGGACGGGTCGACCTTCCGGCAGAAGTCGGAGAAGGACTCGAACCTGCCTTTGGCGGCCCGCGCCTCCATCACTTGCTGCACGGCCGCGTCGCCCACGTTGCGCACCGCCGACAGCCCGTACCGGATCGCCTGATCGTCGTCGGCGGCGGGGGCAAAGTCGAGCGTGGAGTCGTTCACATCCGGCGGGAGCACCTCGATGCCCATCGCGCGGCAGGCGTACAGGTAATAGGGCTTGCGATCCTTGTCGTCCTTCACGGACGTGAGGATCGAGGCCATGTACGCGACGGGGTGATGCGCCATCAGGTACGCGGTCTGATACGCGACCAGGCCGTACGCGCACGCGTGGGAGGCGTTGAAGCCATAGTCCGCGAACGGTACGAACATCTCGAACATGTCCGCGGCCGAACGCTCCGCGTAGCCGCGGTCGACGGCCCCCTTCACGAACCGTTCCTTGAAGGGCATCAGGTACTCGATCTTCTTCTTGCCCATCGCCATGCGCAGCGTGTCGGCCTCGCCCATCGAGAAGCCGGCCATCGCCACGGCGATCTGCATGACCTGCTCCTGATAGACCATCACGCCGTACGTGCCCTGCAGGATCGCCTCGAGGTCGGGATGCGGGTACGACACGGGTTTCCGGCCGTGCTTGCGCTCCGCGTACTCGGTGTGCAAGCCGTTGTTCAGGGGGCCCGGCCGGTACAGGGCCACGAGCGCCATCAGATCCTCGAACCGATCCGGCTCCAGGAGCCTGATCAGGCTCCGCATCCCGCCCGACTCCATCTGAAACACGCCGGTGGTTTCGCCCCGCCGCAGCATCGCGTAGGTCTCGGCGTCGTCGAGTGGCACGTGGTCGATGTCGAGGTCGGTGCCTCGCGCCCGGAGGTGCCGGAGGGTGTCCTCGATCACCGACAGGTTGCGCAGTCCGAGGAAGTCCATCTTCAGCAGGCCGAGCTTCTCGACGCCGTGCATGTCGAACTGGGTGACGATGCGCTTCGAGTCGTCGCGTGAATCCTTGGAGAGCTTCAGCGGCAGGTACCGCACGAGGGGCGCGTCGCCGATCACGACGCCGGCCGCGTGCACCGAGTCCTCGCGGCGCAGCCCCTCGAGCGCGCGGGCCGTGTCGACGATCTCCTTCGCCTCCGGCTCGCGCTCGTAGGCGACGGCCAGCTCCGGCGACAGCTTCAGCGCCTCCTCGATCGGATGGTCGCGACCCATCACGGGGGCCGGATACATCTTGCAGAGCCGGTCCCCGACGGCCGGCGGGAAGCCCAGGACGCGGGCGGCGTCGCGGATCCCCTGTTTCCCCTTGATGGTCTGGAACGTCACGATCTGGGCGACGTGGTCGGCGCCGTACTTCGCGCTCGCGTAGCGGATCACCTCGTCACGCCGGCGCTCGTCGAAGTCCATGTCGATATCCGGCATCTGGATCCGGTCCGCGTTCAGGAACCGCTCGAAGATCAGCCCGTAGCGGAGCGGGTCGACGTCGGTGATGCGCAGGCAATAGGAGACGACCGACCCGGCGGCCGAGCCCCTCCCGGGTCCGACGCGGATCCCCTGCTCGCGCGCGAACCGGATCAGGTCCCACACGATCAGGAAGTAGCCGGCGAGTCCCATACGGAGGATCACGCCGAGCTCCAGGTCCAGGCGGTCGCGGATCTCCTGCGGCAACGGGTCGCCGTAGCGCTCGGCTGCGCCCGCGCGGGTCAGCTCCCGGAGGTAGTCCTCGAGCGTTCCGCCGTCCGGCGCCTCGAACCGCGGGAGGTGGTACCGATCCTGCGGAGCGGCCGCGTCGCCGTAGATCAGCTCGAGATCCACCGAGTCCGCGATCGCGAGCGTGTTGTCGCACGCCTCGGGGAGCTCGGCGAAGAGGGCCCGCATCTGCTCCGGAGACTTCAGGTAGAACTCCTCCGCGTCGAAACGGAGCCGTTTCGGATCGGACTGCAGCTTCTGCTGCTGGATGCACAGGAGGACGTCGTGCGGCTTCGCGTCCGCGGCCGCCGTGTAGTGGAGATCGTTCGTCGCCACCAGCCCGATCCCCAGCTCGCGCGCGAGGGCGACCTGCCGGGGCGTCACCCGCGCCTGCTCCGCCAGGCCGTGGTCCTGGAGCTCGATCCAGTAGTGCTCCGCCCCGAAGATGTCGCGATAGTCGGCGGCCGCCTCGCGAGCACGCTGGTCCTGGCCTGCGAGCAGCAGCTTCGACAGCTCCGAGGACAGGCAACCGGACAGGCAGATCACCCCTTCCGCGTGCTCCGCGAGCAGCTGCTTGTCCATCCGCGGGCGATGGTAGAAGCCCTCGAGGTGCGCAGCCGACACGAGCTGTAGCAGGTTCCGGTAGCCGGTCTCGTTCCGCGCGAGCAGCGTCAGATGGTGGTACTTCTCCTCGTTCTCGCCCGGCTCCCGGTCGAACCGGGACCCCGGCGCCACGTAGGCCTCCACGCCCAGGATCGGCTTGATCCCGTGCGCCCGCGCGGTCTCGTAGAAGCCGAGCGCACCGAACATGACCCCGTGGTCGGTGACGGCGACGGCGGGCATCGCCAGACGCTGGGCCGCCGAGAAGATCGTGGGCGCGGCTCGGTTGGAAGCCGGGGCCTCGATCCGCGCCGCGCCGTCCAGCAGCGAATACTCGGAGTGAACGTGCAGATGGACGAAGCCGTCTCGCGCCGCCGTCGTGACCTCCGGAGAGGGGGTTTTCCACAACCGGCCCCGGTGGTTGTGGAAACTTACATGCCTGTGATTCGTGGAAGGCCCACGCTAGCGTCGCCCTCCGGCGCCGTCAAGCGAGCCGCTCGTGGAGTCGGTGCAGGGCCGACCGGAGGTCCTCCGGGAGACCCTCGTCGAGCGTGATCGCCCGTCGCGTGATCGGGTGCGTGAAGGACAGATGCCCGGCGTGGAGGAACGGGCGATCCAGCCCCAGGGCGCGGGCGTCGTCTCCCCCGCCGCCGTAGGCGCGATCCCCGAGGATCGGATGGCCGACCGCCGCCAGGTGGACCCGGATCTGGTGCGTTCGGCCGGTGCGGGGCACGGCCTCGAGGAGGGTGGCGCCGTCGAAGCGCTCGCGCACCTCGAAACCCGTCTCCGCCCCGCGTCCTTCGGTCACGTCCACGACGATCTTCGACGCCCGTCGTCCGAGCGGCGCGTCGACCGCGAACGCGTCGTTCCCGACGCTCCCCCGGACGAGCGCGAGGTAGGCGCGCTCGACGGCGTGATCGTGGAACAGGCGGCGGAGCGCCGCATACGTCTCGTCGGTCTTGGCAACGACGAGGAGACCCGAGGTGCCGGCATCCAACCGATGCACGATGCCGGGCCGGAGCGTGCCACCGGCCGGCGCGAGCGGGAGGCCCATGCCGAGCAGCCGGTTCACGAGCGTCCCGGCCCGCCGGCCGACGGTCGGGTGGGTCACGAGGCCCGCCGGCTTCGCCACCACCGCGAGGTGGTCGTCCTCGAACCGGACCGGCACGGGCGGTCCCTCGGCCGCGAGCGGAGCGTCGGACTCGATCTCGATCGTCAGGCGCTCGCCGCCGTGGAGACGGAACGACTTCGGCCGTGACTCACCGTTCACCCGCACGGCTCCCGCGGCGATCGCGCGCTGCACGTCGGCTCGCGCCGCCCCCGTGATCCGCGCCACGACGACGTCCAGCCGCCCCGCTTCCGCTTTTCGCGTCTGCTTCATGGCGCGAGGTCGGCTCTCGACGCCATCCGCTTCACGGCGCAGCCTGGGTCGGTTCGGGCTCCTCCCGTCGCTCACGGAGCCCGACCACGGCCAGGAGGATCGCGCCGACCACGATCGCCGAGTCGGCGAGGTTGAAGACGGGCCACACGTGCAGATCGATGAAGTCCACCACCCGTCCCCGCATGCCTGGCGCGCGGATCATTCGGTCCGTGAGGTTCCCGAGCGCACCGCCGAGCACGAGCCCGAGCGACGCACCGACGAGCCGGCTCGTGTGGCGGAACGCCGTCGCGAGGATGATCACGGCCACCACGGCGCTCACGCCCACGAAGAACCACGGTGCGCTCTGGCCGATGCTGAAGGCGCCGCCGGAGTTGGTCGTGAACCGGAGCGTGAGGACCCCGGGGATCAGATCGATCGGATCGCCCGGCAGGGACGCCTCCGCCAGGATCTTCGTGACGCGGTCCAGTCCGTAGGCGAGGAACGCAGTGACGAAGAGGACCCGCGCCGCCCGGCTCCGCGGCGCGTCCACGCGATCAGCGGCGCGATTGCGCGGCCTGCGCGTCCTTGATGCAGAGCTCCGCGTACGGGAGCGCTTTGATGCGCGCCTTCTCGATCGGCTTGCCGCACCGTTCGCAGAGGCCGTACGTCTTCGCATCCATGCGCCTCAGGGCCCCGTCGATCTTCCGCAGGAGGTCGCGCACGTTGTTCTCGATCGAGAGGTCCTTCTCGCGTTCGAACGTGGCGGTGCCGGCGTCGGCCGACTCGTCGTCGAGCCCCACGTCACCCGCCATGTCCGACTGGGTGGCCGCGAATGAACCCTCGACGATCGAGGTCAGCTGCGATTCCAGATGCCCACGCTCCTCCGTGAGGCGGGCCCGGAGGTCCTTGATCTCCGCCGCGGTGAGCTTGGTCTGCGTCATGGGGGCGAAGGGTAGCACGTCGGCGCATCAGCCATTCACTGGATCGCCTCTCCCCGAAGTTGTTGCAGCACTTCGACTCTGCTCGGATCGGCACCCTCCAGCTCCTTCTCGCGCGCGCCCTGGGCCCCGGCGAAGGGTGACGCGCGACGGCGCTACGACGAGAGCCGTCGGGAGCGCCTCCGAGAGTCCCTCCGTCGTCCCCGATCGCGCTTCACGCGGACGGTCGCGCTCGCCTCGCGGTGTAGCATGCACGCGGAAGGCGACGACGGGAACGCGTCGCGGGGACGGCAGAGCACGAGCGAGCCGGAGATGGTGGGAGCCCGGCGCCGAGCGCCCCGCGGACATCATCCCCGAGCCCCTGCCCGAGCCGGCTCGCGTTCCGGGCCGTGGGAGACACAGGAGGGTCCGCCCGTGACAGCGGGAGGCCGTGATCGCGGCCGTGAGCGGTCGGTCACCGCGAGGCGACCGGCAAGCGAGGTGGTACCGCGGGGCTCGCGCCTCGTCCTCGCAGCAGGCGAGGACGAGGCGTTGTTGGTGGAGGACGCGGATGGTGAAGGACCAGGGCCCCGGGTACGAGCCGGTCGATCCGAAGGTCAGCTTCCCGGAGCTGGAGCGGTCGATCCTGCGGTTCTGGGACGAAGCCGACGTCTTCCACCGATCGCTCGCGCAGCGCGAGGGCGCGCCGGAGTGGGTCTTCTACGACGGCCCGCCGACGGCCAACGCGAAGCCGCACATCGGGCACGCCCTCACGAGGGCGTTCAAGGACGTCTACCCGCGGTACCGCACGATGACCGGCCACCTCGTCCATCGGAAGGCCGGCTGGGACTGTCACGGTCTGCCGGTCGAGATCGAGGTGGAACGCGAGATCGGCTCGACGTCCAAGCGCGACATCGAGGCGTTCGGGATCGCGGAGTTCATCGAACGCTGCCGGGGGTCTGTGCGTCGCTACGTCCGGGACTGGGAAGAGCTGACGAGACGGATCGGCTTCTGGATCGACATGGACGACGCCTACTGGACGATGGACCCGGCCTACGTCGAGTCGGTGTGGTGGTCGCTGAAGCGGTTGCACGAGCGGGGGCTCCTCGTCGAGGCCGACAAGGTGACGGCGTACTGCCCGCGGTGCGGGACCGCGCTGTCCGATGCGGAGGTCGCCCTCGGATACGAGACCACGGAGGACCCAAGCGTCCACGTGCGGTTCCCGATCGCCGAGGCGGCGGATCCCGAGCTCGTCGGCGCGTCGCTCCTCGTCTGGACGACGACGCCGTGGACGCTCCCGTCCAACGCCGGCGTCGCGGTGGATCCCGAGGCCTCCTACGTCGTCGCTGAGGGCGAGGGGATGCGGTTGGTCCTCGCGGAGTCGCGCCTCGACGCGGCGCTCGGCGACGGCTGGACCGTAATGAGGACGATCCGCGGTTCCGCGCTGCTCGGCGCGCGCTACGAGCCTCCCTATCCCAACGTCGACGGGGCACACCGCGTCGTGGCCGGCTCGTTCGTGGCCCTCGACGAAGGCACCGGCACCGTGCACATGGCGCCGGCGTTCGGACCCGAGGACCTCGAGATCGGGCTCGCCCAGGGCTGGCCGGTGTTCAAGCCGGTCGGCGACGACGGGCGGTTCACCGACATCGCCCCGGAGTTCGTGCGCGGGCTGTTCGTCAAGGACGCGGACGCGCCGATCGAGGAGGACCTGCGCGCGCGCGGGCTCCTCGTGCGATCGGGCCGGATCGAGCACACCTATCCGTTCTGCTGGCGGTGCGGCACGCCACTCCTCTATTACGCGCGCACGTCCTGGTACGTGCGCACCACCGCGGTCAAGGAGCGGCTCCTCGCGGTGAACGAGGACGTCGCCTGGTACCCCGACCACATCAAGCACGGGCGCTACGGGAACTGGCTCGAGAACAACGTGGACTGGGCCCTCTCCCGCGAGCGCTACTGGGGCACGCCCCTGCCCATCTGGCGTTGCGACGAGGGTCACGCAACGGCCGTCGGTTCCCTGAGCGAGCTGGGCGAGCGCGCCGGCCGTGACGTGACCGGCCTCGATCCTCATCGCCCGATGATCGACGAGGTCGTCTTCGACTGCCCGGACTGCGGAGGGGAGGCGCGTCGCGTCCCCGAGGTGATCGACACGTGGTACGACTCCGGCGCGATGCCCTTCGCCCAGTGGGGCTACCACCCGGAGCTGGGGCGAGGCCAGGACGTCTTCGAGCGGCGCTTCCCCGCGGACTTCGTGTCCGAGGCGATCGACCAGACGCGTGGCTGGTTCTACACGCTGATGGCGGAAGGCGTGCTGCACTTCGACTCCCCCGCCTACCGGCACGTCGTCTGCTTCGAGTTCATCGTCGACGAGGACGGCCGGAAGATGTCCAAGTCCGTTGGCAACGTGATCGACCCGATGCCCACGATGGAACGGTTCGGCGCGGACGCGCTCCGGTGGGTGCTCCTGACGAGCAGCTCTCCCTGGGCGTCGAGGCGACTGGGCGACTCGGTGCTGGAGGAAGCCGTTCGACGCTTCCTGCTCACCCTGTGGCACGTGTATTCGTTCTTCGTGTTGTACGCGAACGCCGACGGCGTGGATCCCGACGCGGGCGAGCGCACGTCGCCGGCATCCCGTTCCGTCCTGGACCGGTGGATCCTGTCCCGGCTGGCGGGCACCGTCCGGGACGTTCGGGAGGGCATGGACGCCTACGACGTCACGGGCGCCGGTCGGCGCATCCAGACGTTCGTGGACGATCTGTCGAACTGGTACGTCCGGCGATCACGGCGCCGGTTCTGGAACCCCGGCGGGGCCGGCGGCGAGGACTCGGCCGCCGCGTTCGAGACGCTCCACGAGTGCCTCGTGACGACCGCGACGCTCCTGGCCCCCTTCACGCCGTTCGTGGCCGAAGAGGTCTGGTCGAACATCGCGGCCGACCGGGCCGGTCGCCCGGACTCGGTCCATCTCGCCGACTACCCCGAGGTGCACGAGGCGATCATCGATCCCGGACTCGACGAGGCGATGGTGTTGGCACGGCGTGTGGTCGAGCTCGGCCGGCGCATCCGGACCGAGACGCGCGTGCGGACCCGGCAGCCCCTCGCGCGGGCGGTGGTCCACCTGCCCGTCGGCGCGCAGGATTTCGAGCAGCTGATGGGCGTCGTCGCGGAGGAGCTGAACGTGAAGCACGTCGACCTCGCGGGGTCGGCCGAGTCGTTCGGCCGGTGGCGAGCGAAACCCGACTTCCAGGTGCTCGGCCCACGCCTCGGAGCCCGCGTGCGCGCGGCGGCGTCCGCCCTGGCCGAGGACGACGGTTCGCTCGCCGCGCGGCTGGCGGGCGGCGAGCAGGTGGAGGTCTCCATCGACGACGGGCCGCCGATCTCGATCGGTCCCGGCGACGTCGCCCTGAGCCAGGACGTGCGCGCCGGATACGGCGTCGCGACCGAGGCAGGCGTGACGGTCGCCCTCGAGCTCGACGTGACGCGCGAGCTCCGGCGCGAAGGGGTAGCGCGCGAGCTGGTGCGCATGATCCAGGACGCGCGGAAGGAAGCCGGGCTCGAGGTGACGGACCGTATCGACCTGGTGGTGGAGACTACGGACGAGCCCGCCGAGGCGCTGGCCGCACATCGCGACGAGATCGCCGAGGAGACGCTCGCGTCCGAGCTGCACACCGGAGTGATCGACGGCTTCCGTCAGTCCTCGGTGCTCGACGGCGTCCCGGTGGTGGTGACCCTCAAGCGAACGACGTGACCGTGGCCTTCGTCCCGGCCGGGGCTACTCCTCGCCCCAGAAGAGCTCCCGGAGCGAATCCCCTTCCTTCTCCTCCGACCGACGTGATCGCGCCGGCTCGGGATCCTCGAGCCTGATCGGTTCCTCGGCGATCACCCCGGTGGTCGCGGCTGGCTCATCGTCTTCGTCCTCGTCGGACGCGTCGGACGGGGGTGCCTCCTCGACGCGCACCGTAGGAGCGGGTTCCTCGCCTGCCGTCACCGGCTCTTCCGTCGTCGGCTCGGCTTCCGCGACGGACCCGGCGACGGGCTGCCGCTCGACCACCGGCTCCTGCTCGGGCGCGGGCTCCTGCTCGGGCGCGGGCTCCTCTCGAGCCATGGCCACCGGCGGCGCGTCGCGGGTCGCCCGGATCATCGACCGCAGCTCCTCCGCGTGCGCCTGCACGAGCCCGCCGAGGTCCTGGAGGAACCCCTTCTCCCGTTGGAGGAAGGCATCCACCGCCGCCCGATCCCGGGGATTCGCCGTCGTCTCTCGTGCGCGGGCATCCGGCGCGCTCGTCGCGGATGCACTGCCGCTCGAAGCTCGCAGCTGCTCGTTCTCCGCGATCAGCGCCGATAGCGTGTCGGTCACCTGGTCGAGGAATTCGTCGACCTCGCGCATCCGATAGCCGACGCCGACCCGGGTGACGTGGAATTCCTTCTGCTGGACATCGAGCGGGCTCACGCGGCCGCCGGCCGGCGCGCTCCACTCCGATCCGCTCTCGGTCGCCGCGTCTTTCTTCCTCATCTCACCCTCTCATCGTCAGCAGACCACTGTACGCAACACGGTGAGGGCGACGAACGCAACCAGGACGGAGAGATCGAACCCACCGGTCGGCGGCACGATCCGTCGGAGCAGCCGGAGCGGCGGCTCCGTCACGTCGACGGTCACGTCGAGCGCGGCCCGGATCGGGCCGGAGTGCGGTGGGCGCCAACCCGCCAGCACCACCCAGTCCACGATCACCCGGATGAACAGGACGATCATCGCAACGAGCAGAGCGAGGCAGATGATCTCCGTCACGAGGCAGCACCGCTCGTCATCGAGGCGCGATGCTAGCAGCGGCGCTGCGGGTCACGGTCTCGCGTGCGCTTCAGAACTGGTTGTAGAAGCCTCCGCCCGCGATGCGTTCACGCTCCTCCGCCGAGACCTCGACATCGGCCGGCGTGAGCAGGTACACACGGTTCGCCACGAGCTCGATCTTGCCGTCGAGGCCGTAGACGAGGCCCGACGCGAAGTCCACGAGCCTCCTCGCCGTCGAATCCTCGGTGCTCTGCAGGTTCATGATGACGGCGGTGCCTTCCTTGAACCGGTCGGCGACCTCACGAGCCTCGTTGAACCGCTTGGGCTCGGACTTGTGGATCATGGACGATCCGCCGGCAGGACGGGGTGCCGCGATCGTGCGCACCACGCCTTCCGCTTCGGAGGACACCTCCCGGACGGGATGAGGGCGCATGCGACGCACCGGCGAAGGCTCCACATCCGGCAGCTCCTCGACGAACTCCTCGTCGTCCTCGACCAGACCGAGATAGTTCAGCGTCTTCTTCCACACGCCCGTCATGTCGGTTCCTCCTCGTCACCCGGCCCGTTTCCCCGGTTCGTTCATCGGGGCCTGGTCGCTCGGGACCCGAACAACGCCGTCCCGATGCGCACAATCGTAGCGCCTTCTTCCACCGCGACCCCGTAATCCAACGACATCCCCATCGACGATTCCAGCACATCCGGATGTCGTTCCTGCGTCGCCTCACGCAGCTCGCGGAGCCGTGCGAAGGAAGCGCGGGAGTCTTCGGGGGTGCGAGGGATCGGGGGGACGGTCATGAGGCCGATCAATCGCACGCCCTCGAGCGACGCGACGAGGTCGGCGAAGGCGGGCAGGTCGTCGGGTCGCACGCCGGCCCGGCCCTCCGTGAGGTCCACCTCGATCAACACGTCGAGCGTCCGACCGGAGCGTGCCGCGCGACCGGCGAGACGTCTCGCGGCGCGCTCTCCCGCGACCGATTCCACGACGTCGGCGTGATCGGCGACCTGCGACGCGGTGCCCGACTGGAGGGTTCCGATGAAGTGCCAGGCGACGCCCGCAATCTGCTGGCGTTTCCGCCGAAGGTCCGACACGTAGTTCTCCCCGATCGCACGGACGCCGGCGTCGACGGCCCAACGGATCCGCTCGACCTCGACGGTCTTCGTCGCGGCGACGAGCGTGACGTCGGCGGGATCCCGTCCCGACCGATCCGCGGCCTCCGCGATCCGCGATCGCACCTCGTCGACGTTGCGGCGAACCACGTCACGTTCGAGCATCGAGGCCTCCAGCGTCCGGCCCCGGAACGCGAACGGGGCGGAGAGATCCTCCGAGAGGAGGCGGGGGAAGGGCGCCTCCTTCACTCGGACCTCCCCGCCCCGGACGAGGGGCCGCGCGGGGTGGACGTTCAGCTCTTCAGGAAGTCCGGGATGTCCAGATCCTCCTGTGCGTCGAAACTGACCGGTGGGGACTGCTCGCCGTTCGTGAAGACCCGGTCCTCGTCGTCCTCGGCCAGGATCGACGGGAGCGGTTCCTCCTCCTGGGTCTGCTCACCGGGCTCCTCGAGCAGCCGCGAGAGGCGGCTCTCGAAGCGACTGTCGGAAACGGCCGTCACCTTGTCGAAGCCCGCGGCCACGACGGTGACGCGGACCTCCTCGCCGAGGGCGTCATCGACGACCGCTCCGAAGATGATGTTGGCGTCCGGGTGCGCCACCCGCGTGATCGCGTCGGCCGCCGCGTTGACCTCGTGAAGGGTCAGGTCGGTCGGACCGGCGATCGAGAGGAGCACACCTTTCGCACCGTCGATCGAGGACTCGAGGAGCGGCGAGCTGATCGCCGCCTTCGCCGCTTCCGTCGCGCGGTCCTGGCCCGATCCGAGGCCGATCCCCATCAACGCCGATCCCGCCCCGGCCATGATCGACTTGACGTCGGCGAAGTCGAGGTTGATGAGCCCGGGCGTCGTGATCAGCGACGTGATGCCGTCGACACCCTGATACAGGACCTGGTCCGCCATCCGGAAGGCGTCGATCATCGGCATGTTGGCGTCGGCGACCTGCAGCAGCCGATCGTTGGGCACGACGATGAGCGTGTCGACGGCCTTCTTCAGCTCCGTGATCCCGAGGTCGGCCTGGGTCGCACGCTTGCGGCCCTCGAACCCGAACGGCCGGGTCACGACGCCAATCGTGAGCGCGCCCAGGTTCCGCGCGACCTCCGCGACGATCGGCGCGCCACCGGTCCCCGTCCCGCCGCCCTCGCCGGCGGTGATGAAGACCATGTCGGCGCCCTTGATGATCTCCTCGATCTCGTCGGCGTGCTCCTCCGCGGCGCGCCGGCCGACATCGGGGTCGGACCCCGCACCGAGCCCCCGCGTGGTCTCCCGGCCGATGTCGAGCTTCACCTCGGCATCCGACATCAGCAGGGTCTGTGCGTCCGTGTTGACGGCGGTGAACTCAACGCCCCGGAGGCCTGCCTCGATCATCCGGTTCACGGCGTTCACGCCGCCCCCGCCGATCCCGACGACCTTGATCACGGCGAGGTAGTTCTGCGGAGCGTCCATCATCCGAATCCCTCCCGGGCCCCGGCCCGCGTACTCGGAGTGCTCGTTCTCGTGCGCCGGTTCGGCGTTGCGTCTGCTGCAGTGGTGTCGTGCTCAGCTGCAAACCCTAAGGCTCCACTTGAACGTTATTACCATATCTAGCTCATGTGGAGGTAGCGACCCTACTTGGAAATCGCAGGTCCGTCAAGAAGTGAAGAGGGTCGGCACCGGACCTGGTCTGCGCTTTCTCGTGACAATCCGATCAGGGAACAGGGACCGCTTGCGAGCCGCGTTCGAGCTGTGCGGTGGGGCTCCCTGGGACCGTCACGTCCGCCGAGACGATCGTGACACCCTCCTCCCGCATCCATCCCAGCAAGGCCGCCAGGGACACCGCCTTGGCGTCGAGCTCCGTCGCATCGCCGAACGTCGCGGGGAAACCGGCCGCGAGCCGGACCCGAACGGTGCCGTCGGTTGCGACGATCACGGCGTCGACCTGCCCGCGCAACGCCGGGCCGAGCGCGCCGGCCGTCGCCGCCGCCGCGACGAGGTCGTTCGCCTGGACCGGCCCCCCGTCGGGCGTCATGAGCTCGGGGAGGTCGGGCGCCGCCCCGGCGGGGCCGATCACCACGCCGTCGGCGCCGACCAGCTTTCCGCCTGGACCGAGGAGCCCCACCGCGGTCCGAGGGACGACCTCGATCGCGATGCGGTTCGGCAGCGAGGTGGTCACCGTCGCGCGCAGGATCCTCGGATCGCGCTCGAGCCGCCGCTCGACCGCGCTGGCGTCCAGATGGAACACGTTCGAGCGGTCCGTCACGCGGGCGACGGCGAGGACGTCGGCCCGCGTCATGCCGTCGGGAGCGTCGAGCCGGATGTCTTCCGCGGCGAACAGCGGCGTGTAGGTGGCGGCGACCGCGATCGTGGCAGCGACGACGAGAGCGAGTCCCACGACGGCGGATCGACGGGCCGCGGGTCCGTGCGGGTCAATCGTCCGCATCGCCGACCGCCCCCATCAGTTCCACCTCGGTCTCCAACCGGACCCCCGCGTGGTCCTCCACCCGCGAGCGCACCTCCTGGATCAGACCCCACACGTCCGACGCCGTGGCACCGGGGTCCGCGACGATGAAGTTCGCGTGCTTCTCGGAGACGCGCGCCCCGCCGACCCGAAGCCCTTTCGCTCCCGCGGACTGGACCAGTCGCGCGGCGTGGTCGCCGTCCGGGTTCTTGAAGACGGACCCGCAGTTCGGCTCGGCGAGCGGCTGCGTCCGTCGGCGCCATCCCCTGGCCTCCTCCATGTGCGCCCGGATCTCGTTCTCCGCCCCGGGCTGGAGGCGGACGGTGGCACCCACGACGATCGAGGCGTCGGGGAGCCGGGATCGCCGGTACGTGAAGCCCGCCTCGGAGGAAGGGAGGGATCGTCGAGGACCCGAGCCGGTGAGCGGGAAGACCTCCACCCGGTCGACGACGTCCGACATCGAGCGCCCGTGCGCCCCGGCGTTCATCTTCACCGCGCCGCCGAGGCTCGCGGGGATCGCGACGCCGAATTCGAGGCCCGAGAGCCGATGCCGCATCGCGACGCCGGCCATCGCCGGCAGCGGCATCGCTCCCCCGGCGCTCAGCCGGTCCCCGTCGCGCCCCGCCCATCGGAACCCGCGACCCAGGCGCACCACGATTCCCGGGAACCCATCGTCGGAGACCAGCATGTTGGAGCCCTTCCCGATCACGGCGAGAGGGACGTCCGCGGCGTCGGCCGCCTCACGCACCGCAGTGAGCGCTTCGTCGCCCTGTGCCTCGACGAAGAGCGCCGCGGGTCCGCCGATCCGGAACGTGGTCAGTGGCGCGATCGGGAAACCCACCCGCACACCCGCGCCCAGTCGCGCGCGGAGGACCCGCTCGGCCTCCCCGAGGTCAGCCACGGTCATCGGCCTCACGGATCCTCGCGAGCGCGGCGTCGGCCACCATCCAGATGTCACCGCAGCCGAGGGTCATCACGAGATCACCGTCGCGGACCTCCTGGGTGAGCAACGCGATCGCATCATCGCGGTGGGGGGCGTACACCACCTCGCGGTCGGGGGCCGCGGCGCGCACGCCGTCGACCACGAGCGCCCCCGTCACCCCGGGGATCGGTTCCTGGTTCGCGCCGTAGACGTCGGTCACGACCACGAGGTCCGCCTCCGTGAGCGCCGCGCCGAGCTCGCGCCAGAGCGCCTGGGTCCGTGAGTAGCGGTGCGGCTGGAACACGGCGACCAGCCGGCCCGGCCGGCGGGCGCGCGCCACCCCCAGCGTCACCGACAGCTCCGTGGGGACGTGGGCATAGTCGTCGAAGAACGCGGCCCCTCGGACCCTCCCCCGTTCCTCGAAGCGGCGATGCACGCCGGCGAAGGATTCGAGCGCCCGAGCGGCGTCGGACGGAGGTATCCCCACGAGTTCCGAGACCGCCACGGCGGCCGCCGCGTCCAGGAGGTTGTGGGCCCCGTCGATCCGCAGGGAGAGCGGCACCTCGACACCCGCCACGATGAGGGAGCCGCTCGCTCCCCCGGGGCCCGCCGTCGCGATCGTCAGCCGCACATCCGCATCCGCCGCGGTGCCGTAGCGGATCGCGGCGACGCCGGCGAACGAGACGGCGTCGCGGGCACCCGCGTCGTCTCCACAGATGACGACCTGACCGGAGCGAGCGCAGAACTCGGCGAAGGCCATGCGCAGCTCCTCCGCACCTCCGGGATAGAAGTCCACGTGGTCGAGCTCGATGTTCGTGACGACACCGATCGTGGGGTCCGTCAGGAGGAAGGAGCCGTCGCTCTCGTCGGCCTCGAAGAGGAACAGATCTCCGTCCCCGGCCTTCGCCCCGCTCCCGCTCTCGTTCAGGTCGCCGCCGATCAGATATGTGGGCTCCAGGCCTTCGCGCTCGAGCACGGTGGCGATCATCGACGTCGTCGTCGTCTTTCCGGTCGTGCCCGCGACCGCGATCGATCGATGCGCCTCGGCGACGGCGGCGATCGCCTGCTGACGGGCCCACACCGGGAGACCGGTCGCGCGAGCCGCCATGAGCTCCGGGTTGTCCTCGGCGATCGCGCTCGAGATCACCACGGCATCCGGACGTCCGAGGCTCGCGGCGTCATGACCCACGCGGACGCGGGCGCCCAAGGTCGAGAGCTCCCGCAGCCCGTCGGAGTCCTTCAGGTCCGACCCCGTCACCTGGACCCCGCGGGCCAGGAGCAACCTGGCGAGGTTCCGCATGCCCGCTCCGCCGATGCCGATCAGATGCGCCGACCGCACCCCTTCGAGGGTGGGCACCCCGAGGGTGGGGATCGAGCCGGGCCGAGGGACGTACCGCTCGCTCATGGTCGTGCGACCGATCGGACCAGGGCGGCCACCCTCTCATCGGCGTCGGGCGTGGCCCATCCGCCCGCGGCGGATGACATCGCCGCGCGGCCATCCGCATCGTCGACGAGTGCGGTGATCCGATCCGCGAGACCGCTCGGGGTCAGTTCCTGGTCGAGGAAGATCTCGGCCGCCCCCGCGACCTCGAGCTCCCTCGCGTTGGCCATCTGGTGGTCGTCGGTCGCGTGCGGATACGGCACGAGGATCGCGGGGATCCCGCAGGCCGCAAGCTCGTGCACCGTGTTCGCCCCCGCCCGCGCGACGGCGACGTCGGCGACGGCGAGGGCGAGCTCCATCCGGTCGAGGTAGGGCAGGACCCGCACGAGGAGGTCCATCTCGAGCCGCGCGGCGTCGGCGACGATCGTCTCCTTCGTGGCACCCGCGAGGACAAGCAGCTGCAGGTCGGCCCGTCCCGCCATCAAGGGGAGGGTGGCAGCGACGATCCGGTCCAGGTGCAGGGCTCCCTGACTCCCCCCCGTCACGAGGACGGTCGTCCGTCCCTGCCGGAGGTCGAGCGACCGGCGAGCCTCCCCGGCCAGGGTCTCCCGACCGGAGCGGACGGCCGCGATCTCCGGCCGGAGGGGGAGACCGGTCAGCTCGGCGCGGACGGAGCCGGGGAGTCGCGCGCGCGAGCTCTCGAACGTGAGGGCCATCACCGTTGCGATCCTGGCCAGCCACCGGTTCGCGAGACCCGGGACGGCGTTCTGCTCGTGCACCACCGTCGGCACGCGCAACGACCGGGCGGCCAGCACGGGCGCGATGCTCGCGTACCCGCCCATGCCGAGGACGGCGGACGCGCCACGCACGATGGGTCGCGCCGTCATTACGGATCCGAGGGCGACGAACGGCGCGGTCGCGGAGCGGATCGAGATCTCGCGGCGGAACGGCGCGGCGCGCAGACCATGGAACCGGAAGCCGGCGGCCGGGACGAGCGACGCCTCCTGACCGATCGGTGAGCCGACGAACTCCACCGACGCGCCGCCTGCCCGGAGCCGGTGGGCGACCGCGATCGACGGTGAGATGTGCCCGGCCGTCCCACCTCCTGCGATCACGACCCTCACGGCCTGCCCCGTTCGTCCGTGGAGCGGGACCGCGCACGCCTCCTCCCGGTCGAGCGCACGTCGTCGAGCGCGACGCTCGCCATCACGCCCACTCCGGCGAGGGTCACCACCAGGGCGGTCCCGCCGAAGGAGAGGAACGGGAGCGGCACGCCCGTGATCGGCAACAACCCGGTCACCGCCCCGAGGTTCACGAGGGTCTGGAGCCCGATCCATCCGGTGACGCCTGCCGCGAGGAGCCGCCCGAACGGGTCCCGGGCGCCCATCGCGATGCGGATGCCGGCGAACACCAGGATGCCGAAGAGGGAGAGCACGGCGATCGCCCCGATCAGGCCGAGCTCCTCCCCGAGGACGGCGAAGACGAAGTCGCTGTGCGCGTTCGGGAGGTAGTCCCACTTCTGGCGGCTGTTGCCCAGGCCCACACCGAACCATCCGCCGGACCCCAAGGCGATCAGACCCTGCCGGAGCTGCCAGCCCGCTCCGCTCGGATCGAGCTCCCACTTGAGCCAGGCCTCGAGGAACCTCGTGCGCCGGTAGTCGGTGCCGAAGATGAAGTACGCGACCGCGCCGAGTCCGGCCATCGCCGTCCACACGAGGTACCGGAGTCGGATCCCCGCGACGAACAACAGCAGGAAGACGCTCCCGCAGATGATCAGCGTCGTCCCGAGGTCCCGCTGGAGGATCACGATGCCCGCGACCGCGAGCACCAGCGGGCCGAGCGGCAGGAGGACGTCCCGTGGACGGGTGAGGTCCTTCCACGGCCGGGACAGGATCGCGGCGGCCGAGCAGATCGTGAGGAGCTTGGCGAACTCCGCCGGCTGGAGCGTGATCGGACCGAGATCGATCCACCGCGAGGCGCCGTAGAGGGAGGAACCGACCGACGGGTGGAGCGCGAGCAGCATCAGGGGCATCACGCCGAGGAGCATCGGGATCGCGGCTCGGCGCCAGAACGCGATGGGGACCCGCGCCGTCACCACCAGGCCGGCCAGGCCTGCGACGGCGTAGAGCGTCTGCCGGTTGAAGTACCAGAAGCTCGTCCCGTACCCCTCCACGGCCGAGATCGACCCGGCGGAGAGGATCATCACCAGGCCCACGATCGTCAGGAGCCCCGTCGGCACGAGCAGGAGCGTGAGGTTCCGGCGGGCCACGGCGGCCGCGGCCGCCGCCGGGGAGAGCAACTCGTCCGGACGCACCAGCCGGAGATGGGACCGGTCGGAGGGCGCGGGCCGCGTGCGCCGACGAGCGATCGTGCGGTCAGCCACGGGCACCCGCCTCCGCGTGCAGGGACCTCGCCGCGGCCGCGAACCGGTCCCCACGCTCGGCATAGCTCCGGAACTGATCCCAGCTCGCGCACGCCGGCGCCAGCAGCACCGCCTCCCCGGGGCGCGCGGCCGCGAACGCGTCGCGTACGGCATCCTCGATCGAGTCCGCGGTCGAGGTGGGTGCGATGCCGTCGAAGACCTCGACGACGTCCGCCGCGGCCTCACCGATGGCGACCACGGCGCGGACGCCGCTCGCGTGTTCGCGGAGCGGCGACAGGTCCGCACCCTTCGCCCGGCCGCCGGCGATGAGGACGACGCTCCCCGCGGCATCGATCGCCGCCGCCGCGGCGTGGACGTTCGTGGCCTTGGAATTGTCGATGAAGCGGACGCCGTCGACGGAGGCGACGACCTCCCCCCGATGGGGGGCCCGGCGGAAGGAGGCGAGCGCCGCGGCCACCACCGTCGGCTCCACGCCGTAGGCGAGGGCGACGGCGGCCGCGGCCGCGGCGTCCTCGCGCGCGCCGGCCCCCTCGGCGTCGATGCGACCGAGCCGGTGGATGCCGCCGAGACGGGCGATCAGCTCGTCTCCCTCGAACCCGACCTCCCCGTCCGACGGCGGTCCGCTTCGGAACCAGCGGATCTCGCACGGAGCCGCGGCGGAGATCGGAGCGGAGACGGGATCGTCGCGGTTGCCGATGTGCACGTCCGCGCCCGATTGCCGCGCGTACACGCGTCGCTTCGCCTCGACGTACGCCTCGAGGGAACCGTGCCAGTCGAGGTGGTCCGGCGCGAGGTTCACCAGGACGGAGATCGACGGGTGGAACGAGTCGTGGAGCGCCAGCTGGAAGCTCGACACCTCGACCACCAGCACGTCGCGGTCCTGCAGCGCCGCCTCGGGGAAGGGCAGGCCGATATTGCCGCACGCGAGAGCGTCGAGGCCGCCCGCACGCAGACAGGACTCGATCATCGAGGTGACCGTCGTCTTGCCGTTCGTCCCCGTGACGGCGAGGTAGGGGCGGTGAGCGAGCCGGGCCCCCAGCTCCATCTCCCCCCACACGGGGAGGCCACGGTCGCGGGCCCAGCGCACGACCGGCGCATCGGGAGGAACACCCGGCCCCACGAGCAGGAGCGTCGCGTCGTCGAGGTGGTGCGGATCGTGGCCGCCGGCCCGGACCTCGACTCCCCGCGCTTCGAGCTCGGCGACCGCCGGCACGTCGGCCGCGGGTCGCGCCTCGGTCACGAGCACGGAGGCTCCCTCCGACGCCAGGACCCGAGCCGCGCTGGCACCTGCGACGCCGGCGCCGACGACCACGACCCGTTCCCCCGCGAACCGTCCGGTCAATCGAGTCCCCCTCGAGCGATGAAGTCGGCGTAGAAGACGCCGAGACCGACGGCGACGCACAGGCCTGCGATGATCCAGAAGCGGACGATCACCGTGAACTCCGGCCAGCCGGAGAGCTCGAAGTGATGATGGATCGGCGACATCCGGAACACGCGTCTCCCGAAGCCACGGAACGAGATCACCTGGACGATCACCGACGTCGTCTCGATCACGTAGAGGCCGCCGAGGATGATCAGCAGCATCTGCGTGTTCGTGGTGATCGCGATCGCGCCGAACAGACCTCCCAGCGCCAGGGCGCCGGTGTCGCCCATGAAGATCCGCGCGGGGGCGGCGTTCCACCATAGGAAGCCCATCGCGGCGCCCATCATCGCGGCCGCGATGATCGCGGTGTCCTGCATCGCGAGGACGTCGACGCCCTTGTAGCACGCCTTCAACGCCGCCGCCGGCAGCTCCGGAGCCCCGGCCGGGAGTTCGGGGTCGCAGATGTGTCGGAACTGCCAGAACGCGATGAACACGTATCCGGCCAGGACGAGGATCGAGGAGCCGGCCGCGAGACCGTCGAGCCCGTCGGTCAGGTTCACGGCGTGCGAGGAGGACGTCAGGATGACGAAGACCCAGACGGAGAAGAGGAAGACGCCGAGGTCCAGGGCCGTCGGCCGGACGAAGGAAAGGCTGGTCGAGGTGCCGGTGTCCCCGGAGAACGCGACCACGAGCAACGAGAACAGCACCGACACGACGGCGGTCCCGATGAACTTCTGCGCCTTCGACAGACCGAGGGACCGCTGCCGCCGAACCTTCAAGAAGTCGTCGACGAACCCGACGGATCCGAACCCCACCGCGGCGAGGATCAGCGCGAGGCCCGCAGGGCTGAACGTGATCCCGGCCGCGATCGTGGGCCGCGTCGCGAGGTAGGCGACGACGAGGGCGACGAGCATCACGATCCCGCCCATCGTGGGCGTGCCGACCTTCTCGAGGTGGGTGTGCGGGCCGTCCTCGCGGATCCGCTGGCCCCACCCCCACGACCGGAAGACCCTGATCGCCACGGGGGTCCCGAGCAGCGTCACCGCCAAGGCCACCGCGCCCGCGACGAGGATCGAGATCAACGGAGCGCCTCGGCGATCGTTTCGAGCGCTGCCACGCGGGAGCCCTTGCAGAGGACGAGGTCCCCGGTGCCGGCGGAGACGCGCACGTCCTCGAGCGCCTCGGCGGCCGTGCCGTAGCTGGCGACGTCCTCCGGCTCCATCCCCTCGCGGAGGGCGGCGCGGGCGACCGCGCGAGCGGAGTCGCCGACGGTGATCAGGCGGTCCACCCGCACGCGCGCGGCGAGCTCCCCGACCCGATCGTGCTCCTCTGCCGAGATCGGACCGAGCTCCGCCATCTCCCCGAGGACCGCGATCAGGCGATCGTCTCCGGCGATCCATCGCGCGGTCCGCAGGGCGGCGGCCGTGGACTCGGGGTTCGCGTTGTACGCATCGTTCAGCACCCGCACGCCCGCCGAAGTCGTGAACGTCTCCATGCGCCAAGGGGAGACGCCGGCCTCGCCCAGGGCGTGGCCGGCGTCGTCGAGCGGGATGCCGAGCTCGCGGCCCACCGCGGCCGCGGCGAGCGCGTTCGGCACCATGTGCTCTCCCGGCACCGCGAGGCGCACACGCACCTCCGCACCGTCCGCCGTCATCCGGAACGACGCCCGTCCCTCCCGGTCGAGCGAGACGTCCTCCGCCCGGACGTCGGCGGCGGATCGCGTCCCGAACGTCACGACCCGTCCGGGACACCGGTCGGCGTATCCGATCGCGATCGGGTCGTCCGCGTTCAGGATCGCGAGTCCGTCGGGACCGAGCGCGTCGACCGGCTCCGCGGACGCTTCGACGATCGACGCCCACGACCCGAAGACCTCCATGTGCGCCACGCCGATGTTCGTGACGACGACGACGTCGGGGCGAGCGATGCCCGACAGGAGCTTCACGTCCCCGAGGCGACGCGCACCCATCTCCGCCACCAGGACCTCCGTGTCCGGCGGCGCTCCCAGGAGGGTGAGCGGGAGCCCGATCTCGTTGTTGAACGAGCCCGGGCTCGCGTGGACGCGGAACCGCGTCCGCGCGACCGCGTCCGCCAGATCCTTGGTGGACGTCTTCCCGTTCGCTCCCGTGATCCCGATGACCGTGGCGCCGATCTGCTCCCGCTCGTCCGCCGCCAGTCGCAGCAGGGCCTCGGTCGTAGAGCTCACGCGGACGAGCGGGAAGGATCCGATCTCGGTGGAACCGCTCCGATCCTCGGCGACCATCGCGGCCGCGGCGCCCGCCGCGATCGCTGCGTCGACGAATCGGTGACCGTCCGCCCGCTCGCCCGGTAGGGCCACGAACAGTCCTCCGGCTCCCACCGTGCGGGAATCCGTGGACACCGACCGGATCTCGACGTCCTCGCCCTCCCGCGTCCCCTCGACGGCGCGGGCGACGTCAGACAGGGCCCTCGGTTTCATGCCGCTCCGCCGATCACGCCGAGCTCCTCGCGGACCACGACACGGTCGTCGAACGGGCGGAACCGGTCCCCCACCTCTTGCAGGGGCTCGTGGCCCCTGCCGGCCACGACCACGACGTCGCCGGAACGAGCCTCTCGGAGCGCCCACCGGATCGCGGCGCGACGATCCGGCTCCACCACGAAGGCTCCGCCCCCCGCGGCGGCGCCCCGCTCGACCTCGGCGATGATCTCCGAAGGGTCCTCGGAGCGCGGATTGTCCGTGGTGATGACCGTGAGATCAGCTCCCTCCGTTGCCGCCGCCCCCATCGGGGACCGCTTCGCGCGGTCACGGTCACCACCGCAACCGAAGACGACGATCACCCGGCCCATCGCCAACGGGCGTGCCGCGGCAAGCACTGTTCGGATGCTATCCGGCGTGTGCGCGTAATCCACCACCGCCAGGAAATCCTGCCCCGCTTCGATCGGCTCCATCCGGCCGGGCACCTGTTCCGCGTCGGCGAGCCCCCGGAGGACCGGGCCGTCGTCGAGGCCGATCACCCGCGCCGCGGCGAACGTCGCGAGGGTGTTCGAGACGTTGAAGGCGCCGCGCAGCGGACTGCGCACCTCGCGCCCGTCCACGCGGAAGGACAGTCCCTCCGGGGTCGTGCGGACGTCCTCGCCGCGGACGTCGGCCTCAGGATCCAGCCCGAAGGTCGTGAGCGGCACGGCGACGTCCAGGAGCCTCCGCCCCCATCGATCGTCGAGGTTCACGACCGCGTGGTCCGTGCGCTCCTCGGTGAACAGCGATGCCTTCGCCTCGAAGTACCGCTCCATCGTCCCGTGATGGTCGAGGTGATCCTGGGACAGATTCGTGAACACGGCCGCGTCGAAGCGGACGCCGCCGACCCTGCCGAGGTCGAGGGCGTGCGAGGAGACCTCCATCGCCACCGCGGTCACGCCGGTGTCGCGCATCCTCGCCAGCAAGCGGACGAGGTCGGGCGCTTCCGGCGTCGTCCGGGAGAGCGCGACCGGCTCGTCGCCCACATGCGCGCCGACGGTCCCGATCGCTCCCGTGCGATGGCCGGCGGCTCGCAGGACCGCGTCCAGGAGATGGACCACCGTCGTCTTGCCGTTCGTCCCGGTGACGCCGATCACCGTGAGGGATCCGGACGGCTCATCGAACACCGCGCTGGACATCGGGCCCATCGCGTCGCGCACCGACCGGACACGCACCTGCGGCACGTCGAGGTCGAGCCACCGCTCCACGACGAGCGCGACGGCCCCCGCGCGGATCGCGTCGCGGGCATGACCGTGTCCGTCGATGTTCGCGCCCGGGACGCAGAAGAAGAGCGCGCCGGTCGGAACCTCGCGGGAATCGAAGGCGACCTCGCGGATCGGGACACCTGCGTCACCGCGGATCTCGGCACGGCGCACGGCGTCCGCCACCACGGACAGCGGCACCTGGGGAAGAGGGTTCACCGCCGTCCAGCGTACCGGCGGCACACGCCCGAACCCGCCAAGCGGACCCGGCGAACCGCGGAACGACCGATCAGGGATCCGCCGCGAACGGCGGCAGGCTCACGGGCGGTGCGGCCGGGATCGCGAGGCGCTGGATCACGTGGCGCGCGATCTCGGAGAAGACCGGCGCGGCCGCCACGCCCCCGTAGATCGTCCGAGGCTCGTCGATCGACACCGCGATCACCACCCGGGGGTCCGACGCGGGGAAGAAGCCCACGAACGACGCCATGTACCGCCGGACGTACCTGCCGTCGACCAACTTCCGCGCCGTGCCGGTCTTGCCGGCGACCTGATAGCCGGGGATGTCCGCCGCGCCGCCCGTGCCCGAGGACACCACGGAGGCGAGCATGCGGGTGAGCATCGTCGCCGTCTCCTCCGAAAGGACCCGTCGAGGTTCGTCGAGAAGTGACTCGTGGAGCCGTCCATCGGAACCCGAGGTGCCGCGGACGAGGCGGGGCTGCACCCACATCCCGTGGTTGGCGACCGTCGCGTAGACGGCGGCCATCTGCAGCGGCGTCATCGAGATGCCCTGTCCGTAGGACACGGTCGTACGCGTGATGTCGGTCCAGTTACGGAGATCGGGGACGACGCCCCCGGCCTCGCCCGGGAAACCGATACCCGTGGGGGTTCCGTAGCCGAACCGGGCGAGCACGGACGCGAGATCCGCGCTCCCCACCCGCTCGGCGATCATCGCCGACCCGATGTTGCTGGATTGGGCGACGATGTCGCCGAGGGTCATGTCCTGGATGGGATGGGCGTGGGAGTCGTTGACGGTGTAGCCGCCGACCCTCATCCACGACGGGACACGGAAGACCTCGCGGAGACCCACCGCGCCGGTCTCGAGGGCCGCCGCCGCCGTCACGACCTTGTTGACCGATCCCGGCTCGAACATGTCGGTGACGGCGCGGTTCCGGATCGCGTCCCGCTCGGCGGTCGCGAAGTCGTTGGGGTCGAACCAGGGATAGGAGGCCATCGCGTAGACATCGCCGGTCCGCGCGTCCATGACGACGATCGTCCCGCCCTTCGCGCCGTTCTCCTTCACCGCGCGCTGCAGCCCCTCCTGGGCCAGGTATTGGACCTCGCGGTCCAGGGTCGTCACGAGCGTCCGCCCGCGGATCGCCGGCTCCACGACCTCGATCCCGCTCGCGATCGGCAACCCGTCTGCCGACAGCTCCACCGTGCGGGTTCCGGGTGAACCGGCGAGGACGTCCTGGTACTCGAACTCGAGGCCCGCGAGCCCGGTGGCGTCGACCCCGACGAAGCCGAGCACCTGCGGCGCGAGCGCGCCCGCCGGGTAGTAGCGCTTGGGGACGTCGAGGAACCCGATGCCCGGGAGGCCGAGCGACTCGAGCTTCTCGGTGTCCTCGGCGTCGACCTGGCGGCCGAGGTAGACGAACGTGGAGTCGGGCGTGCGCAGCAGCCGCTCCACGTGACGGGGCTGGAGGTCGAGGATCTTCGCGATCCGCGCGGCTTCGCCGATCGGGTCGGTCACGTACCGGGGATCGGCGTAGACGTCCCGAGCCTCGAGGGTGATCGCGAGCGGGACCCCCGTCCGATCCACGATCGCGCCGCGCTCCGCCGGCAGGTCGATCAGGTGCACCCGTTGGTCCAGGCCCTGCGCCGCGAACGCTCGGTGATCACCGACCTGCAGGACCACCAACCGGGTCCCCACGCCCGCCAGTGCCAGCACCATCACACCCAGCAGCGCGACGAGTCGACCGGCGGGCGGACGCCTCACTCCCCCGCCTCGGCCGTCGGTTCGGTGGGATGCGAGAAGCCGCGCACCTGGAGGATCACCACGTCACCTGCGGCAGGGTGCACGAGGCCCCGGCGAACCGCCCAGCGACCGACCCGGGACGGCGACGACAGACGGGCGACGTCGTTCACGAGGGTCCGCCGCTCGTCGCTCATCGTTCGGATCTCCTCGGCGAGGGATCGGCTCCGATACGCCGCGTCCACCCGCATCGCGTTCACGGAGACGAGGCCGACCACGAGCGAGGACACGACCACCGCCGTGAGGACCCAGAACGCGGTGTGGTGCCCGCGACGCGCCCGCCGATGGGGATGGGGAGGGGTGGGGATCGGCGGGTGCGTCGCGGGCGGCCGTGCGGGGCTCTCCGCACGACGTCGAGGTCGGTGATGCGGAGCCGGCGCCCGCCGTTCCGCCTCGCGGGCCGGGAGGCTCACGCCGCCTCCTCGATGCGCTCGGCGGCGCGGAACTTGGCGCTCCGCGCGCGAGGGTTGCGGGCGCGCTCCTCATCAGAGGGCTGGAGCGGCTTCCTGGTGAGGACACGGAGGCGCTCGTCGTCGCGGAACGCGCGCTTGACGATCCCGTCCTCCAGAGAGTGATAGGAAAGGACGACCACGCGGCCACCGGGGCCGAGGAGCCCGACCGCCCGAGGCAGGGAGGTGGCGAGCTCCTCGAGCTCCCGGTTGACCGCGATGCGGAGCGCCTGGAACGTCCGACGCGCGGGGTGGGGGCCCCCCGGACGTCGTCCCAGAGCACTCGCGACCACACCGGCCAGCTGGTCGGTGGTCTCGATCCGAGCCCGCTGCCGCGCGCGGCCGATCGCCGCCGCGACACGACGCGAACGGTGCTCCTGCCCGAACTCGTAGAGCAGATCGGCGAGCTCGCCCTCCGGAAGGTCGTTCACGAGGTCCGCGGCGGTGACGTCGCCGTCGCCCATGCGCATGTCGAGCGGTCCGTCCACGCGGTACCCGAACCCACGGGCGGGCTCGTCGAGCTGCATCGACGACACTCCCAGGTCGAAGAGGACCCCGTGCAGCGGCCCCGTGGCTTCGGCCTCTCCGACCTGGGAGAAGCGTCGATGTACCGCCGTGAAGCGGTCCCCGTACGCGGCCAGGCGCTCGCGCGCGATCCGCAGCGCCTCGGGATCACGGTCGAACCCGGTCACGTGCTCCACGCCGGCGTCGAGCAGCGCGGCCGCGTGGCCCCCGGCGCCCACGGTCATGTCGGCGACCCGTCGCCCGGTCCCCGACCCCTCGGGAAGCAACCACTCGACGACCTCGGCCACCATGACCGGCTCGTGCGGTGGACGCACGAAGACGGGCTCGTGCGACCGCTCGTCGTTCGCCACGTCACCCGATCTGTCCCGCCAGGACCCCGAGGCCGATCGACGCGAGCAACGTCAGCGCCGTCATCCCGAGCAACGAGAGGCTCTGTCGAACCTCCGTCGAAAGCTTCGTCTGCATCCTCATCCCTCCGTCGTCCGTGATCCCCTGTCGAAGCCGGAGTGGCCTCCCGCGACCGGCCGTGCTCCCCGGGGCTCGAGGTCGCCGTTCTCGTAGGCGTCCGCATGGGCGTCCCGGTACCGCTCGAACTCGGCTCGATCCCAGATCTCGATCCGTTCGCGGACGCCGAGCACGACCACCTCTTTGTTGATCCCGACCGCGTCCCGCAGTCGCTGCGGGATCGTGACTCGCCCCTGGGCGTCGAGCCTGACCTCGTCGGCCGCGGAGAAGAACAGACGAGAGAAGGCGCGACCGTCCTTGTCGGAGAGGGCGAAGGCGCCGACCTCGCGACTGCGTCGCTCCCACTCGGCCCGGGGGAAGCAGTACAGGCAGCGGTCCTGGCCAACGGTCAGCCAGAGGCCTTCGTCGAACGCCGCGCGGAACCTCGCGGGCAGCGACACCCTGCCTTTCGGGTCGAGTGAATAGCTATGCGTGCCGAGGAGCTCGGCCACGCCTCCTCCCCTCTCCTCCACTGAGCCCCACGTTTATGCCACTAACACTCCACTCCGTCAATGGCCAACGGCAGATATCTGGGCCAGGAGAACGGAGGACCGTGGCGGGCGGTTACGGGACGGAGCCGTTACGAGGCGAGGTAGAGCTCCCAGCCGGGCTCGATCCGGCCGAGCGTCAGATGGAACCCGTCCCTCGGCGCGTAGGGCTGTCGCAGGAGGGAGAAGCCGGCCTCGTGCGGGGTCCGGTCCTCCTTGCGCGCGTTGCACTTGCGACACGAGGCGACGACGTTGTCCCAGGTATGCAAGCCGCCCCGTGATCGGGGGATCACGTGATCAAGGTTCTCCGCCGCGGCGCCGCAGTACTGGCACGTGCCGAGGTCGCGCGCGAACACCGCCCGTCGGGTCAGCGGCGCGTGCGGCCGGTACGGGACGTGCACGTACCGACGGAGTCGGACCACGGACGGCGCCTCGATCGTCAACCGGGCCGAGTGGAACACCATCCCGTTGCTGAGGATGACGTCGGCCTTCTCCTTGAGCACCATGACGACCGCCCGTCTCGCTGCCACCACCGCGAGCGGCGACTCCGACGCGTTGAGCACGAGGGCGCGTCCCATGCGCGCAGTGTAGCGACCTCGCAGGAACCACGAGGGATACGGGCTGCGCGAATCACAACCGTGTAATCTGTCGAGCGAAGGCGGGCCGGCCCGCGCGCGATGCCTGATCTTGCGACTAGGGGCCGCGCGGGGCGTCCGTTCGTGGGTCGGTCCGCCCTCGAGCCCAGGACCCGCGGCCCTCGAACCCGCGTCGCCGCGGCCGGCCTCCGACGTGTCGGGAACTTGCCCTCACCGGCAGGCGTCTGCTACCTCGACGCAACCCCGGTTCCGTCTCGCACGTAAGATTGTGCACCTGCTACCGAGGTCAGGGGTCGGATGCGATGGAGGTACGAGAGAAGATCCCGGATCCCCGGGCGTTCGCTGCTCGGTTCCGTGAGATCGAGGAGAACGTCGAACGGGTCGTCCGCGGCAAGCACAAGGAGATCAGGCTCGCCCTCGTCGCCCTGGTCGCCGAGGGCCACCTGCTGATCGAGGACGTTCCCGGCGTCGGCAAGACGATGCTCGCCAAGTCGATCGCCCGCTCGATCGACTGCTCGTTCCGGCGGATCCAGTTCACACCGGATCTGTTGCCCACCGATGTCACCGGCGTCAACGTCTTCAGCCAGGAGACCGGGGACTTCGAGTTCAAGCCTGGCGCGATCTTCGCCAACATCGTGCTCGGAGACGAGATCAACAGGGCCTCTCCCAAGACCCAGTCCGCGCTCCTCGAGTGCATGGAGGAGCGGCAGGTCACCGTCGATACCGAGACGCACACCCTCGGAACACCGTTCATCGTGATCGCCACGCAGAACCCGATCGAGCACGAGGGGACCTATCCGCTCCCGGAGGCGCAGCTCGATCGATTCATGATGCGCCTCGCGATCGGGTATCCCGATGCCGAGGTCGCTTCCGAGATCCTGGCGAGCCACGCGGCCGGGGCCCCGCTCGACGACATCCGGCCCGTGAGCGACGCGAGCGGCGTCCGGGAGATGATCGAGGAGGCCCGGAGGATCCACGCGGCTCCACCGATCCGCAGGTACATCGTCGATCTGGTGGAAGCGACCCGACGGCACTCCGACGTCTACCTCGGCGCCAGCCCGCGGGCCTCGATCATGCTCCTGCGAGCCGCGCGCGCGCTCGCAGCGGCTGAGGAACGGGACTACGTGATCCCCGACGACGTGAAGACCCTCGCACCGGTCGCCCTGCCGCACCGCATCATCGTCACGGCGGACGCGATCATGAGCGGGCGCTCCGCGGAGGTGCTCGTTCGGGAGATCATCGACGAGGTCGACGTCCCCATCGCGGAGAACCCCTGATGCTCCCGGGCCACTGATGCTCGCGGGACGCGGCGTGACCGTCTTCGTGACGGGCATCGCGATGTGGTTCGCGGCACGGTTGCTCGGCTCCCCCGGTCTGGAGGTCATCGCGATCGGCATCACCGCACTCCCGCTGATCGCCTCGTTGGCGGCGAAGCGTGGCGCCCAGCGGATCTCGGTCCGCCGACGGCTGTCCGACGTCCGGATCAGCCCCGGCTCCAGAGTCACCGTGACCCTCGACGTCGAGAACCGCTCCCCGATCCCCACCTCGTTCCTCCTTCTGGAGGACCGGCTCCCGACGCCCCTCGGACGAGCGGCGCGGCTCGTGATCGGCGGGATCCGTGCCGGGAAACGGGAGGAGGCGACGTACACGCTGGTCCCTCAGTCGCGAGGGCGCTATCTCCTCGGACCGCTCGTGATCGACGTGTCGGATCCGTTCGCGCTCAGCAGGGTGCGCCTGGAGTTCGACGAACGGGAGGAACTGCTCGTCGCCCCCGAGATCGAGGATCTGGGCGCCGCCCCCGATCCTGCCTCGGGGCCGTCGTTCGGCGCGTCACGCGCCCGACAGCTGTTCCGGACCGGCCAGGAGTACTACACGATGCGGTCCTACCAGGAGGGTGACGACTTGCGGAGGATCCACTGGCCCTCCGTCGCCCGGACCGGCGAGCTGATGATCCGCCAGGACGAGTCGACACGTCGGGCGAGCGGGCTCGTGTTCCTCGACACGCGGGCCAGCGCGCTCGGCCGGACGCAGACCCCGGCCTTCGAACGCGGGGTCTCCGCGACCGCCTCGGTCGGCGTCCTGCTCGCTCGCAGAGGCTTCGTGCTCCGCCTCGGCACCACCGAGCTCCCGGCCGCGGCCCTGTCCGAGGAGCGGTTCCTCGACGCGCTCACCGGGATCTCGCACGCGGAGGTCCGGTCGATCGGGCCGGCCCTGGCCCACCTCCGCTCGGGCTCCTCCCCGGACACCTCGCTCGTGTTCGTGTCCGCGCCTCCCGTTCCCGCCGAGCTGAGCGCGCTGATCCGCGCAGGCGCGGGCTTCGGACAGAAGCTCGCGATCTTGATCTATCCGACCGATCCGGTGCGGTTGCCGCCGGAGCGGCAGGCGCAGCTCGAAGGCCGGGCGAGTCAGGCCCGCCTGTCCCTCGCCCGAGCGGGGTGGGACGTCCTCGTCCTGCCCCCGTCGATGAGATTGCAGGAGCGATGGCACACGCCGCTGGAACGTCCGCTCGCGCGCATCGTCTGATCGCGCTCGCCGCCGCGGTCCTCCTCGCGGTGACGACGGCGCTGGCGTTCGGGCGTGTGTTCCTGGGGGCGGGCTCGACCCTCTCCTTGGTGGCCGCCGCGGTGGGCGCGGCGCTGCTGGCCGCCGCGTTCGAGCGGAGGAGCCTGTTGCTGGCCACGGTCGTGAGCGGTGTGGGGCTCATCCTCGCGATCGGGCTGATTGTCTTCCCCCAGACCACGTGGTACGGCCTGCCCACGGCCGAGACGCTCCGGGCCGCCCTCGACGCCGCCGCGCTCGTAGGCGAGCAGGCGAGGATCCAGCCCGCACCGGCGGAGCCGATCGATCCGCTCCTCCTGGCGGCGGTCGTCTCGCTGTGGGCCGCGGTGTTCTCCGCGCACGCCCTGGCGTTCCGCGCGGGGAGTCCGCTCCTGGGGCTTGTGCCCCCCGTCGCACTGGTCGCGTTCGCCGACACGGTGCTCGAGGAATTCGTGAAGCCCCTCTACGGAGTGGCGTTCCTTGCCGCGGCTCTCCTCGTCGTGTTCGCGGACGGGCTCGCGCGCGTCCAGGGATGGGGACCGGTGTGGGCGTCCGGGCGGCGCGGGATCGCTGCCACCGCCGGCCGGGGGGCACGCCGCCTCGCGTTCACGGCGCTGGGAGCGGCGCTGCTCTCACCGATCCTCGTGCCGGGGTTCGGGTCCAAGGGGCTCGTCGACTTCGGGACACCGGCGGCCGATCGCGTCGCGATCGACCCGTTCGTCTCCGTCGAGTCCGCGCTGACGCAGACCGACCCGGTCGAGGTGCTCCGCGTCACGACGGACCACCCGGGCTACATCCGGCTCGTCACCGTGCCCGAGTTCGACGGCGTGGGCTGGCGACCGGCGGAGACGTCCGAAGGCGTGCCGCTCGTTCCCGGCGCGGAGCTCCCGGATCCGGGCCGAGGCGAGGAGACGACCGCCCGGATCGAGATCATGAGGGACCTCGGGCAGCGCTTCCTCCCGGCTCCCTCACCGATCGGTTCGATCGAGGGGATCACCGATCGGACCGTTCATTACGACTGGGACCTGTTGAACGCGTTCGTGGATCGACCGTTGAGCGAAGGCGATGTCTACGAGGTGACCACGTATCGCCCGCGCGTGACGGCCGAGGCGCTCCGGAACATCCCGTTCTTCAACACCCTCGAGGGCGGTCGCTACACGGATGTCCCCGACGACCTGGACGAGAGGATCCGGGCGATCGCACTCGATTGGGTGGGGGACGCCGACAACGTCTTCGACAGGGTGGTCGCGATCGAGGAGCGCCTGCACAGCTCCGGCGAGTTCGGCTATCAGGTCGATACCCCGCTCCGGTCGGGATCGAGCTCGATCCTCGAGTTCCTCACCGAGACGAAAGCCGGCTTCTGTCAGCAGTTCGCCACCTCGATGGCCGCGATGCTCCGCACGATCGGCATCCAGTCTCGGGTCGTCGTCGGCTACGCCACGGGTCGGCCGATCGCACAGGGCGAGTACTCGTTCACCACCGAAGTCGCCCATGCGTGGGTGGAGGTGTGGTTCCCGGGGTGGGGCTGGATGCCGTTCGAACCCACGCCGACCCGGACCAACGCGGTGACGTACGTGTCCGCCGGCGATGCCCCGTGTCCCGGACAGGACTGCGCGGGTGAGACTCCTCCCCGCGGGACCGGAGGAAGTGCCACCCAGAACCGCGAGGCGACCACGATCGAGGGTCTGCGGCCGGGGAACGGTCCCCGGGGAGCCACCGGTGACCCGGGCACGATCGACATCGCCGACGATGCTTCCCCCATCAGCGCGAGGATGGCGCTCCTCCTCGGCGCCGTCGTCGTCGGGCTCGTGCTCCTGCTCGTGCCGCCGGTACGGGCTCTCCGACGGCGGGTCCGCCTGCGGCGCGCCGGGGAAGAGCCGCGTCGTCTGATCCTGGCGACGTACGAGGTGTTCACGGAGCGCGCCACCGGGATCGGGCTCGGTCGCGAGTCGGGCGAGACCCTGAACGAGTACCGCACGAAGGTGATGGAGACGGGGTATCTGTCGAACGGGCACCTCGATCGGCTGACCGTCCTCGCGTCGGCGGCCGCGTACTCTCCTCACGAGCCGTCCGAGGAGCAGGCACGCGAGGCCGGGAGCGCCGCGGACACCGCGATCCGCGAGATCCGGCGGTCCGTCGGACCGACGGCATGGTTCATCGGCCTCTACCGCGGCCGCTGGACCTGAGGACGATCCGCCTAGCGGGCGGCTGACTGACCCGTCGCCGTGGTGGCCGCGGCGGCGCGGAGCGCTCGCACGAACCGCTCGCGGTCTTCTTCGAACTGTCGGACCTTCGTCTCCACGCCCGTCGCGATGTCGTCGATGGCGACGAAGAACGCCATCTGCCCGTCGCGGAGCGCGTCGATCACCTCGCCATCGCGCCGGCAGATCTTGAAGATCGACTGACCGTCCGTCACGAGCTTCACCTCGGAGAGGTGTTTCGTAAGGCCGGCCTTCTTCGTGAGGAACTCCCACGAGCGGCGGACCCGCTGCAGCGACATCCCTCCGTCGAGCAACGACTTCACGACCCGCAGCGCGACCAGATCCCGGAAGGAGTACAGGCGGGGCACCCCGGGGCGTCCGCCGGTGCCCTGCACCGTGGGCTCGACGAGCCCGATCTCGTCCCAGTAGCGCAGCTGACGTGGCGAGCAACCCGTGAACTTACATGCCTGATGCGCGGTGAAACCCTCCATCGGACGCGCGCCCCTTCGATCACGACAACTTCGAACCCGAACCATCCGGCGCGAACGTCACGGGCCCTCCCGGGGAACCCGCCCTCCGGCGACGCACTCGCACCCAGGGGAAGGAATGCACGTTCTACACCCATCCACGAAGTCGTGGCAAGCGCAGTGGTCAGACCGTGTGATCGACGCGACGTTCGCGGCGGTTCGCGCACGCGTCGGTGCGCGCGCCTATCGCTCGTCCGACGGAGGTGCCGACGGTGGCGGCCGGAGCCGCCCGGCGACGCGCGACGCGATCCTTCCGAACGCGCCCGGGGCGACGGTGTCGTCGCCGAGACGACCCGCGTACCGGTAGGCGAGGACCGCGGACAGGGTCATCGCGACGAACCCCGCGGCCGCGATCCAGACGGACACGCCGACGAGCAGGAGCATCAGCGATCCGACGACGAACCCCGCGATCGCCAACTTCATCCGACCCCAGGCATGCGTGTGGAGGTCCGTGCGGGTGACCTGCTCGACGAGCCTCGGATCCTCTTCCGAGAGCCGCCGTTCGATCTCCTCCAGGATCTTCTGCTCGTGATCGTTGAGCGGCATGGCACCTCCGGCCGCGGGGGGCGACCCCGTTCCCCTCCGATTATAGAGAGGGGTCCCGATCGAGTGGTACCGAACGGGTGCGCGATCGGTCGAGGAGGCTCGCGGGCCCCGCCGCACCGGTCCCGAAGCGACGCTCGATCCGGTCCACGGTGCGCTCCACGTCGTCCCAGCGTTCGGAGCGCAGCAGCGCCAGCTGGTGCGCGCCCGCCGAGTCCAATCCCGCAGCCTGAACCCCGAGCAGCCGGACACGTCGTCTCTCCCCGGGGAGGTGGCGATACAGCTCGGACACGGTCCGGTGGATCTCTCCACCGAGGTCGGTGGGATCGGGCTGCGTGCGCGAACGGGTGAGTGTCGTGAAGTTCGCGAGCCGGACCTTCAGCGTGACCGTCCGCGCACGGTAGCCGTCCTCGCGGAGACGAGCGGCCACCCGCCCCGAGAGCGCCAGCAGCTCCCGCAGGATCTCGTCCTCGTCGTCGAGGTCCCGATCGAACGTCTCCTCGTGCCCGATGGACTTCGGCTGTTCGTAGGGCTCGACCCGGCGGTCGTCGACCCCGCGCGCCAGCGCGCCGAGGTGGCTCGCCGCCGCGCCACCGATCAGACGCTCGAGGATCGTCGGAGGTGTCCTCCCGAGGTCCCCGACCGTGCGGATCGCCAGGCGCCCCAACAGCTCCGCCGTCTTCTCCCCCACCCCCCAGAGTCTCCCGACGGGGAGCGGCTCCAGGTAGGCGGCCACGCCTGCCGCGGGCACGTGGAGGAAGCCGTCGGGCTTGCAGCCGTCCGATGCCAGCTTGGCCACGAACTTCGTCGGCGCGATGCCCACCGAACACGTCACGCCGACCTCCCGAGCGACCTCCCGCCGGATCCTCTTCGCGATCTCCACGGGCGAGCCGAACAGGCGGGTGGCTCCGCCCACGTCGAGGAACGCCTCGTCGAGGGAGATCGGCTCCACGAGCGGGGTGTGGGCGAGGAGGACCTCCCGGAAGCGGTGGGAATGCACGCGATAGGCGTCGAAATCGGGTGGGAGGAAGATGCCCTCCGGACACAGGCGGCGCGCACGGACCGACGGCATCGCGCTCCGCACACCGAACCGTCGCGCCTCGTAGGACGCGCTGGTGACCACCCCGCGTGCGCCGGTCCCCCCCACGATCACGGGCTTGCCTACGAGCGAGGGATCCTTGAGGACGGCGACCGAGGCGTAGAACGCGTCGAGGTCCACGTGGAGGATCGGCTCGGGCGGCCTCTGGGGGGTGGTCACGGCCACATCATGCCGCGGATCAGCCTGCGTGCAGGCAGCCGACAACGCCATCAGCCTGCAGACCCGGGGCTCGCGTGCCACAGCCGCCGGTCCGGGCTTGTCGGCCGCACCGGGCCCGCCATGGTCTCGCGGAGGGTGCCGTCGGCGCGTGCCCGGTGCAGCGCCGTGAGATCCCAGACCTCCTCCGCGACGACGCTCACGCCCCGACGACCGGTCCGGCGGACCTGCCCCCACACCACCATCGCGAACGCGTGGAACACGGTCTTGGCCACCTTCGGCTGGACCGATCCGAAGACCGTGACCTCGAGAGGCCCGGTGCCGTCGTCGAGCGTGACGAAGATGATCCGCTGCCCGCTGCGGATCGCGGGGGTCTGCGAGGAGACCTTCACGCCGGCGATCATCACCCACTCGTTCGCTCGGCACCGCCACACGTCCTCCGAACGCGTGATGCCGAGGTCGCGCAGCAGCGGCTCGTAGAAGCTCACGATGTGGCGGGTGGCGTCCAGCCCGAGGACCTCGAGCTCCGCGCGCACGACCTCGGCGTCGGTGTAGTCCCGGAAGGCGAAGCCGGCGACGCCTGCGAAGCCTGCGACGCCGGTCGA
>DASSDW010000013.1:0-8663 GCA_035696925.1 Actinomycetota bacterium
GTCCGCGTACGCGCTCCGGGCGGCCTCGAACATCAGCTCCTTGTAGGAGGTCCCCTCCGTCGTCGGGGAGAAGCCGGACCAGCCGACACCGGCCACACCCACTCGGAGCCCCATGGCCTCCATGTATATCGAAGGGCCGGGCGGTCCGCACTCGGTGCGCACGCCGTTGCCGCGGTCGTCAAACACCTCGCGCGCCTATCGTGGCCGCGTGAGCGACATCATCTGGTCGCCGACGCCCGACTATGTCGAGCGGGCCAACGTCACCCGGTTCATGCGCGCACACGGGATCGAGACGTACGACGAGCTCGTCCGGCGCTCCGTCGAGGACGTCTCGTGGTTCTGGGACGCGGTGGTCCACGACCTCGGGATCGATTTCTTCGAGCCCTACGAGCAGGTCCTCGACACCTCCCGGGGCGTGGAATGGGCGACGTGGTTCATCGGCGGGCGGATCAACCTCGCGCATCAATGCGTGGACCGATGGTCCGCAGCGACCCCGGACGCGCCCGCGCTGGTGTGGGAGGGTGAGGGCGGCGACACGCGGGCGTGGACCTACGCCGACCTGCGTCGCGAGACCGATCGCCTCGCCCGGGCGCTCCTCGATCTCGGGGTCGGGTCCAAAGACGTCGTCGGGATCTTCCTGCCGATGATCCCGGAGACGGTCGCGGCCGTGATGGCCTGCTCCAAGATCGGGGCGATCTGGGTGCCGATCTTCAGCGGCTTCGGGCCGGACGCCGTCGCGGTCCGGCTCGAGGATGCCGGCGTGTCGGTGCTCCTGACCGCCGACGCGTTCCCCCGGAAGGGCCGCGCCGTCCCTATGCTCGAGGCGGTGCGCGGGGCCCTCGCCCGCGTGCCTTCGGTCAGGGAGACGATCGTCCTTCGGCACGCGGGCGAGGGCCCCGCGGCGGGGGAACGCGACTGGTCGACCGTGCTCGCGGCGGTCTCGGACGACCCACTCGCCGCCGAGGCGTTGGAGAGCGAGCACCCGCTGTTCATCGGCTACACGAGCGGCACCAGCGGGCGACCGAAGGGCGTGCTGCACGTGCACGGCGGATTCCTCGTGAAGATCGCGTCGGAGGTGGCCTACCAAGCCGATCTGCATCCGGGGGAGATCCTGCATTGGGTCACCGATCTCGGCTGGATCATGGGGCCGTGGGAGATCGTCGGCGCGCTCGCGCTCGGCTCGACCGTGTTCCTCTACGACGGCGCTCCCACGCATCCGGCGCCCGACCGACTCTGGTCGCTCGTCGAGCGGCACCGGATCACGACGCTCGGCGTCTCGCCGACGCTGATCCGCGCGATCATCCCCTCGGGAACGGAGCACGTCCGTCGACACGACCTCTCGTCGCTACGGATGCTCGCGTCGACGGGTGAGCCGTGGAACCCCGACCCGTACCTCTGGCTGCACCGAGAGGTCGGTGGTTCGCGTCTGCCGATCATCAACCTGAGCGGGGGGACGGAGGTGGGGGCCTGCTTCCTCTCGCCGCTGCCGATCACGGACCTGAAGCCGTGCACGCTCCGAGGCCCCGCGCTCGGGATGGACATCGACATCGTCGATCCCGCCGGCCTCCCGGTCGCGGCCGGGGAAGTGGGAGAGCTCGTGTGCCGTCAGCCCTGGCCCGCGATGACGCGAGGGATCTGGGGCGACCCGGAGCGGTACCTCGACACGTACTGGGGCCGGTTCCCCGACGTCTGGCTCCACGGCGACTGGGCCACTCGAGACGAGGACGGATTCTGGTTCCTCCACGGCCGCTCCGACGACACCCTGTCCGTCGCCGGCAAGCGTCTCGGGCCGGCGGAGGTGGAGAGCGCGCTGGCCTCCCATCCGGCGGTGGCGGAGTCCGCCGCCATCGGCGTGCCACACCCGCTCAAAGGCGAGGCGATCTGGTGCTTCGTGGTGGTCCGGCCCGGCGAGGAGGCCGATGCCGGTCTCGCGAGGGCCCTGCGAAACGTGGTGGCGGACCATCTCGGCCGGTCGTTCCTGCCCTCCAAGGTCGTCTTCGTCCCCGAGCTCCCCAAGACGCGGAGCGCGAAGATCGTCCGCCGGGCGATCCGGGCGACCGCCCTCGGTGAGGATCCCGGGGACCTCTCCGGCCTCGAGGACCCCGGGGTCCTGGATGTGATCCGGCAGTCGCTCGCCGGCGCAGAGCGCTGAGTTCCCTTTCGGCGCAGCCCCTCCCGGGGAGGCCGATGGACCGTCGTTTCAAGAAGCGTTGCTTCCGAACCCATCCGGGGATGCAACTTCGCGACTGACGCGCGGGCATATGCTCGCAACCGAAACGCCGTAGGTCGCGCGCGGCGGAAGCCGAGCGGCCGAGGAGGCGGGGGTGGGAGAACGGGATCCGCACGGAACGGTGGAAGGCCGGTCGAGGTCGGCGACGGACAGGGCATCGCTCTCACGCCGGTGGAGCCCGTCCCTGGAGAGCCGCCTATCCGGGCGATGCGCGGGACGGTCCGTGAGCGAGCGCCCGACCGTGCTCCTCGTCGACGACCACGCGGTGGTCCGGGCCGGCATCCGGATGCTTCTGGAGTCGCAGGCCGACGTCACCGTCGTGGCCGAAGCCTCCTCCGCCGAGGATGCGATCGCCTCGGACGGTCGAGTCGCACCGCGCGAACATCCAGGGAAGCTGGGTGTGGGGAGCCGTGCGGACCTCGTGCGCGCGGCCGCGGAGATCGAGGAGAGCGAGAGCCGGACGGGGAAAGAGGAGGGCACCGTCACACGCGCGGCCTCCGTAGACTGCCGTCATGCGGCTCGCGGTCTGTCAGATGCGGTCCGGAAGCGACGTTGGTGCGAACCTGACGGAGGCGGAACGGTTGCTGGACGAGGCGGCCGACGCCGGCGCAGACCTCGCGATCCTCCCGGAGCTCTTCCCGTTCCTCGGACCTGAGGCTCGTCTCCCGGAGATCGCGGAGCCCGTCCCGGGCGGCGCCCCGGTCGAGATGCTGGGCAAGGCGGCCGCTCGGGGGCAGCTGTGGATCGCCGGGGGAAGCGTCCCGGAGCGGGACGGGGATCACCTCTTCAACACCGCTCCACTCTTCGATCGGTCGGGCGAGCTCGTCGCGCGCTACCGAAAGATCCATCTCTTCGACGTGGATCTCGAGGGTCAGCCCCCGTTCCGGGAATCCGCCACGTACCGAGCGGGGACCGAGCTCGTGACCCACGCGATGGAGGACCTGAGGGTCGGCCTGTCGATCTGCTACGACCTCCGTTTCCCCGAGCTGTTCCGCGGGCTCATGACGCTCGGTGCGGAGCTCTTCGTGTTGCCGGCGCAGTTCCAGCAGCAGACCGGCGTCGCGCACTGGGAGGTGTTGCTGCGAGCCCGCGCGATCGAGAACCAATGTTTCGTGGCGGCCGCGGCGCAGTGGGGCGAGTTCGGCTCGCCGGAGGAGCCACGGCGGTCCTACGGCCGGTCGATGGTCGTCGGCCCGTGGGGCGACGTTCTGGTCGAGGCGCCGGAGGAGGGGACCGGTGTCTGGTTCGCCGATCTGGACGTCGCGGACCTCCACCGCGTGCGTCGGGTGCTTCCCGCGCTCGAGCATCGGCGGCTCGGCAGCAACTGCTGATGCGTCGCGAAGTCTCGGACGGCTACGAGCTCGACGACGATCGCGCCCGCATCGACGTGGACATGGTGCACCGGTATCTGGCGGAGGAGGCCTATTGGGTGCCAGGTCGTGACCGGGCGACGATCGAGCGGCTCGTGCGGGAGTCGGCGAGGGTGATCGGCGCGTATCACGGTCGGGAGCAGGTCGGGTTCGCACGCGTGGTCTCGGACGGCTCGAGCATGGCGTGGCTCGGTGACGTCTTCGTCCTCGAGGGCCATCGAGGGCACGGGCTCGGCGTGGAGCTCGTCCGCGAGGCCGTGGAGGATCCGGCGCATCGCGATCTCGCCTGGTTCCTCAACACCCGCGATGCCCACAGCCTCTACGCGAGGTTCGGGTTCGAACAGCCCAACGAGCGAACGATGGTGCGCCTCCGCCGCAGCTGATCAGGCGCCCGGCAGATCCTCCGGGCGGTCGATGTCGGCGGGGGCCGGGAAGGGGATCACGACCTCGTCCACCCAGTCGGGATGCGAGGCCATGATCGCGCGCGCGCCGATGTCACCGTGCAGGTGGCCGGCCTCGGCGTAGACCTCCCGAGAGAGCAAGGCCGGCCCGGGGCCGTCGGTGTAGGCGATCCGCACGATGCGGCTCCGCGAGAGCCGGAACGCGTCCGTCAACGCACGCACCTCGGCATCGGTGACGCCCGGCTGGTCGGCCAGCAGAACCACCGCCCCCTCGCTGTCAGCGGCGAGATCGTGCAGACCGACGGCGAGCGACGACGACTGGCCGGTCGCATGATCGGCGTTCCGTACGAAGCGGCCCTGAGGGGGAAGCGCGAGCGCTGCTTCGACGCGATCGGCGTCGTGGCCCGTGACGACCACGACCTCGTCGATCCCGGCCGACGCGAGCGCATCGAGCGCGTGTTGGGCGAGCGGCCGTCCACGGAAGGGCGCGATCTGCTTGGTGGATCCGAACCGCCGCGCCGATCCCGCCGCCAGCACGATCCCGGAGATCACGAGCCGGATCGCAGACCGAAGAGCCGTGCGACGAACCGTGCGATCGCCGCCCAGAGGGCGCGGAGGCCGAGGCCGAACCCACCCACGGCCCGGGGGGTCGCCGGGGGGTTCGGTTCGGCCTCGGCCTCCGTCACCGTGGCCGTCCCTCCCTGCGGATCCTCGTGCAGCTTCGCCTCGAGGCACTCGGCGAACTGCTTGGTCAGCAGCTTCGAGACCTCCGGGAGGAGGCCGCGCGAGAGCTGCGCCGCCGCTCCCGTGATCGTCAGATCGGAGCGGATGTGGACCGTCGTTCCCTCGTCGCCGGCGGGTTCCAGCCACGATTCGACCCTCGCCGTCGCGGCGCCTTTGCCTCGCTGCTCCACCCCTTTGGCGAACAGCCTCGCGCGATGGGCATCGTCGTCCCGCTCTTCCACCACCACCGTGCCCGTGAACGCCATCTGGACCGGGCCGAAGCGCACGTGCACCCTGCCCTTCCACGTCCGCTCATCCACGGCCTCGGTGAGCTCCGCGCCAGGCATGCACGGCGCGATCGCTTCCACATCCTGCAGCACGGCCCAGAGGCGATCGACCGGTGTGCGCACGGTGAACGCGTCCTCGATCAGCATCGGCGGGAAGCGTAGTCCGGTGGGCGAGGCTCCGCCGGCGCGACCCTGCTCGAGGGAACGGGGATCTTCGACACCCTGGTCCGCTGGTCGCAGCTCATCAGCATGGTGGCCCAGCCCATCACGCTGGGTGGAACCGCCGTCTACGTGGTGTTCTGGCTCCAGAACCGACGGTAGCCAGCCTTCCCGTTTCCCGCGCAACGCATCCGGGTATCAGGCCGCCGTGGACTTCCGGAAGGGCGCGAAGCTCGATCCCACGCAGGTCGAGGACCGTCGAGGCATGCGTGGTATGCGCGGCGGCCGCGGCATGGCGGTCGGCGGCGGCGCCGGCGTCGTGGGCGTGATCGTCGTCCTCCTGATCACCCTGCTGGGGGGCGACATCGACCTGAGCGCGCTCCAGTCGCTCGACGGCGTGATCGCCGGGGGCCAGCAGCAGCAGGGCGAGGTCATCGAGGAGTGCAAGACGGGCGAGGACGCGGAGCGAAGCCGCGACTGCCGCTTGATCGGCACCGTGAACAGCATCCAGGCGTATTGGGCCGGCGCCGTCGAGGGATACACGCCTTCGGTGACCGTGTTCTTCTCCGACTCCACGGGGACCGGATGCGGGGCGGCGACCGCGGACGTCGGCCCGTTCTACTGCCCCGCCGACAAGAAGATCTACGTCGACCTCGGGTTCTTCCAGGAGTTGCAGGCTCGCTTCGGGGCGGAAGGCGGTCCGTTCGCCGAGGCCTACGTGCTGGCGCACGAATACGGGCACCATGTGCAGGACCTGCTCGGGGTGCTCGCCCAGATCGGCGGAGATCGTGAAGGCCCACAGAGCGCCGCCGTCCGCACGGAGCTCCAGGCCGACTGCTACGCCGGGGTCTGGGCCGCGAACGCGGTGGAGACCAGGTTCCTCGCGTCACTCGGTGACGACGAGATCACCCAGGCATTGGATGCCGCCGCGGCGGTCGGCGACGACCGCATCCAGCAACAGACGCAGGGGCAAGTGAACCGAGAAGCGTGGACGCACGGCTCTTCCCAGCAACGACAGCAGTGGTTCATGACCGGCTACCGGGGCGGGGATCCGAACGACTGCGACACGTTCACCGGTACCGTCTGACCCGGCGCCGCATCAAGCGGGGCGAGCCTCCGTTCCCGGCCGGGGCCGGTCGTGGATCGGTCCGGAGCGGTCACGGAGGAAGCCACCCGAGCGGTGCCGCTTGACCGCGACGATCTCCGCCACGATGGCCTGCGCGATCTCTTCCGGGCCCTCGCCACCGAGGTCCAGGCCGGCCGGACCGTGGATCCGCTGCCGGGTGGCGTCCCCGATCTCGACACCTTCATCGCGGAGCTCCATCAGCAGGCGTTCCGTCCTCGCCCCCGGACCGAGCGTGCCAACGTAGGCGGCAGGGGAACCGAGCATCGACCGGACGTACTCCTTGTCGCGGAGGAAGTGATGGGACATCACGACCACGAACGTGCGGTCATCGACCCCAGCCTCCTTGGCCGCGTCCGCGGGGTCGTCGACCGCGACGAAGCCGCTCGCCTCGGGGAACCGCTCGCGGGTCAAAAACGCGGGGCGATCGTCGGCCACCATGACGTTCCATCCCAGGACCGAGGCCGCACGGACGAGCGGGATCGCGTCGTGGCCCGCGCCACAGACCAGGAGCCGGAGCGGTGGGTCGAGGACCTCGACGAACGCACGGACGCCGTCGGCGAGGCTCCGCACCTCGGAGCGTTCCTCTCGGAGCAGCGCCTCCGCGGCCCGAACGGCCTGGGCATCCACGGCGGCGCTCCCGAGGGAGCCGTCGGTCGTGCCTTCGGGGCGAACGACCAGCCGTGACCCGGGCTCGACGTCGGAAGACGACGACTCGACCACCGTCACGACGCTGATGGGCCGCTCCGCCTCGAGCGCCGCTCGAAGCGCGCCGGCCACCTCGGCAGCCTTCTCCGCGGGTTCGATGAAGACCTCGATGGCGCCGTTGCATCCGAGGCCGAGTCCCCACACCGCGTCGTCGTCGGCGGTCAGGTCCCACCCCGCCAGGCGGGCGCGACCCTCCTCCATCACCACCCGGGCCATGTCGGCGACGTCGCCTTCGAGGCAGCCACCCGACAGGTTCCCCACGGGGGCGCCCTCCTCCGGGACGAGCAACCGGGCGCCCGGTCTGCGGTAGGTCGATCCCCGGACGGCCACGATCGTGGCGAGCGCCATCCGCTCGCCCTTCGCGGAGAGCGCCTCGATCGCCGCCAGCACGTCGCCGATCTCGCTCATGGAGCGGATGGTAGCCGGGCGACGGACGTTCGATCTCCCGAGCCGCCCGCTCACCGTGACGTCGACGAGTTGCGTCCAGCTCATGGCGGCATCGGGGACGGCCGATACTCGGAGACATGACCGACGAGTTCCAGTTCGGCGAGCCTGCGAAGCATCCCGCGCGCCTGAGCGGGCCTCGGCCGCCGCGCCCGACGAGCTCGTTCCCGTTCAAGCTGGTGGGGGTCGTCGCGTGCGTCGTCGTGGCCGCGGCGGCTGCGTTCGTGTTCCTGCGCGGTGCCGACGAGGCCGGGAAGGAGATCGCCGGGGCACGGTCCGGGACCCTCGCGTCGGTCGATCGGGCGTATGACGCGGCGGCGCAGGGGACCGTGGGCCGGGCCGTGGTGGTCGCGCAGACCCTGTACGCCGAGCAGGGGACGTTCACCACCGACCTTCCGACGCTCTCGGCGTTCGACCCGGGCCTCCGGTTCACCTCCGGCTCGTCCACGGGCCCCGAGACGGTCTCGTACGCGGTCAGCGGGACGGAGTTCGCGGCCGCGGTCCGATCGGAATCGGGTGCCTGCTGGTGGGTGAAGATCGACGCGAGCAGCAGGATCAGCTACGGGAGCGGTGCGACCTGCACGGGGACAGCCGCCCTGGCCGCCTCGTCCCCGTCCTGGTGATCCGTTCGGCCTGAGCCCGTAGGCCCTCAGTCCCGCGTCCCCGGCGCCGATACGAGGGGGATGGACGACTCGTTCACCTACCGGACCACGCTGCCGCAGGGGCCGCGTGTCGAACCGGGGCTGGTCAAGGCTGCGGCCGCGCTCGTCGTCCTCGCGCTCGGGATCGGGCTGTTCGCACGGTGGGTCGTGGCGAGCGAGCGTGCGAGCTTCGCCCGTGGATACCAGCGGGTGTTGCCGTCGATGTCCGTCGGACACCTCCGCGGCTCGGATCCCGTCAGAACCGACGCCGAGGCTGAGGAGGCGACCCGGATCGCGCTCGCTGCCGCTCGCGTGGCCCTCGCGGGATCGGGGAGCTTCCTCGCCGCCGAGCCCGCGAGGCTGAGCGCGCTGCAGCCCGGTTTCACGTTCGTGGATGGGCCGTCGACGACGTCGACGATCGTCTCCGTCGCGTCGGATCGGCGCGTGTGGGCGGCGGCCGTGCTCGGGCCGAGCGGCACGTGCTTCTGGGTCCGCGCACACCGCAACGGCGCCGTGGAGAGGGGCACGTCGTCCACGTGCACCGGCGCATCGGTCCTGGCGTCCCAATAAGGGCCTC
>DASSDW010000014.1:0-2318 GCA_035696925.1 Actinomycetota bacterium
GGACGCCCACAACAACGGCAAGCTGTCCTCCAGCAACGAGCCGATCATGTCGATCCGATGCTGCGCGAACGGGCTGCGACTCGCCACGAGCACGAGCGCACCAGCCGCGTCACGGATCGTCGCACCCCGTACGCCGAACACGCGCGCGAACCGTTGACGGAGTTCCGCGCGCTCTCCATCGGACATCTGATCCGACGGCGGCACCTCGCCGAGGTCTCGCATCACGACCTCGGTCTTGGCAGCGTTCACTCCGGAAAGCGAGGCGAGCGTCCGCACACCGTCATCGGGACTCCACCAGATCGCCACCGGGGCCCGCACATCACGGGAGAGGGCGCTCGCCGCGATCGCGAGCGCTTCCTCGGGTCCGCTGGCACGGAGGACGGTACGGGCGATGTCGGCGAGTTCCTCCAAGGTTCCCACCTGCCGCGCCAACCCGTCCCTCTCGTCGAGGGCGGCGACCACACCCGCGAGCTGACAGGCGATCGCTGCCAACATCCCGGAACGCTCGTCGAGGGCGGCTCGATCCGCCTGGATCTCGAGGAGTCCCAGGGACCGCTCGCGGCAGACGAGCGGGAAGAGCGCCGCGCGCCGCCCGCTCGTGATCGGCGGGAGGTCGAAGTGCGAATACGCTCGCGTCTGCAGAGCGATGCGGCGGGCAGTCGTGAGCCCATTGCCTGTGGCGGTGTTGTCTCCGTCGCGCCACACCGTGCGGAGCCGGCCCGCCGCGTCGAGTCTCGCGATCTGCACGGAGACGTCCCCAGGAAGGATCTCGCGGACCCACGAGGTCGCGTGCTCCGCGGCTTCCTCCGGACGATTCGCCGATGCGAGCGCGTAGGACGAGCTCCCGATCACGCTCGACACGCCTTCATCACGAGGTCGATCAACTCCCCCCATCAGACGTCCCCATCCCTCCCTTGGCGAGCCGACCATTCGTTCAGAGCCGATCGGTCAAGGCCGCAACCCGTTCTACTTTCCCTCATCCTGTCAAGCTAATCGCTCGGTGTGAAGATTGTCCCCCAAAAGGGGGAGGAATGCCAGTATCTCTCATCTGTTCAGCGTAGCCCAATCGGGGTACGGGAAAAGCACCGTACAACCCGGAGCGCGTTCTCCGCAAGCCATTCGGCCCAGAAATTCTGTGGATCTCTACCGCCTCTGTCGCCGACTGGGGGTCGCGAGCGGGCCAGAGCGCGGAGCGGGTTCCACAGGACACGTTGACAGCATCACCCAGGCGTCGCAGAAAATCTACGGCCCGCGCGCCTACCCATCCCACCCCAAATCAGGCACGATGTTTCCCTCGAACGCCACCCCCATGGCCAGATGAGGAAGAGGAAGATGGAACAGCTGGCCCTGGAGATCGGGCGTGCGATCCGTCGCGCGAGGCTCGATCGAGGGATGACCCTCAGAGAGCTCGCCGATTCGTCCGCCGGGCGATTCCGACCGACGTCGCTGGCCGGATACGAGCGAGGTGAGCGGACGATCTCCGTGGTCCGCTTCTGTGAGCTCTGTCGTTTGCTGGACGTGCCACCCGCGCGCCTCCTCCAGGAGATCACGCGGACGGTCTACGGGCACGGTCAGCCGACGATCGATCTGACGAAGCTCGAGGCGCTCCACGAACCGGAGGGCGAGCTGATCGCCGGCTTCATCAAGCAGGTGCTCGTGCAGCGAGCCGGCCCGGATGTCGAAACGATCTCGCTTCGAGCCGGCGACGTCGAGGTGCTCGCCTCGGTCGCGGGGACGACACCGGACGAGTTGCATGACATCGTGAGCTCGGCTCAGCGCTCCGTGTCCGAGTCAGACCTCGCGTCGGCCGACGGGGAGTAGGACTCCCTGAGGTGCTCGACCGTCCGAGCCAGCCCGACGGCGAGATCGGTCCGCGGACGCCATCCGAGCACGGAGGCGGCATGCGAGTTGTCGAGAGCGATGCGACGGAGCTCTCCTTCCGGCTGTGGTCCGTACCTGGGGGCCGCTGGGATGCCGACGATCTCACAGAGCATCGTGTACAAGGCGTTGACCGACGTCTCGATGCCGGTGCCGATGTTGACGACCTCGCCCGATGCTCGATCCATCGCGGCGACGAACGCGGCCACGGTGTCCTCGACGAACACGTAGTCCCGCGTCTGCTCCCCGTCACCGAAGATCGTTGGCGAGCGACCCGCCAGCATGGACGAGGCGAAGATCGAGATCACGCCGGCCTCGCCGGTGGGGTCCTGACGCGGCCCGTACACGTTGCCGAGGGCCAACGCCACGAACTCCAGACTCCGGTGGCGCGAGAAGAAGCGGAGATAGTCGAGCACGACCTTCTTGCTGATCCCGTACGG
>DASSDW010000015.1:0-10144 GCA_035696925.1 Actinomycetota bacterium
GGGCGCCGTCCCGGCGCCGGACGCGTCACCGCACCCGGCCACGTCGCCGGTGGGATCGGAGGCGGCGATGAGGAGCGGGACGATCGCGAGCAGGGCCGCGCGGCGCGCCGGGCCGGCGCGCGACATCAGGAGGGGCAGTCCCGCGGTTCGATGATCAGCGGGTCGAGACGGGGCTCCTGCTCGAAGTCGAACGCCCCGGAGAGCGGGTCCGCCTGCCGGTCCCGGTCGGTCATCGGCTTCAGACCGTGCAGGTTCTCGATGAACCGGAGGACGGAGGAGAACTCGTACACGGTGGAGTCGATCGACCCGCCGTCCGGGTTGTCGCCCGCCTTCGTCCACGGCGAGATGATCAAGGCCGGCGTCCGTGGGCCGAGCCCCATGATGTCGTAGTGCGGCGGCACGACGTGGTCGTAGAAGCCCCCGAAGTCGTCCCACACGATCACGATCGCGGTGTTCGGCCAGGCGTCGCTCCGCATCACCGCGTTGAGGTACTCCACCGTCCAGTTCTCGCCCTCGCACAGGTTCGTCATCGATCCCGGATGCTCGTTCGGATGTCCCTCGGGTGGGATCAACCAGGAGACCGCCGGGAGCTCATCCCTCCGCACGTCCTGGAGGAACGTGTCGGGCGGTTGGACCTTGTCCCACATCGGGCCCGATCGCACGTGCTCCACCGCCTGCAACGCGTTCATCCAGGAGTCGGCGTTCGCGTAGTACTTCCAGCTGATCCCCTTCCTCTCGAGCTTGTCGGGGAGCACCGGGATGTTGATGCACGTCCGTGTCGATTCCCAGTACGCGGCGATCCGGATCAATTGCCCGGGAACGTCCGACGTGATGTCTTCCTCGAGGGCCATGATCTCCTCCACGTCCGCGTCCGTGAGGTCCTCGATCGGGAACCGCTTCGTGATCTCCGTGTCGTCGTCGCAGTAGTTGCCCTCCACGTTGGTGGTCGTCTTGTTGTCGACGATGCCGTAGGACTGCGCGGCCACCGTGTAGAGGTGCTCGGGGAACGTCGGCCCGTACATCGAGGTGAAGAAGTGATCCGCGAGCACGAACCGGTCCGCGTACGCCCAGTAAGCGGGCAGGGTCTCCCGCGAGTGCTGTGAGTACCCCATCAGATCCTCGCCGAGCGACACGCAATTGAAACCGTTCATCTTGCCGCCGTTGATCGAGTACAACCCGGGAGCGAACGCGTGGCCGAGGTCGTGCGGGAGGATGAGCGGCGCCTCCTCGAGGTCGATGACGGGACCATCCTGGAACGTCGTCGCGTCACAGTCCTCGATCGTGCCTCCCTTCGTCGCTCCCTCGGCACCCGGATACGTCCCGAAGTAGTGATCGAAGGACCGGTTCTCCTTGACGAGGAAGATCACGTGCTCGATCGGCGAGCTCGGCTCGGGATCGGGTGAGGGAGACTGGCCGCCGTTCCCGTCGCCACCCGGCCCGGGGGTCTCCCCTCGCTCTTGACCTGCGGAGGGCCAGAACTGCCATGCGAGGATCGCCGTCAAGACGACGACGAGTGCCCCGAACGTCTGTCGGCGCTGGCGAACCCGAGCGCGGCGGACAGGTCGGATGATCGGCCCGGGTCGCATCGGGCCCAGTCTAGCCGGGGCCCAGGACGCGGCCCAGGAGGGCGCGCAGGTCCCCCAGGAGCCCCGCGGCGCGCGGATCCGTCGCCCGGTTCGTGGTCTCCCAGGGGTCGGGGGGCCACCGCCTCCCGCTCAGGTCGTAGAACTCCTCGAAGCCGTCCGCGTACCGGATCAGCTTGAAGTCGGAGGTGCGGACGGCGATCCACGCGGGGATTTGGTCGTCGCCCGCCCACTCCAGGAACACCGCGTCCGCCGCCCCGCCCGTGACGTCTCCCGCCCCGATCGTCCCCGCGAAGCTCGTTCCGTCGGTCGTCGCGGGCGCCCGGACGCCGGCGAGATCCAGGATCGTCGGAGCCAGGTCCACCATCGAGACGAGCTCCTCCCGCTCTCCCGGAGAGAGCCCGGAAGCATGCACGGCGAGGGGGACCCGGATACACGCTTCGTACGGACACGTCTTGCCCTCCCATCGGTGCTCCCCGAAGGAATAGCCGTTGTCCGACAGCACGAAGATCACGGTCTCGTCCAAACGGTCGCCGAGCGCGGACACGAGCGCGTGGAGCGCCTCGTCGACCGCGAGCAGCGTCTCGTCCGCACGACGCTGGTCTTCGAGCCAGGCGGTGCGCTGCGCGGTGCTCGGCGCCGGCAGCGTGCGCACCCACGGCGGGGCGCCGCGCAGCGCCCCCACCACGGACGGTGGCTCTTCGATCGCAAGGTCGGCGAAGGTCCCGTGATGCCGGGCCGCGGGGATCCACGGGGCGTGCGGAGCGCTCGGCGCGAACAGGAGGAAGAAGGGCTGCGACGCGGGCGAGGTCCGCACGAACCCGACCGCTCGGTCCGCGAGCCAGTCCGTCGCATAGGAACGGACGAAGACGGGCGAACCCTGGTCGATCGCGTGGAAGCCCCGATACACCGTCGCCCCCGTCTGGTTCCGCTTCGCCACGAACCGGTCCCAGCCCGCTGGCACGAACGGGAGCCGTCCGAACGGGTACCGGTTCAGGTACTTCCCCACGAGGCCCGTGCGGTAGCCCTCGTCGTGGAGCCACGTGGCGAGCGTGGACGACGCGTCGAACCTGGCGCCGTCCCCGTTGTCGAGGACACCGGTGTGCCGGGCGAACAGGCCCGTCAACAGGGTCGCCCGCGCCGGGCAGCACAGCGGTGTGTTGGCGAACGCGTTCGGGAACGCCGCCCAGCCCGAGCCGGCGCTGGCGAGCTGCGACGCGAGCCACGGCATCGCCGCGACGGAGCCCGCTCGCTGGTCGTCGGTCAGGACGACGATCACGTTGGGTCGGTCGTCGGAGCGTTCGCCCGGCGGCGGAGCGACGAGCGCCGCTCCGAGCCCGACCAGCGCGACGAGGGCCGCCCCGGCCATCCGGCGGCCGGGCGGCGCGGGCCTCACTCCTTCCGCACCTTCCAGATGTGCTCCGCGGGGAACGCGCGAGCCCACTCGAGGGGTGCGTAGTCGTCGTAGGTCGTGATCGCGTCCGCGTCGGGCCGGAGCTCGATCAGGTCCTCGATCACGAGCCCGTTCGCCCGGAACAACCGGATCCAGTCCCCGTAGGTCAACTGGAACTCGGTCGTCCGCCAGGACGGGTCGCTGGACTCGATCGACCGCATCTCGAAGTAGTCCGCGCGCATCTCCCGGGCCGCGGGGAGCTCCTCGTCCTGGTCGCCCCACGCGACCCAGATCCACGGCGTCGTGCCGTTGAAGACGAAGAGTCCCCCGCGCTGAAGCACGCGAGCGACCTCGGGCACCGTCAGGAAGGGATCGGCGAACCCCATGACGCCGTGGTCACAGAACACGAGGTCGAACGAGGCGGCGCGGAACGGCAGTCGCTCCCCGTTGCCCTGCACGATCGGGAATCGGAGGCCGGACTCCTCGAAATGCGCCGGGGCGTGCCGCAGCTGGGCCATCGAGAAGTCGAGGCCCGTCACCGCCGCGCCCCGCATCGCGACCTTGATCCCGAACTGGCAGGCGCCACAGCCGAGCTCCAACGCACGGACCCCATCGACGTCGCCGAGCGCGTGGATCTCGTCCTCTCGTGCGTCGAAGACCCCCCACCCGAGCCGGTCCCAGCGGTTCAGCTGCGCGCGATTGCGCTCCTGGTACTCGTCCGCCTCGCGCTCCCAGTGCTCGCGGTTCTTGCGGACGTGTTCGTTCGTCTCCGGCGTCACCGGTCCAGCCACCCTCCCTCACGCTCGTGATCGGCGGCGACGAGCCCCGCGGCGATGGCGAGGGCGATCTCCTCGGGACGGCGTCCGCCGAGGTCGAGCCCGAGCGGGCTCCGGATGCGACGGAGGTCGTCGTCCCCGAACCCGCGAGCTCGCAGGTCCTCGACGTAGTGCGCGACGTGACGGCGGGAACCCATCACGCCGATGAACCGGACCGGAGAGCGCAGCAGCGCGGTCAGCATGTCCGCGATCCCGGGTGCGTCGTGATCGGTGAACACCACCTCGTCGTCGTGCCCGAGCGTCAGCTCCTCGAGCGATCGAACGCTCGGCCCATCGTCAGGGGCGACCCGTTCGCCCCTGGGCTCGAGCACGATCACCCGTCGTCCCTGGCGCTCCATCTCGACCCGGAGGGACCTGGCCACGTCGGTGGCGGACACGACGATGAGCCGGGGAGCGGCACGATGCGGCTCGAGGTACACCTCCACGTCCCCCTCGGGGTGATGGAACGTGCGCATCTCGGGCGCCCCCGCGGACTGGACCTCGGTGGCCGCGCTGACGGCGGCGGCGTCGAACTCCGCGCAGCCGAGCGTGCCGCGCACCTCCCCGCCCGGCACGATCGCCATCGCGTTCCCGACCGCACAGGGAGGCGAGCCGATCAGGCGCACCGCCTTGACGTCGACCCACGGGCCCGGCCGCTCCTCCACCGTCGTCGCCGTCGCGACGGGCGCTGTGGCGTCGGGGGCGCTCGGATGGGCTCCGGTGGCGCCGCCGAGGAGCTCCACGGCGTGCGGGACCACGGGGAGCACCGCCGCGAGCGACTCACGCACCCCTCCGGGGCTTCCCGGGAGGTTCACGATCAGCGCGGCGCCCACGGCGCCGGCGATCCCCCGGGAGAGCGCGGCCATCGGCGTCTGCGACAGCCCCGTCGCCCGCATCAGCTCCGCGAGCCCGGGAGCCTCGCGTTCGATGACCGCGCGTGTCGCTTCCGGTGTCACGTCGCGCGGACCGAATCCCGTCCCGCCGGTCGTCACCACGAGCCCGTTCGTCGAGGCGAGCTCCCGGAGCGCCGACTCGATCTCGTCCTGCTCGTCGGCGACGACGCGGCGTTCCGACACGTCGAAGGCCGCGGCGCGGAGCAACGCCTCGGCCGCGTCACCGGAGGCATCCTCTCGCGTGCCCCGGGTGACGCCGTCCGAAACGGTCAGCACGGCGGCGCGGGTCGTCCCGGATTCCACGGTAGGAGCCTAGCGCCGTCCGAGAGCCGCTCGGTTCCATGGGTCGAGGGACGCCCGTCCTAGGATTGAGGGAACCCGCGGGATCGCCCCGCCCGCGCGAGCGACCGAGGAGGCACCGAGATGGAATGGGTCGACCGGCTCGCCGCCGAGCTCTCGCTCGACGTGCTGTCCCCGCACGAGAAAGACCATCTCCTGACCGCGTCCCGCGAGGTGGCGCACCGGATCGAACGGAAGGCCACCCCACTCGCGATGTACGTGATCGGACTGTCCGTGGGCAGCCAGCTCCCCGATCGCGCGCGGGATGACTCGATCGAGGACGCGATCCACGCGCTGCTGCTGCGCCTGCCCTCCGCCGACGAGAGCTGAACCGGTTCGCGCACCCGGCGGTAGGCTGGGGTTCATGACCGACCGGGTTCCCCACGAGGCGACGATGCCGCTGGACGGGCCGCTCGTGGACACCTACGGGCGGGTCGCGGACGATCTACGGATCTCCGTCACCGACCGCTGCAACTTCCGATGCACCTACTGCATGCCCGCCGAGGGCCTGACGTGGCTCCCGAAGCACGAGATCCTGACGTTCGAGGAGCTCACCCGGGTGCTCGGCATCTTCGTCCGGCTCGGTGTCCGCAGCCTCAAGGTCACGGGCGGCGAGCCGCTCGTGCGCGCGGACCTCCCGGTGCTGATCCGCATGTTCCGCGAGGCCGGCCCCGACCTCGACATCTCCCTCACGACGAACGGCGTGCTGCTGGACCGGCTGGCGGGACCGCTGGCGGAGGCCGGGGTCGACCGAGCGACGATCTCCTGCGACTCGCTCCTGCGGCACCGCTTCGAGGAGATGACCCGGCGCGACGCGCTGGACAAGGTCCTCGCCGGGATGCGAGCTGCGGAGGCGGCCGGCCTCACGCCGATCAAGATCAACTGCGTGGTGATCGGCGGGACGAACGACGACGAGGTGGTGGACTTCGCCCGCTGGTCGAGGGAGACGGGCTACGAGGTGCGATTCATCGAGTACATGCCGCTCGACGCGCAGCACGCGTGGGAGCGCGAGAAGGTCGTTCCGGCGGCTCGCATCCTCTCCGCGATCGACGCCGTGCACCCCCTCCTGCCCGAGGGACACGCGAACGAGCCGGCCACGACGTTCCGCTTCGCCGATGGAGCCCCCGGACGGGTCGGCGTGATCGCCTCCGTCACCGAGCCGTTCTGCGACACGTGCAACCGACTGCGGCTGACGGCCGAGGGCATGTTCCGGAACTGCCTGTTCGCGATGGACGAGACGGATCTGCGAGCGCCGCTGCGCGGAGGTGCTTCCGACGACGACCTGGCGCTCCTGATCAGGCAGGGTCTGTGGACGAAGTGGTCCGGTCACCGCATCAACCACCCGGACTTCGTGCAACCCGCGCGATCGATGTCGATGATCGGCGGCTGATCGCAGCAGGTTCCACCGCCGCTCATCATCTCGACACGAGGCGTTCACTTCCGACTGCGAGCCTGGCGTCGCCGTGGAGGCTGCGCCCCCTCTCCGGCGCGGGGAGCCGGCCGCAGGCCGGCTTCCCGCGTACCCCTTCCGTGAGCGCCACGTGCCGAACGGCGCCGCGATCGTCAGCGGGGACGCCTCGCGACGATGACCCGCGTCAGCGGCAGGGGCCCCCCTTTCGTGCTGCGGATGTCGCGGTACCCCTCGCCGCGCAGCACGCCCTTCACGTGTCGCACCCGATCGGGGCTGACCTCGAGCAGGAGCCACCCGTTGGGCGAGAGCCATGTGGGTGCCTCCTGCGCCGACCGGGAGATCAGCCCGAGCCCGTCGGGGCTCCGATCGGTCAGCGTGTGCTCCGGCTCCCAGTCCCGGATCTCCTCGGGGAGGTCCCTGAGCTCGTGCATCGGAACGTAGGGCGGATGGATCGTGGCGACGTCCACGGTGCCTTCGAGCGTCCGCGGGAGACCGCCGAACAGGTCGCCGGTGAAGAACCGGGCGCGCACGCCGAGCCGCTTCGCGTTCGTGCGAGCGAGCTTGATTGCATCCGCGGAGAGGTCGGTCCCGACCACGTCCGCGCCGCGGACCTCGTTCGCCACCGCTAGCGCGATCGTCCCGGCTCCGGTCGCCAGGTCGAGATGGACCGGCCGCGCTCGGCCGCGCAGGCGCCGCATCGCCTGTACGGCGAGGAACTCCGACGCATCCCGGGGAACGAAGACGCCCGGACGGACGAGCAGATCCAGGCCTCGGAACTCCGCGGAGCCCTTGATGAACGGGATGGGCTCCCCGGTGGCGCGACGAGCGACCAGCCGATCGAACGTTCGTCGCTGCTCGACGGTGACGTCGTCGCGCGGGTCCGGCTCCTCGCCCAGCACGTGCCAGAGCAGGTCCTCCGCCTCGATCCGCTCCCGTCCACGTTGCCAGTGGTCGATCGCGGGCGAGGCCTTCAGGACCTTGACCGCGTCGTCCAGGACCGTGCGTGCCTTCAACGCCGGGCATCCTACCGAGTGACGCTCGCTAGACTCGGATGCATGCCCGGAGCGACGCCCGCCGATGGCGCGAAGCCGACGAGGACGGCGAAGCCTCGTCGCACGCGCGCGAAGAAGTCCACGTCGACGTCGACGGGGGAGGATCTGCGTCTGACCGGAGACCGGCTCGTCGTGCAGTTGCCCGAGAACGGAGAGCGGAAGTCGGCGAGCGGCCTGCTGATCCCCGCCACGGCAGCGCCGGCACCGAAGCGTCTGGCGTGGGCCGACGTCAAGCTCGTGGGCCCGGACGTGCGCGTCGCCGCCCTCGGCGACCGCGTCCTGTTCCTCCCGTCCTCCGGCCTCGAGGTGGAACTGGACGGACAGGAGCTCGTCCTCCTCCGTGAACGGGACGTCCAGGCGGTCTCGTCGCCGCCCGCGTCGGACGCGCGCTCCCAGCGAGCTCCGGGGCAGTACCTGTAACGGCGGCCCTTCTTCTCGTGGCGGCCCCCTCTTCTCGTGGTTCTCGTCGCGGCCGCTCTTCTCGCGGCGGCCGCTCCCTAGCCCTCGATGAACGTCAGCCGCACGCGTCTGACGTCGTTCTCGCGGTTCGGATCGACCAGCACGATCGACTGCCACGTCCCGAGCACGAGCCGTCCGTCCTCCGCCAGGAGGGTGAGCGTCGGGGCCACGAACACCGGGAGGAGATGATCACCCCCGTGACCCACGGAGCCGTGCCGGTGCGCGTACCGATCGTCGCGGGGAAGCAGCCTCTCCAGCGCCGCGTCCAGATCTTCCTCGGAACCGCTGCCCGTCTCCATCAAGGCGAGGCCCGCCGTGGCGTGCGGGAGGAACAGATGGAGAAGGCCGTCGCCGCCCGACGCTTCGGCGAAGTCCCGGACCCGGTCCGTGAGGTCGACCACGCGGCGGCCCTTCGTGGATAGCTCGAACTCGGTCGTCCTCACGTTCTCGAACCTACCCGTCGCCACGGTGGGGTGGCCGGGCCGCGGTGCGCCTAGCGATGTAATGATGTAATCTCGCTTGCATCAACCTCGGAGGAGGCACCGATGGAAGAGCTGAGCGGATGGTTCGCAGGCCGGATCCCGGCCGACTGGTTCCAGGGAGCGCCGACCGTCACCGCGGACCGCGAAGAGATCTACGTGGTGGGGGCGCTGGCGGAGCCCGAACTCCCCCCGGATGCGGGCGAGGAAGCGCGTGAGGCGGCGCTCACGGCCCGGATCTCGGGGTTCCGAGAGGACACCCGGCGCGCACGGATGCGCATCGCCGACGAGGCCCAGAGGCGCTTCGGCCGCAAGGTGAGCTGGGGAGCCAGCTGCGGAGACCTCACGGCGGCGTTCACGACCCTGTCGGTGCCTGCGATGACCCGCCTGCGGATGGAGGAGCGCCGGGTGCTCGACACGTTGATCGAGGCGGGGGTCGCCCGGAGCCGGAGCCACGCCCTGGCCTGGTGCGTCCGATTGGTGGCCGAGCGCCAGGACGACTGGCTCAAGGACCTCCGCGGCGCGCTCGAGAAGGTCCGGGAGGTTCGCAGCGAGGGTCCCACCACCGGATAGCGGCGGTCCCACGACCGGATAGGGTGTCGCGGGGCGGTCGGCGCTCAAGTTCCTCGCACGGGGAGCCGACCTTCGAGGTATGGCCGAAAGGGGACGCGGGCTTCGCCGTCGACTGACTTCGATCGCGCTGCTGACGCTTCTCCTGTCGGTAGTGCAGCTCCTCGGAGCCACGACCGCGCATGCGACACCGCCCTCGTGGATCCAGGGGGAGGACGGGAGCGGTCCCCCACCGTTGTCGACCCATATCTCACGATCCGAACGCGCGCTGACCCCGACCACCAGCTGGAGTGACCTGGAACCCGACGATGCGTGGGCCAAGGTCGCGATCAACCATGTCGCCGGGACCCACAACTGGATGCGGGACTTCGCGCCGGACAAGAAGGGGAACTGGCGCTTCCGCCCCGACGCGTTCGAGTCGAGGGCACGCTGGGCACGGGCCATGGCTCGCGCGTTCGCGCCGGGTGAGGAACCCGATCCGTCGATCACGTTCACCGACCTCGATCCATCCGATCCGTTCCATCGATCCGCGGCGATCGCGGTGCAGCACGGCTGGATGACCCGCGGGTCCGGCGGTCGCTTCGACCCCACCGGCATCGTCACCGCCCGCGGGATCCATCGGTCGCTCGTCCGCGCTCTCGGGATGAAGAAGACCGCCAAGGCGCTCGATCGTCTGTCGACGAGCGACGGCTATCGGTTCGCGACCCCGAGGTCGTTCGGGGTGGATCTGCTCGCGATGCGGCTCGGCCTCCGCTTCAACAACAAGGTGGACGAGTCCCAGGACGTGACGCCCGGCTCGTTCCTCCGGCGCAAGCAGGTCGCGTGGTCGCTGTACCGCGCGACCACCTTGGAGGACTGGGTCGTGCCGTACCTCGAGGATCAGTACGCGGACATGGTCCTGCCCAAGATGGGCGTCGGACGGCGCTCGATCGTCGACTGGGGCGTCCGCTACGTCGGCTACCCATACATCTGGGGGGGCGAATGGGGATTCGAGTCGGCTTCACCTTCGGCGTTCGGCGGTCAGCCGGGGCCGGGGTTCGATTGCTCGGGCCTGTCGTGGTGGGCGCTCCGGGCCGATGACGGCGTGTACTGGGAGATCTCCCCGCCGCGTCCCCACGAGGGGTGGGCGCTTCCCCAGCGCACCTCCGCG
>DASSDW010000016.1:0-2584 GCA_035696925.1 Actinomycetota bacterium
TCGGATGCGAGCGGGGCGCCCGACGGCCCGCAGCTCACCCACCTGCCGATGCCGCGGAGTGCCCTCTCGTTCCGACGTATCCTCGCGGCGATCGAGGGGCGTCTGTATCGCGATATCCCCACCCCAGATCTGGTCTTCCAGCTGACGGCCCCACTTGACGTGACGCTGGCCCGGAACGCGGCGAGGGAGAAGAAGGAGCCGGAGGACTACGTGCGGTTCCGTCACGAGCTCAGCTCGAGGCTCCGGTTCGACGGAGCGTCCGTCTACCCCATCGACACCGATCGCGACCTCGATCAGGTGGTCCGGGAGGTCGAGATGCTGATCGACGCTCGCCGGGAGGTCTGAGCGACCGCGATGCTTCCCACCTTCGTGATCATCGGTGCCGCGAAAGCAGGCACGACCGCGCTGTACTGGTACCTGGCCGATCACCCCGAGGTGTTCATGAGCCCGGTGAAGGAGACGAACTTCTTCGCGTTCGGACTCGACGACGTCGGCCGTCCCCTGTACGGCGATCCGGAGCTCCACCGGTTCCCGATCCGATCCTTCGCCGAGTACGAAGGACTCTTCGCCGGATCGGACGGGGCAGTCGCCGTGGGCGAGGCATCACCGATCTACCTGGAGTGCCCCCAGTCGGCCGCCCGGATCCGGCAGGTGGTGCCCGGGGCCCGGATCGTCTGCTTCCTCCGCGAGCCCGTCGATCGCGCGTACTCGGACTACCTGATGTATCTCCGGGCGCGGAGCCGGAGATTGGACCCCGATCGGGACCTGACGCCCGATGCCGCCTGGGCGCGTCCCGACTCCCACTGGATGCAGATCAGCAGGTACCACGAAGCGCTCTCGCGCTACTACGAGCGGTTCCCGCGGGAGCAGATCGACGTGTTCCTCTTCGACGATCTCAAGACTGACGCCGCCGCGTGCGTCCGCGCCGTCTTCGCCGCGCTCGGCGTCGATCCCGGGTTCACCCCGGACCTCGAGACGCCGCACAACATCGGTGGGCTCCCGTCGAGCCGAACCCTCGAACGCGTCCTCACGAGCAGATCCGTCCGGAAGGTCGTCGAGCCCTGGATCCCACGGAGGGTGTCGGATGCCGTCAGACGGGTCCGAACGAAGAACCTGAAGAAGGCGCCCCCGCTCCCCGATCAGCTACGAGCGGAGTTGCTTCGGCACTTCCAGGATGACATCGGCGAGACGGCGGCGCTGATCGGCAGGAACCTGGATCACTGGCTCCCGCCGGCCTGATCGTTCACCCGATCAGCGCCCGAACGACCCCGCCCGTCCTCCTCCCTCGGTAGAGGCGGAGCGTGGGCTTCAGCATCGCGCGCTGCTTGAGCCCGTAGAGCGCGAGCTTCCTGCGGTCGTATCGCTGCTGCTCTCCCTCTCGGAACGTCGCGACCGTGCTCGACAGCGAGGCCCCGTACGCCCGCTGCTGGGCCGGGTAGATCTCGCGCACCACGTGTTCGTAGAGCTCGAGGTCGGCCGCGTTCGCTTCGACGATCATCTGGCGGGTCCTCGGGTCGGCCAGCAGTCCTTTGGCGATGTCGGAGCTCTTGGCCACGTTGACGGGTGCGTAGGCGATGTTCAGATCGGGGGCGCGTTGGGCTTGCAGGAGCACGATCGATTCATCGAATCGCTCCGTGAGGCCCACGAACATCGACTTCCGTTCGATCACGCGGATCGCATCCGAAGGGTCGGTGGTCCCGCCGATCCGCTGTGTCTGCGCGTCTCGCGCCCACGCCTTCTCGATCCAATCCTCGAACACGAGATCCTGCTTCTTCCGGTAGTCCAACTGATACTGGAACCGAGAAGCACACAGCGCGATCGGCTCGCGGAGGAACGTCAGGTACCGGAAGTCGGTCCCCTCCTCCTCCAGATCGACGTGGCCGCTGATCCGATGTCCCGCGATGCTCGCGAGGCGCGGGTAGAGCTTGCGCACGCGGCGGAGATCTTCCGTGGAGAACGGTGGATCGACCCATGCGCCGTGCCACGGCTCGACATCGCAGTGTCGTGACCCGTAGGAGCTGCGGAGGATGTACCGAAGCGTCGTGCCTGCGGTCTTGTTGATGTGCACGAACACGAGCAGCGGTCGCGTCGGGCTCATGGCCAGTCGTACCCGAGCCGCCGGCTGGTCGGACCCGCGATCCGCGCGATCGTCCGGAGATCGACCGCGCTCAATGTGGGTTGCCACGACAGATCTTCCCTGATCTCGTCCAGCACCTTGAGGCGCATCGAGTTGCCGATCACATGTCGTTCCGAGTTCTCGAGCAGCTGCGTGATCGGCGCCGGCTGCACGCCGAGGAACCGGGCCACTCGGTCGAGCGACGCCTGTGGTTCCGCGCAGAGCTCCTCGTAGTAGAGGAGCATCCACGAGTCGCGGGGGAAGCGTCGCCTGACCCGATCCGCTTCGACGTTGTAGTGCCGCCATTGGCGGGCCGCCTTCCGGACGCCGACCTTGGTGTGCTTCATGATGCTCGCCACGTTGCCCCGCGGATCCCGCACGAGGTGGATGACCTTCACGTCGAGGCGGGGCATGTCGGCCAGATAGCGGGGACGCTGGTGATCACGAGCCGTGTCCACGAACGTCCCC
>DASSDW010000017.1:0-28393 GCA_035696925.1 Actinomycetota bacterium
ACGACCTCACCGGTCAGGACGAACTCGCCGGCGTCGAGCAACGCCGCGAGGCGGCCGCCGGTCGGGCTCACCCTCCGTAGGCCTGCGTCTCGGCGGCCGCGACGGTGTTCACGAGGAGCATCGCGACCGTCATCGGTCCGACGCCGCCGGGGACGGGGGTGATGGCCCCCGCGATCTCGACCGCCTGCTCGAAGTCCACGTCGCCGACGAGGCCGTCGTCGGTCCGGTGCACCCCGACGTCGATCACGGTGCCGCCGGGCTTGATCATGTCGCCGGTGACGAGCTTCGGAACGCCGGCGGCGGCCACGAGGATGTCCGCCCGGCGCGTGTGGGTCGCGAGGTTCGCGGTCTTCGCGTGCGTGATCGTGACGGTGGCGTTCCCGCGGAGCGAGTCCTGCGCCAGCATGATCGAGAGCGGCGCGCCCACCAGGTCGCCGTAGCCGATAACGACGACCTCGGCACCCTCCAGCGGGATGTCGCTCCGGAGCAGCAGCTCCACGATCCCGTAGGGCGTGGCCGGCTGGAAGGTCGCCTCTCCCCGGACCACCATGCCGACGTTCCACGGGTGGAGGCCGTCCACGTCCTTCTCGGGCGCCATCGTGCGCTGGACCTCGAGCTCGTTCACGTGGGCGGGCAAGGGGAGCTGGACGATGATCCCGTGGATCTCTGGGTCGCGGTTCAAGCGGCGGATCGTGGCGAGCATCTCGCCGCCGGTCACGTATCCGGGGAGATTGACCTGCTCGGAGTGGATGCCCACGTCCGCGCAGGCCTTGTGCTTGGCGCCGACGTAGATGCGCGAGGCCTGATCGTCGCCCACCAGGACCGCGGCGAGGCCCGGTGTCACGCCGTGGTCGGCGAGCGCCTTGACTCGCTCGGATACCTCGGAGCGGATCTGGGCGGCGACGGCGCGGCCGTCGAGGATGCGAGCGGTCACGGGCCCGGATGCTATCGGCTGACCACCTCGGCGCGGGTACGTCGGTGTCAGGAGATCAGCCAGGAGATCAGTGACGGAAGTGGCGGCGCCCCGTGAGCACCACGGCCATCCCGCGTTCCTCCGCGGCCTGGAGCACGGCGTCGTCCCCCTTCGATCCACCGGGGTGGATCACCGCGGTGGCGCCCGCGTCGGCGGCGACCTCGAGCGCGTCGGGGAACGGGAAGAACGCGTCCGACGCGAGCGAGGCGCCTTTCGCACGATCGCCCGCCTTGCGGGTCGCGATCAACGAGGAGTCGACCCTCGACATCTGGCCGGCGCCGATGCCGACCGTCGCTCCGTCGCGGACGAGCACGATCGTGTTCGATTTCACGCGCCACGCGATCGTCCACGCCAGCAGCAGGTCGCGCCATTCGTCCTCCGTCGGCTCCCGCGAGGAAACGACCCGGAACTCGCCGCGTCCTTCCGAGACGACGTCGCGGTCCTGGACGAGCCCGCCCCCGGGGATCGGGCGGATGTCGAGCCCGCCGAGATCGGGCAGCGGCGCCTCGAGAAGCCGCAGGTTCGGGCGCTCCCCGAAGACGGCGAGGGCTTCCTGCTCGTAGCCGGGCGCGATCACGACCTCGGTGAAGACCTCGCGCATCGCCTCGGCGGCTCCCCCCGTGACCGCGGCGTCGAACGCCACGATCCCCCCGAACGCGGACACCGTGTCGCAGTCGAACGCTCGCCGGTACGCCTCGTCCAGCGAGCCGGCGACGGCGACACCGCACGGGTTGTTGTGCTTCACGATCACGCAGGCGGGGCCCGGCAACGCGGCGACGAGCGAGGCGGCTGCCTCCGCATCCAGCCAGTTGTTGAACGACATGTCCTTCCCCTGGAGGACGCGCGCTCCGCCCAGGGGCCCTGATGCACCCGAGTCCGCGACACCCCCACCTGCGTCTCGGTAGAGGGCGCCGCGCTGATGGGGGTTCTCGCCGTAGCGGAGGTCGCTCACCTTCTCGAACGCGAGGCCAACGAACGCCGGCAGATCCGACCCGGCCGCCCGTTCCGCGAACCAACCCGCCACCGCGGCGTCGTAGGCCGCGGTGTGCGCGAACGCGGCCGCCGCGAGCCGCTCGCGCGTATCGCGGGAGAGCCCGCCTCGGTCGCGGAGCTCCTCCACGATCGCCGGGTAGCTCGACGGATCCACCACGACGCCCACCGACTCGAAGTTCTTGGCGGCGGCGCGCACCATCGCGGGCCCGCCGATGTCGATCTTCTCGATCACGTCGTCGGCACCCGCCCCCGACGCCACCGTCTCCCGGAAGGGGTAGAGGTTGACGACGACGAGGTCGAACGGCTCGATCCCGTGCGCCGCGAGCTGTTCGAGGTGCTCGGGCTTCCGGCTGTCCGCGAGCAACCCGCCGTGGATCCGCGGATGGAGCGTCTTCACCCGGCCGTCGAGCATCTCGGGGAAGCCCGTCACCTCCTCGACGGGCGTGACCGGCACCGCGGCGTCGCGGAGCGTGGCGGCCGTCCCGCCGGAGGACACGAGCGAGACGCCGAGCTCCACCAGCGCTCGAGCCAGCTCGACCACGCCCGCCTTGTCGTGGACCGCGAGCAATGTCCGCCGAACCTCACGGACGTCCGTCACGTCGCCCTCCCTCGATCCTCACGTGCCGCCCGTCGATCCGGATCCGGCCCTCGACGAGCGCCGCGGTCGCCGCCGGCAGCAGGCGGTGCTCCACCGCGTGGACGCGCGCCTCGAGCGAGTCCCAGTCGTCGTCGTCGAAGACCTCGATCGCCTCCTGCAGGACGATCGGGCCCGTGTCCGTCCCCTCGTCGACGAGGAACACCGTGACCCCGGTCACCTTCACCCCGTGGGCCAGGGCGTCGGCCACGCCGTGCATCCCCGGGAACGCGGGAAGGAGCGATGGATGGACGTTCAGCCAGCGGCCGGCGTAGGCATCGAGGACCGCCGGGCCCAGCAGTCGCATGTACCCGGCGGTCACCATCGCGTCGATCCTCCGATCGCGGAGGAGATCGGCGACGGCTCGGTCGAAAGACTCCCGGCCGTCGACGTCCTTCGGGTCGAGGACGGCCCACTCGACGCCATGTGATTCCGCACGCTCGATCGCCTTGACCCCCGGCCGATCCGACAGGACGAGGGCGATCCTGGGGCCGCAGACGGGGTGGTCGAGGAGCGCTTGCAGGTTCGTCCCGGAGCCGGAAACGAGCACCGCGATCCGCTCGGCGAACGACGTCCTCATCGACGCAGCCACGCTATCAGAGGCATCGACGGGCCAGGCCGTACGCTATCGCCGTGGAAGCCGACGAGCGGATCAGCTCGACGCCGGAGGCGGCCCGGCCGACCATCCCGGCACGCGAGAACGACGAGACGGCCGCCAGCGCCGAGACCCCTGGCGTCGTCACCCACGAGCGGTGCGTCCACCACCCCGGCAGAGCGGCGGTCGCTCGCTGCAGCGCGTGTGAGGAACCGATCTGCCTCCCGTGCGCGGTCCCGGTGCGCGGCCGTGTGATCGGTCCCGAATGCCTGGCCGCGGAGCTCGGCGACCCCCAGCTGACCGTCCCTCCGGAAACGGTCACGACCCCCCTGTCGGTAGCGGCCGTCGCCGGAGCCGTGGTGGCCGTCGTGGCCACGATCGCTCCCTGGACGAGGACGGGCGCCGGCGATCGCCTGTTCGGTGCATGGGTCCCGAGCGTCCGGTGGTCGATGATCGCGGCCCTCGCGGCCGTCGCCCTCCTCGTGGTGGCGTGGTGGTTCCGAGCCCGCGGGACCAGGACGCCAGCGATCCTCGTGATCGTCGGTGGCGCCGCCGTCGCGTCGGGCTCGGCGCTCGCGATCGCGTTCCCACCTACGTTCCAGGAGGCCTCCTGGGGGCCCTGGCTCGGCGTCGTCGGCGGTGTGGTCGCGGCGGCGGGAGGGATCGCGAGCATCTCGGCGGAACGGCGTCCCGGGCAGGGTGTTTGACTCCGGTGCCGGGCCCCTCTTGGATAGCGAGAGAGATGCACCCGGCCGCGTGAGCGCGCGGCGGTTGAAAGGAGCGATGCATGGAAGGTTCTGGCTCGTCCGGCTTCGACATGTCGAAGATGTCGACCGCCGAGAAGCTCCTCGCGGGAGGCAGCATCCTGCTCCTGATCGATAGCTTCTTCCCCTGGCAGCGGGTATGTGCGTCGGATGTCCTCGGTGACCTGGGCGACCTCGCCGGATTCGATGCCTGCGCCAGCTTCACGATGTGGGGCGGGAGCGGATCCTTCTTCGGCTTCGTCGCGGGACTGCTCGCGATCGCGCTCATCGTTTTCGGCGTCCTGTCGATGACCGGGAGCATGGCGAACAACATGGGCTCGATGTCCGCCGACAAGCTCACCGGGTTCCTCGGGCTCGGGGTCGCGGCCTTCGGGCTGCTGAAGTTCATCTTCGCCCTCACGGAGTCTCCCGGGTGGGCGGCGTTCGTGGGACTCGTCCTCCTGGTCGCGATCGGCTGGGGCGCCTGGCAGAAGGTGCAGTCGAGCGGCGGCTTCCAGATGGGCGACACGGGAGGCGGCACGATGGGTGGCACGATGGGTGGCGGGACCCCGCCTCCGAGCGCGCCCCCGCCCAGCGCACCTCCGCCGAGCATGCCCCCGACCGAGCCCCCGCCGAGCGGTGGGATGCCGCCGTCGGGCACGTCGGACATGTAGACCCTGACCGGTCAGCAACCTCCGGAAGAGGCGGGCCCCCGAGCCGGGCCCGCCTCTTCGGTTTCGGGGTAGCCTTCGATCCCCAACCTGTCGGCCGAACCGGCGAAAGGATCCTGTCGTGAAGAAGTGCCCGTACTGCGCCGAGGAGATCCAGGACGACGCCATCAAGTGTCGCTACTGCTTCAGCGACCTCCGCACCGATCCGGAGACCGCCATACAGCAACGGCCCGAGGGAACGTCCGCCGATGCGGGATCGACGGCCCCCGAGACATCTTCCGGCTGGGCGGCCGAGACCACGCAGGCCGGGTCGGGTGCGCTCGCCGGCCCGTCTCCGGCAACCGCGCAGTACACGCACTCCGGGTATCGCTACGTGCTGGGATACGACGCGGACCTCTTCGGGATCTGGGACCGCCAGACGCCCGGCAACCCGGCCGAGACGTTCCCGCGGACGGACGAGGGTTGGCGGAACGCGTGGATCAGGTTCGTGCAACTCGAGCCCAACAACGTCCCGGTCGGCGCGGGCGGATCCGCCTCGGCGGGTGGGACGAGCTCGACGCAACCGATGGGGGGAGCCGGCATGCCATCGTCCGGATCCCCCGCACCCGATCCCTCCGACGATCGGGTGCTCCAGTACACGCATTCGGGATCGACGTACCTCCTCGGCTACGGGCGAACCTTCTTCGGGATCTGGCAACGGGCCGATCCCACCCGCCCCCTCGAGCGTTTCCCGCGCGACGACGACGGCTGGGCGGCTGCCTGGCGTCGCTTCACCGCGATCGAGACGAACTACGCCGAGGTCGGCATCGGGAGCCCCGGTTCCTCGTAAGCGCGCCCGGCGAGCCACGCTCCCAACGCGCCACCGGCCACGCCCCAGGCCAGTGCGGCCAGGACTGTCCCTACCCAAGCCGGGTGCACCCAGACGAGCCGGCCCGGAAGAAGGACCGAGGAGAACCGGAGCGCGGCGAACCATCCAACGACGACGACGAGCGATGCGAACACCACGCCGGCGGCGGCTCCCAGCCCGGCGGCGCGCCGGCCGGTGACAGGCGTACCGACGGCAGCCCTCCGGCCGCCCAGCATCGCCGCGACGCCGGGCATCGCGCTCAACAGCCAGAGGGACGGGGCGAGCGAGAGCGACGTCGGGAGGATCGTGGCGCCGGCGGGCCCCGACCCCACGAGTCGCCACGGGCAGAGCCGGAAGATCGATCCCTCGCCCACGATCTCCAAGCACGAGCCCGAAGCCGGCGCCAGCAGCAACGCGCTCTGCGCCGGCATCGCCAGCACGTGTACGCCGAAGAGCAGCCCACCCCCCGGCCCGAGGCCGGCCACGCCGTCGACGTAGGCCCTCGTCACGGTCGGCTCGAGCGTCGCGACGACGAGGATGCCCAGCGCGAGCAGGCCGAGCGCCCAGCCGTACGCCGTGACGCCACCTCGGAGCGCGGCCGCGGACGGCCGGCCGCGGGCCGCTTCCAGGTATGCCCCGGCCCCCGCCCCCGCTGCGGCCAGGATCCCGGCCCAGAGAGCCACACCGGCCGTGTCGACCACGATCCGGAGTCCGAGGGCAGGGAACGAGAGGGTCACCAGGGTCGCGCAGGCGGCCGCGAGTACGGCGACCGGGACGGCGCCGCCGGCCGCCGCCAGACCGGCGGCGGCGAGCGCGGATCGCGGCGCCCCCGCATGTGCCGCGCGGCGGCCGGCGCGCGCCGCCAGCCACAGGAACCCGATCGTCAAGGCCATCGGGGCGAAACGCGCCTGGATCGTCGTCGGTTCGGTCGCGGTCCGGAGGATCGGCGGGCCCTCCACGGTCGCGAGCACGTCCGCTCGCAGCGACAGGAGGGCGGTGAGGAGACCGATCTTCACCCACGACCAGAGCCCGTACACACCCATCAGGAGGAGCCCGAGCGCGGCGAGCAGCTGGCCGACGGCGATGAGGGTGACGAACGCGATCGTGGCTCTCACCGCGGCCTGGCCGACGATCCCCCCGGCGTCGGCGAGCCCCCCCGGACGCCCGGGGGACGGCGGCGAGGTCACCCCAGGCGCTCCGCCACCAGGTCTGACACCTGGGTGGGATTGCGCCCGACGGACGCCCCCACGGCCTCGAGGGCCTCCGCCTTGGCCGCCGCCGTGCCGCTCGACCCGGTCACGATCGCTCCGGCGTGGCCCATCCGCCTGCCGGGCGGGGCCTCGAAGCCGGCGAGGTAGCCGACGACCGGCTTGGTCACCCGCTCCGCGATGACCGCGGCCGCGCGCTCCTCGTCGTCGCCGCCGATCTCACCGGTCAGCACGATGAGCTCGGTCTCAGCGTCGGCTTGGAAGAGCTCGAGCGCCTCGACGAACCCGATCCCGTGCACGGGGTCGCCGCCCATCCCGACGCACGTCGACTGACCGATCCCCCGCTGCGTGAGCTCGTGCACGATCTGATACACGAGCGTGCCGCTGCGGGAGACGAGCCCAACCGCGCCGGGCGCGCAGATCTCCCCCGGGATGATGCCGACGTTCGCCTGCCCGGGCGAGATCACACCGGGGCAGTTCGGCCCCACCAATCGGGTTCCCGACGCCTCCAGGTAGCTGTGCACGTTCGCGAGATCACGGACCGGGATGCCTTCCGTGATGCACACCACGAGATCGACGCCGGCGTCCACCGCTTCGAGGATCGCCTCGGCCGCGAACCGCGGAGGGACGAAGATCATCGACGTGTTCGCGCCCGTCTCGGCCACGGCGCGCGCGACGGTATCGAAGACGGGGATCCCCTCGACGTCCTGGCCGCCCTTGCCCGGGGTCACGCCGGCCACGACCTTCGTCCCGTAGTCGCGGTTCCGGAGGGTGTGGAACGTCCCCTCGTTCCCGGTGATGCCTTGGACCACGAGGCTCGTCCGCTCGTCGACGAGGATGCTCACGGTTCGGCCCCCGCGAGATCCGCGGCTTCCTCGGCCGCCTGGAGCATGTTCGCGACCGGCACGATCCGTGGGTGCGCCGCATCGGACAGGATGCGACGCCCGTCCTCCGCGTTCGTGCCGTCGAGGCGCACCACGATCGGGACGCGCGCGTCGATGCGCTCGAGCGCCTCGAGGATCCCCTGAGCGACGAGGTCACACCGGGTGATGCCTCCGAAGATGTTCACGAGCACGACCCTGACGGCCGGGTCCGAGAGCACGACCTCGAGCGACGTGGCCATCTGGTCCGCCGACGCACCCCCTCCGACGTCGAGGAAGTTCGCCGCTCGGGCGCCCGCTTGCGCCACCACGTCCAGGGTGGACATCACGAGCCCGGCGCCGTTCCCGATGATGCCCACGGTCCCGTCGAGCTTCACGTACTGCAGCCCCTGCTCTTTCGCCCGCGCCTCCACCTCGTCGATCGGGAACTGATCCGCGAGCTCCGCGATATCCGGGTGGCGCCATAGAGCGTTGTCGTCGATCGTGACCTTGGCGTCGAGCGCGAGGACACGGTCGTCCTCCAGGAGGACCAACGGGTTGATCTCCACGAGGGTCGCGTCGCGCTCGACGACGAGCTCATACATCTTCCGGAACGCCTCACCGGCGCCCTCCCGCGCCTCGACCGGCAGCGTCCCGACGAGCTCGCGGACGTGATAGGAGCGGAGGCCGAGCAGCGGATCGATGTGGATGCGACGGAGCGCCTCCGGACGCGTCCGGGCGAGCTCCTCGATGTCGACGCCGCCCTCGGCCGTCATCATCGCGAGGTAGTCGCCGCGGGAGCGATCCAACAGGAGCGACGTGTAGAACTCCCGGGCGATCGGCAGGAGCTCCTCGACGAGGACGCGCGTGACGGCGAATCCCTTGAACGCGGTACCGATCATCCGGTCGGCGGCTGTGGCGGCGGCCTCGGGAGTCTCGCAGAGCTCGACCCCCCCGCCCTTTCCGCGGCCGCCGACCTGCACCTGGATCTTCACGACCGACCGGCCGCCGAGCTCCCGCGTGGCGGCGGCGGCGTCCTCCCCGCTAAAGGCGACGACGCCGCGAGGCGTCTGCATCCCTTGGGCGCGGAACAGATCCTTGCCCATGTGCTCGTAGAGATCCACGTGGCTCCCGTCAGGCCTTCGCGCTCAACCGATCGCGGAGCCAGGATGCGATGTCTCCCGTGTTGGCGCCGGGGGTGAAGACCTCCTCGATGCCCGCCTCCTTGAGCCTCGGGATGTCATCCGCGGGAATCACGCCGCCGGCGACGACCACCACGTCCTCGGCACCGCGCGCCCGGAGCTCCTTCACGACCTTCGGGAACAGCGTCATGTGCGCGCCGGAGTGGCACGAGAGGCCAACGGCATCGGCGTCCTCCTGGATCGCGGCCTCCGCGATCTGCTCCGGCGTCTGGAACAGACCGGTGTAGATCACCTCGAAGCCCGCGTCGCGTAGCGCCCGGGCCACCACCTTGGCGCCGCGATCGTGCCCGTCGAGGCCCGGTTTGGCGACGATCACCCGCAGCTTCTCGGCCATGGCGCCGAGTCTATCGACGATCCATCCGTCAGTTTGCGGGGCGCAGCCGGAGCGGAAGAGGATAGGCCCGTGCAGCTGCCCGATATCCACTACGCGAGGTCCAAGAACCTCGGCGCCGGATCCGGTCTCGTCTTCCATGATCGGGGTGAGCACGATCTGAAGGGCATCCCCGATCGCTGGCACCTCGACGGTGTCGTGCCATGACGGGGAGGCTCGACGGCAAGGTCGCACTGATCACGGGCGCCGGCAGCGGGATAGGACGGGAGGCCTGTTCGGCCTTCGCGTCCGAGAACGCACGGATCGCGGCCGTCGACATCGACGCGGAGCTCCTCGCAGGGACGGAGACCGCCGTCCAGGCCGCCGACGGTGAGATCGCCTCCTTCGTGGCCGACGTGGCGGTCGAGGACCAGGTCCGCGGCGCCGTCGAGGGCGCGGTCGAGCGCTTCGGCGCGCTGCACGTCCTGTACAACAACGCGGGCATCCTGTGGCGCGAACGCGACGTGTCCGTCCTCGAGACGGACGAGGCGGTCTGGGATCGCGTGTTCGCGATCAACCTGAAGGGGATGGTCTGGGTCTGCAAGTACGGGATCCCGCACCTGATCACCGCCGGCGGCGGGGCCGTGGTGAACGTCGGGTCCACCTCGGCGCTGCTCGGGGACACGCTCCCGCAGGACGCCTATACCGCCAGCAAGGGTGCGGTGATCTCGCTCACCAGGAACCTCGCCGTGCAGTTCGGGCCGCACGGGATCCGGGCGAACTGCATCCATCCGGGGTTCACCGACACGCCGATGCAGACGGTGCGGACCACGGATCCCGCGTGGGTCGAGGCCGCGACCGCCGAGATCCCGCTGGGTCGGCTCGCGACCGCGAGGGACATCGTGAACGCGGCGCTGTTCCTCGCGAGCGACGAGGCCGCGTACGTGACGGGCGCGGAGCTCGTCGTGGACGGCGGCGCGGTCGTGGTCTGAGCCCTCCGGTGGGGTCCGGACCCACGGCGGTGCCTGCGATACTGCGCGAGTGGCCCGGAAACGCTTCCAGTTCCGTCCCCCCGGCCTGAAGCCGACGACGAAGGTCGGCACCCTCGGGCCCTACCGAGGTCGGCTCGGGCTCGCGTGGGTGATCGCGCCGCTCGTGGCCGGTGCCGTGATCGTGGTGGCCGGCATCTTGATCCTCACGCGGTAACCGGGATGCTCGACGGCTACGCCTGGCCTCAGAGCGTGCTCCCCGGTGGAGAGGTCGGCCTCCACGTGTCGTCCTCCGGCCCCTTCGGGGTCGAGGTCGCCCGCGAAGGCGGAGCGCGCGAGGTGGTCTGGCGGGCGGACGCTGTCGCCGGGACGGAGCACCCGGTCCCGGCTACCGCATCCGCCGACGGGTGCGACTGGCCGGCGTCACTCGCGGTCCCCACGGACGGCGCCTGGAGGTCGGGCCACTACTCGGTGCGCCTGACGAACGGCGACGAGGAGGCGCACGCGTTCTTCGCCGTTCGACCGGCGGCCGACCCCGCCCCGATCCTGCTCGTCCTCTCGACGTCCACCGCGAACGCGTACAACGACTGGGGCGGCCCCTCGCTCTACACGGGCGGCACGCGCGTGTCCTTCGAGCGCCCGCTCGCCCGCGGCTTCCTCGCGAAGCCGGAGCCGGCGGTCCGGAAGGCGCAGGCCGTGCCCGATCGCGAGGCCCTCGGCTACTTCGCCTGGGCAGCGGAGCACGACCTCTCCCCATGGAGCGGCGGCGCCGGCTGGTGGACCTGGGAGCGGTCGTTCGTGGCGTGGGCCGAACGCGAGGGCTTCGCGATCGACGTCGCGATCTCCCAGGACCTCGAGGAGCACCCCGAGGTCCTGGAGGGTCACCGGCTGCTCCTGTCCGTGGGCCACGACGAGTACTGGTCCTGGGGGATGCGCGACACCGTCGAGGCGTTCCTCGACGGAGGCGGCAACGCCGCGTTCTTCAGCGGGAACACGTGCTGGTGGCAGGTGCGGTTCGACGACCGCCATCGTGGGATGACGTGCTTCAAGTACCGGGCGGCGGAGGACCCCGTGCTCGGGACAGCCGAGGAGCGATCGCTCACGGGAGCGTGGGCCGACCGGAGGGTCGGCCGACCCGAATCGGCGATGACGGGGCTGTCGTTCTCGCGAGGCGGCTACTCGCGCTACGGGCTCGGCGTGCCTCGCGCGTCGGGTGCCTACACGGTCTGGCGGGCGGACCACTGGGCGTTCGACGGGACCGACCTCCGGTACGGGGACGCGCTCGGGCTCGCGGACGCGATCGTCGGCTACGAGGTCGACGGGTGCGAGCTGACCCTCAAGGACGGGCTGCCGGTTCCCACGCACACGGACGGAGCTCCCGACACCCTGCAGATCCTGGCGACGGCGCCGGCGACGCTCTGGTCGCAGGACGAGCAGCCGTCGCGCTACGCCGACGAGCCGGGAGAGCTCGAGCACGTCGCCCAGGCGCTGTTCAGGGACGGCTGGCGGGAGGAGCTGCACCGTATCCGGCACAACCACGCCGTGGTCGCCTCGTTCGACCACCCCGGCGGGGGAACCGTGTTCAACGCCGGATGCACCGACTGGACGTACGGCATCGAAGGAGGAGACGCGAGCGTGTGCCGCATCACCAGGAACGTGCTGGAGCGCCTGTCCGCATGACGACGGGGGGCTGAGGATCACCCCACCCGCGTCAGCGGCGCGTAGGAGAGCAGCAGCCGCTTCTCCCCCGCCTCGGAGAACGCGATCGTCGCCTCCGCGTCGTCCCCGTGCCCCTTGATCGCCACCACGACCCCCTCGCCCCAGCGCTCGTGGACGACGGTGTCTCCTTCGGAGACGGTGGGGACCTCGCGTTTCGGAGGTGGCGAGGGTGCCCACGAACCGGTGGGCGCCACATCGACCTGTCCCTTCCCGGGGAGCCCCACGACCGTGTACCCGCGCTCCGCGCGGCTCGCGCGGCCGCCGCGAGAGGCATCGCGCGGATGCGATCCCCGCCCGGAGCCACCCTCCTCCCGCACGTCGAGCAGGTTCGGTGGCAGCTCGTTCAGGAACCGCGATGGGGGGTTGTAGTTCGTCTGCCCGAACAGGGTCCGGCCCCACGCGTGGCACAGGTAGAGGCGCTTCTGCGCCCGCGTGATCCCGACGTAGAGCAGACGCCGTTCCTCCTCGAGCTGCGCGGAATCGGTCATCGATCGGTAGTGAGGGAAGATCCCGTCCTCGAGCCCCACGATGAACACCGCGGGGAACTCGAGTCCCTTGGCGATGTGCAGCGTCATCAGCGTGACCGAGGACTCCTCCTCGTCGTAGTCGTCCTGCTCCCCGATCAGCGACACCTGTTCGAGGAACGCGTCCAGGCCCGCGTCGGGATCGCGCGCGAGGAGCTCCGCGGCCACCCCCGAGAGCTCCTGGATGTTCTCGATCCGCCCCTGCGCCTCGACCGTCCGATCCTCCTCGAGCTCCGCGAGGTAGCCGGACTCCTGCGCCGCGAACTCCACCATCCGCGCCGGGCCGGCGCCGTCCGCGAAGTGCCCGGCGATCGCGGTCATCACCTGGTTGAACCCCGCCACCGCCCCTTTCGCCCGCGACGCGAGCGTGGCGATCTCGTCCACGCGGCGACTCGCCTCCATCACGTCGATCTCCTCGTCGCGCGCGAAGACCTCCACGGCGGCCACCGTGGCGTCCCCGATCCCCCGCTTCGGCGTGTTCACGACCCGCCGGAACGAGATCACGTCCTGCGGGTTCGTGAGCAGGCGGAGGTAGGCGAGGATGTCCTTGATCTCCTTGCGCTGGTAGAAGCGCACGCCGCCGAAGACGCGGTACGGCATCCCGACCCGCATCAGGACGTCCTCGATCACGCGTGACTGCGCGTTCGTCCGATAGAAGATCGCGACCTCGCGGTAGCGGAAGCCCTCCTCGCTCCGGAGGCGCTCGATCTCCTGCGCGACGAAGTAGGCCTCGCTGTGTTCGTCGTTGGCACGCACCCGCACCACCGGGTCCCCGGAGCCGGCCTCGGTCCACAGGTTCTTCGGCTTCCGCTGGACGTTGTTCTCGATCAACGCGTTGGCGACCGTGAGGATGTTCTGCGTCGATCGGTAGTTCTGATCCATGAGGAAGACGGCGGCGTCCGGGTAGTCCCGCTCGAAGTCCAGGATGTTCTGGATCGTGGCCCCTCGCCATGAGTAGACGCCCTGGTCCGCGTCCCCGACGACGCAGATGTTGCGGTACTTCTCCGCGAGCAGGTTCACGAGCTCGTACTGTGCTCGGTTCGTGTCCTGGTACTCGTCGATCAGGATGTACCGGAACCGCTCCTGGTAGTGCTGGAGCACCTCCGTGTGATCGCGGAAGAGCCGGACGGCCTCGCTGATCAGGTCGTCGAAGTCGAGGGCCCCGGCATCACGCTTCCGACGCTCGTACTCGGTGTAGAGCTTGGACACCGTCTCCTCGTACAGGTTGGAGGTGAGATCGGCGAACTCCATCGGGCCGAGCACCCGATCCTTTGCCTTGCCGATCGCGGCCGCGATCGCCTTGGCCGGATACCGTTTGGGATCGACGTTCATGTCCCGCGCGATGCCGGCGATCAGCCGTTCCGTGTCGCCGTCGTCGTAGATCGTGAAGTTCGACGGAACCCCCAGGTGGGTGTGCTCCTTCCTGAGGATCCGGGCGCAGGCGGAGTGGAACGTGAGGACCCACATGCCCCGCGAGATCGGGCCGCCCAGGAGGTCGCCGACCCGCTCCGCCATCTCGCGTGAGGCCTTGTTGGTGAACGTGATCGCGAGGATCTCCCCGGGAGAGACCCCGCATTCCCGGATCAGGTAGGCGATCCGGTGCGTGAGCGCCCTGGTCTTGCCCGACCCCGCTCCGGCGACGATCAGGACGGGGCCTTCCGTCTGGAGGACCGCCTGCCGTTGGATGTCGTTGAGGCCGTCGAGGAGGGGGGAGGTGACGCTCACGCGACGATGCTAGCGCGGGCTCGCGACCCGACCGACGACCGGCGCCCTGACCTGGACCTTCGGCAGATGCCGCGGGCCGGATCCCCGGGGTACGGTGAGCGGATGCGGGAACGATCGCGGATCCGTGCTGCCCTCCGAGCGTTCGGGTTCGGCTGCCTGATGACGGCCGCCGGTCTCGGCGGATACGTCGGATGGCTCCTATGGGGCACCGGCCTGGAGACGGCCCGCGCCCAGGAGGAGCTCGGCGACGAGCTCCGGCCGCTCTTCGAGCACCCCACGCCGCCCACCGCGAACGAGCGCTACCTGACGGGTGAGGCGTACGCCGCGATCGTGATCCCCTCGATCGACATCGACTTCATCGTCGTCGAGGGGACGGACTACGTCAGCCTGAAGAAGGGACCCGGCCACTATCCCGATTCCGCCGACCCGTGGGACGGGACCGGTCAGGTGGCGATCGCGGGACACCGCACGACGTATCTCCATCCCTTCCTGAACCTCGACCGCGTGAACGTCGGCGACAGGATCGACCTGATCACGAAGCACGGGACGTATCGCTACGAGGTGAAGCGCCGGTACGTCCTTCCCGAGGCGGGATCGGGGGCGGCGATCGTCGACACGAAACGCCCCACGCTGGTCCTGACGACGTGCCACCCGAAGTACTCGAGCCGTGAGCGCCTCATCGTGACGGCGACGCTCGTACAGGGACCCGAGGACCCGTAGGTCACTCGTCCTCGGAGGACGCCGCGTCGAACATCGCCCGAGCGACGTCCTCGATGGCACCGTCGATCCTCTGCTCGTGGGAGTGATGGATCTCCTCCTGCTCCAGGAGCTCGTCGACCGTCCCCGCGAGGTCCTCGAGCGTGTGGATCGCCTCCTCCACGTCGCCGTCGGCGAACGTCTCGAGCGACTCCTCCAGACCGGCCGCGATCACCTGGGCGGCGTCCTCCGAGATCCTGCCGTCGGCGACGCCTTCCGCCACGACGTCCTGGAGAGCCAGGACGGCTCCTTGGAGCGGGTCGTCGAGGGGCGGTGTCGGGGACGCGGAAGCTGAGGGGGACGGCGATGCGGAGGGTGATGGGGACGGTGACGGGGATAGGGATGGGCTCGATGACCGGGTCGGCGACCGCGCTGCACCGTCGGGGGGATCCTCGTCGCCGAAGAGCGCGAAGGCGAGACCGCCCAGGAGCGCGAGCGCGACGACAGCGATCAGCAGCGGAACCAAGGGACGACGGGGCGGTGGTCGATCGGCCCTGCGTGGCAACGGCTCGGTTCGCTCCGTGGGGATGCCGTCCGCCGCAGCCGCCGTCCCCGAAGCGGCCACCGGGAGGGGAACGGTCGCGTCGACCGATGGTCCGATCGCCGCCCCCTCCTCCAGGGCGGTCGTCATCCCCTCGACGCTCTGATACCTAGCCGCGGGATCCTTCTCCATCGCGCGCAGGACCACGGCCTCGAGCGCCGGCGGCACGGACGGCTCGAGCGCGGTGGGCGGGGTCGGGTCGTCGTGCACGTGCTGATAGGCGACCGCCACGGGGTTGTCGGCCTCGAACGGCTGCCGGCCCGTGAGCAACTCGTAGAGCACACAGCCCAGGGAGTAGATGTCCGAGCGATGGTCCACGGGTTCGCCGCGGGCCTGCTCCGGCGAGACGTAGCCGGCGGTGCCGAGGATCGCGGAGGTGCGGGTGATGTCCTCCCCGTCGAGGCCACGGGCGATCCCGAGGTCCATCAGCTTGATGCGTCCCTCGCTCGTCAGCATCACGTTCCCCGGCTTGACGTCGCGGTGCACGATCCGGGCGCCGTGCGCCACCGCCAGCGCATCACCGACGCTCGCGGCGATCCCCGTGGCCCGCCCGGGCGCGATCCGCCCTTCTCGCCTGAGCACGTCCCTGAGCGTCTCCCCCGGGACGTGCTCCATCACGATGAAATGGACGTCGCCCTCCGAGCCCGCGTCGAACACCGCCACGAGGTTCGGATGGGAGATCCGGGCAGCCGCCAGCGCCTCACGTCGGAACCGCTCGACGATCGTGCCGTCGCCCGCGAGCCAGCTCCCCAGGATCTTCACGGCGACCGGCCGGTCCAGGACCCGGTCGGTCGCCAGGTAGACCTCGGCCATCCCGCCGCGGCCGAGGAGCTCGCCCACCGCGTAGCGGTCGGCGAGCACGCTGCCCTCCATGCCCATCAGCCCAGGCTACGGGAGGGTCCCCCAAGCCGGCCTTAAGGCGGAGGTCTTCAGTCGATCGTGTACTCGATCTGGAGCATCATCACCGGAACGGCGACGCCCAGGCCGGTCTTCGTGATCTCGATCGGGAGCTTCTCGCCTTCAGCGATGGACGTGTTCGAGAGCGTCCCCAGCGCGACCGTGCCGAAGAGCGTCCACGAGCCGGTCCCCCCCGAGCCCGCGGTCTGGGTGGTCATCGACGCCACGGTGACCCTGTTCGCCCCGGCCGCGTCGCGGCGAGAGGCCGTGATCGTCGCGTAGTTCGTGTCGCTCGCCGTGAGCGTCGCGGCCGGCTCGATCGTCACGCCGGTGATCGTGATGTCCTCTGTCAACCTGGTGATGAGCTGAGCATCATTCCCACTCGATCGTTCCGGGCGGCTTCGAGGTAACGTCGTACGCAACCCTGTTCACCCCGGGCACCTCCCGGACGATCCGCGAGGCGATCCGGTCGAGCACGTCGTACGGCAACCGGGCCCAGTCCGCCGTCATCGCGTCCTCGGACGTCACGACGCGCACGATCACGGGGCTCTCGTACGTTCGGCCGTCCCCCATGACGCCGACCGTCCTGGTGTCCGCGAGGAGGACGCAGAACGCCTGCCAGGTCTCCCGCTCGAGATCGGCGCGACGGATCTCCTCCCGGACCACGCGGTCCGCTCCGCGCACCTTCTCGAGGTTGTCTGCGGTGACCTCGCCGACGATCCGCACGGCGAGGCCCGGACCGGGGAACGGCTGTCGGTGCACGACCTCCTCCGGGAGGCCGAGCTCGGCGCCGACCAGCCTGACCTCGTCCTTGAACAGATCGCGCAGCGGCTCGACGAGCTCGAGGTCCATCTCCTCGGGAAGGCCGCCGACGTTGTGATGGCTCTTGATGCTGGCCGCGGTCCGCGAGCCGCTCTCGATCACGTCGGGGTAGAGGGTCCCCTGGACGAGGAAACGGACGTCCCGATGGTCGCGGGCCACCTCTTCGAAGACGCGGATGAACTCCTCCCCGATCACCCGCCGTTTCCGCTCCGGGTCCCTGATCCCGGCCAGCTTCGCGAGGAAGCGATCCTGCGCCTTCACGTGCACGAGCGGCACGCCGAAGTGCATCCCGAACGTCTCCTCCACCTGCTCCGGCTCGCTCTCGCGGTTCAAGCCGTGGTCGACGAAGACGCACGTGAGCTGATCCCCCACGGCGCGATACACGAGGAGGGCCGCGACGGAGGAGTCGACGCCGCCGGAGAGCGCGCACAGGACCTCCGCGTCCCCGACCTGTGCGCGGATCCGCTCGACGGCGTCCTCGACGATGTTCACCGGCGTCCAATCGGGCAGGAGCCCGCAGCCGTCGTAGAGGAACCGCTTCAGCACGTCGTGTCCACGCGGCGTGTGCGAGACCTCGGGATGGAACTGCACCGCGAACAGGCTCCGATCCGGATCCTCCATCGCGGCGATCGGGATCTGTTCGGTGCGAGCCGTCACCCGGAAGCCCTCGGGCGCCCGCGTGACCGCGTCCCCGTGGCTCATCCAGACCTGCTCCTCGGCGGCGAGGTCCGCGAGGAGCACACCCCCTGGTTGATCGACCGACATCGCGGTGCCGCCGTACTCGCGCTGGCCGGTCGCGGCGACCTCTCCCCCCAGCGCGCCGGCCATCAACTGGTGTCCGTAGCAGATGCCCAGGACGGGCACGCCCAGGTCGAAGAGGCCTGGGTCCACCGATGGGGCCCCTTCCTCGTAGACCGAGGCGGGCCCACCGGACAGGATCAGTCCCGCCGGGCGACGCCGGGCGAGCTCTGCCGCCGTGGCGTCGTGCGGCACGATCTCGGAATACACGTGCGCCTCTCGGACGCGCCGGGCGATCAGCTGTGCGTACTGCGCCCCCAGGTCGACGACAAGGACCGGTCTCGCGGGATCGTCCCTCCGCGATCCCGGCGCCACCTAGTGTCCCATCCCCACCCGCTGCGCGGCCTGGTAGGTCTTGCCCTCGGTCTTGATCGACGGCGCGATCACGAGCTCGGCCTTCTGGAACTCCTTGATCGTGGCGTAGCCGGTGGTGGCCATCGACGTGGCGAGGGCGCCGAAGAGGTTGAACGTGCCGTCGTTCTCGTGCGCCGGCCCCACCAGTATCTCTTCCAGCGACGCGACCTGCTGTGTCTTGACCCGGGCGCCGCGCGGCAAGGTGGGATGGAATGTCGCCATCCCCCAGTGGTAACCGCGGCCGGGCGCCTCGTACGCACGCGTGAGCGGGGAGCCGATCATCACCGCGTCCGCCCCACAGGCGATCGCCTTCGCGATGTCACCGCCGGTGCGCATCCCGCCGTCCGCGACCACGTGGCAGTACCGACCGGTCTCGTGCAGATGCTCGCGGCGAGCGGCGGCGGCGTCGGCGATCGCCGTCGCCTGGGGGACGCCGACACCGAGCACGCCCCTCGTGGTGCAGGCGTTCCCCGGCCCGACCCCGACGAGGACCCCCACGGCCCCCGTCCGCATCAGATGCAGGGCCGTGGAGTACGACGCGCAGCCACCTACGAACACCGGGAGGTCGAACCCGGCGATGAACTGCTTGAGGTTCAACGGTTCCGTCTGCGTGGAGACATGCTCCGCCGAGACCACGGTCCCCTGGATCACGAGGATGTCGAGCCCGGCCTCCAGCACGACGGGGGCGAACCGCTCCACCCGCTGCGGGGTGAGCGAGCCGCACGAGACGACACCGCCCGCCTTGATCTCCTCGATCCTCCGGCCGAGCAGCTCCTCCTTCACCGGCTCCTTGTAGAGCTCCTGCATCCGACGGGTCGCCTTGTCGTCGTCGAGCTCGGCGATCTCCTCGTAGATCGGCACCGGATCCTCGTACCGGGTCCAGACGCCCTCGAGGTTGAGACAGGCGAGCCCGCCGAGCTGCCCGATCAGGACGGCGGTCTCCGGGGACACCCCGGCATCCATCGCGGACGCCATCATCGGGAGCGCGAAACGGTAGGCATCGACCTCCCAGCCGATGTCCACGTCGTCGGGGTCGCGGGTCCTCCGTGAGGGGACGATCGCCACCTCGTCGAAGCCGTAGGCCCGCCGGGCCGTCTTCCCGATCCCGATCTCGTACTCCACCCCGATCACCCCCGACGACGCCGTACGGAACGCGAGACGCCCATCCGGGAACCCGGATGGGCGTCAGATCGCTGCATGGGGTCAGCGTACCAGCCGACCCCGACGCAACCGCTCAGGGCTTGGTGACGGCGTCCAGCGCGCGTCGAGCCTGCGCCAGGTGGAAGCGGTCGTGTCCGGCGATCATCCGGAACAGCAGGTCGAAGCTCTCCCGGCCGCGCTCCGCGTGGACCCCTACGCGGGCGCGATCGTCCTCGGAGGAACGAGTCCACAGCGCCAGGTTGGCCGCGCGGAGCGGTTCGAAGAGCCCCAGGAGCTCCTGGGGATCGTCGTGTCGATCCGCATGGAGGGAATCCACCCACAGGTCCTGGTCGTAGCCGATCAGGGGTGGTTCGTCGTGCGCGAGCACCCATCGGTAGCGCGCGGCGGAGACGACCTCCGCGTCCACCGCGTGACCGAGGCATTCGATCACGGACCACTCCGAGGGCTCGGGACGTACGTCCCGGCGATCCGCCGCCTCCGCGACCAGCGAGCGCCATCGCGCCGCGGCCTCCGCTTGCGCGCCCGCCGGGTCATCCGCACCGAGGAGAGAGAGCAGGTGGTCCTGATAGGCCTTCGGTTCGGAGACGGGATCCGGCGAGCGAGGGGTGTCCATGGACGGGACTCTAGCCGTCGCCCGTGACTCAGTGCTCCTCGGCGACGTGTCCGGATTCGGTGATCCGGAGGTCGGTCATCCCGGAGTGGACGCGGTCCCCTTCCACCTGAAGCGTGGCGTCCTCGATGTGCCCCAGCTCGGACAGCCTGTCCATGACCTTCTGCAGGGACTGCTCCGGGGTCTCGACGAGCGTATCCACGATCAGCTCCGGGCTCTCGGGCGCCTCATAGGGGTCGTCCACTCCCGTGAAGCCGGTGATCTCCCCGGCGAGCGCCTTCTTGTACAGGCCCTTGGGGTCCCGGTTCGCGGCGATCTCGTCTACGGTCGCGTGCACGTAGACCTCGACGAACGCCTCGCCGATCTGGGCGCGCACGGCATCTCGAGCCGCCTTGTAGGGCGAGATCGGGCAGCAGATCGTGGCGACCCCGTTCCGGGTGAGGAGGTCCGCGACGAACCCGATGCGCAGGATGTTCGTGTCGCGATCTTCCTTGGAGAAGCCGAGGCCCTTCGAGAGGTTCTGGCGGACGACGTCGCCGTCGAGGATCTCGGTCTTCAACCCCCGCGCCTGGAACTCGTGGAAGAGCATCTCGGCGATCGTCGACTTCCCGGAGCCGGAGAGCCCCGTGAACCAGACGGTGAAACCCTTCCGCTCCGTCGCCGTCACAGGAAGCTCCTCGAAGCGGCTCCGTGGGACTCGATCCCGTAGAGCGAGAGGATGGTGGGGCCCACGTCGACGAGAGAGAGCCCATCCACCTTGCCGCTGGGCTGCCCGGGTGCTCCCTTCATCGCGAACACCCCCGTCCGGTCGTGGTTCGCGCCGTCCGGTCCGATGTCGTTCTCGAACGTGTAGATGCTCGGGTTCCCCACCGAGCCCACGGATCGCCACTCCAGATCCCCGAAATACACCAAGAGATCGGGCGCCACTCCCTTGACCTCCGGGTAGACGTCCTGCGGCTTGTGCACCTTGGTGCCGAGCAACGCCCCGTCGGGCCCCGGCATCGCCTCGAGCTTCGTCACGAGCTCGTTCCGCACGGTCTCGTACTCGGCCGGCTGGATCGAGCCCTGCGGCTCCCGCCCGGCCACGTTCAGGAACAACCGGCCGTAGTAGCCGCCGTCACCCCACGCCGTCGTGCGTCCCCAATCGATCCTTGTCCGCGCAACGGGCGTCACGCCGCTGACCGGCTCCTTCAACACGAGGTAGCCCTGCTCGATCAGCCAGTCGTTGAAGCAGATGCCTCCCATCATCGGACGCGCCCCGTGATCGCTCATCACGATCGTGATCACGTCCTCCGGCAGGAGCTCCAACAACGTGCCGACCTCGTCGTCGAGCGCCCGGTAATAGCGCTGGAACGCGTCCTCGAAGGGGTTCCCGGGTTTGTACAGCGGGTGCTTCGGGTCGAAGTAGTGCCAGAACACGTGGTGCAGCCGGTCCATCCCCATCTCGACCAGCATGAAGAAGTCCCACGGCTTCTCCTTCATGAGACGGCGCGCCACCTTGAACCGGCGTTCCGTCATCTTGAACACCTGATCGAGCACGAAGTCCATCCCCTGCTTGCGGAAGTTCGTGATGTCGAAGATGTACTGCCCCTTCCCCCCGAGCTCCTCCTCGATCTCGATCTCGAGCGCCTGGGGATAGGCGAAGTGATCGGCCGAAGGCGGCGTGAGGAAGCACCCCACACGCCAGCCCGGGAACTCTTTCGGTGGCGGGAAACCGGGGGGAACCCCGATCAGCAGCGAAGACTTGCCCTCCTCGCCGAGGGAGTCCCAGACGGCGGGGGCGCCGATCGATCCCGAGTGCGCGATGCTCAGGCCCTCGTAGCTGGTGTCCTTGCGATTGCGGAAGCCATAGATCCCGAGCTCGCCCGGCGTCCGGCCGGTCATCGCACACGCCCAGGCCGGCACGGTGATGGGAGGCGTGATGCTGGCGAGGTCCCCGTACATCCCTTCGGCCATCAGCTTCGAGATGTTGGGCACCTCGGCCGCGAGGTCGTCGAACAGGAGCTGGGGTGTTCCGCAATCGAGGCCGATCACCGCGACCCGAGGGCCCTGCTGCATGCGCCGACATCCTCCCTGTGTTCGTTGCTTCCGCCCGTCCCGTGCGCCGGCCCGAGCGTCGGAAACCGTGTGGGCCGGGCGCGCCGGAACGCGGGGCGGCTCAACGGTTCTCGTATGCTATCAACCCGCCCGAAACGCCGACCAAGCCCTCCCGGAGATGTCCGTTCGATGAACGTGCTGCGCCGCGCCCTGGGCCTCGGAACCCTCCTCCTGCTGGTGCCGGCCGTCCTCCTCGTCGTGGTACCGCGCACGATCGTCGAGCGGCTCATGGGTCAGTCAGCCGGGGACGACGTCTGGATCCGGTTGACGGGCGCGGCGTGCATCGCCATCGCGTTGCTCCACGTGCTGGTGATCAGGAAGCTCGACGACCTCTGGTGGTGGTGCTGGGCCTTCGTGCTCTTCGACGCGTCGGTTGCGGCGATCTCGCTCACGCACGCGGCGGTCGGGCTCCCGGAGGACTCGGCGGCGTGGCCGTGGTGGCTCCTCGGAGCCACGGCCGCCGGGTTCGCCGCGCTCTACCTGGTCGGTCTGGCGAAGGCCGGCAGGGAGCAGCCGTTCGCCTGACCCGTGGGTCACCGCGCGGCCAGGCTCCTGACGAGCAGCACGGCCGTGTCGCCCCCGTCCCACTCGCGAGGGAGATCCCTGGCGAGGACGAAACCGACCGAACGGTAGAACGCGCGGGTCGACAGGTAGCCGTCGTCGGGCTCGGGACCGGGATCGCTCGGTGAGACCGTGAGGACGAGCAGGGTCCGTCGGCCCGCCGCCTCCAGCTCGTCCGCCAGCCGGTCGATCAGCGCGTGCCCGATGCCCCGACGTCGTCGATCCGCACGGACCGCCATCCACGTGATCTCCGCGGCCTCGTCGAAGCGGTGCACGTAGGTGAGAAAGCCCACGACCTCGCGTCCTTCGACGGCGACGAGACCGGGATCGCGTCGGACGGCGGCCGCACAGTCCCGGCGACCCTGCTCCTGACCGAAGTGGTGCGGGAGCCCGACGACGATCGCATCGCAGGCGGGAGCGTCGTCCGGCTCGAGCGAGCGGATCTCGGTGGGGCTCACTCGCCGCGCGCGGCGGCGACGCGCTCGCGCGCCACCCGATCCGCTGCGGTGGCCGGCGAGAGCGCCTCTCGTTCCGATCGGTCGAAGATCTCCAGGAGCGAGTCGCCGATCGCCTCGAGCCGCGAAGCGGTCGTGGCGTCGTCCCAGCCGAGCGTCTCGCGACCGGCGAGATGGATCACGCCGCCCGCGTTCACGACGAAGTCCGGGGCGAAGAGGATCCCGGCGTCGCGGAGCCGATCGCCGTCCTCCGCGGTCGCGAGCTGGTTGTTGGCCGCGCCAGCGATCGCGCGGCAGCGCAGCAGAGGGATCGTGTCCTCGCTGAGGACCTTCCCGGTGGCGCAGGGCGCGAACACGTCGCACTCCGTGCCGATCACGTCGTCGGCACGGACGACCTTCGCCCCGAGCGCGTCGGCGAGGGCCGTCGCCCGCTCCGCGTCGACGTCGGCCAGCAGCAAGGTCGCCCCGGCGTCGTGGAGATGACCAGCGAGGCGACTCCCCACGGACCCGAGCCCTTGCACCAGCACCGATCGGGCCTCCAGCGCGTCGTCACCGAACGCTCGGAGCGCCGTCGCGCGGATCCCGTGGAACACGCCTATGGCCGTGGCCGCCCCCGGATCGCCCGAACCACCGTTCGCAGTCGAGCGGCCCAGGACGTGCGACGTGCGCTCCCCGATCGTGTCCATGTCCGTTTCGCCGGTGTTCATGTCCGCGGCGGTCACGTACGTCCCGTGGAGCGAGTCGACCAGGTCCGCGTAGCGGAGGAGGAGTTCCCGGCGGCCGTCGCTCCCGGGCGTCGGAACCTCGGGAACGGCGATCACCGCCTTGCCGCCACCGTAGGGGAGGTCGGCGGCCGCCTGCTTCCAGGTCATCGCCTCCGAGAGCCGGAGCACATCGTCGAGCGCATCGGAGGGCTGCCGGTACGACGAGAGCCGTGTGCCACCCATGCCGGGTCCGAGGGTCGTGTCGTGGATGCCGATCAGCATCCAGGAGGACGTCGGCTCGTCACGATGGACGACGACCTCCTCACCGTCCCAGGCCTCGATCAGCTCCTCGAACGCCACGGTTCGAGTCTAGACGGCTCCCTCAGCACGCACCCCGCGCTGCGGGGAGGCCGATGGTGGCGGGCGCGCCTCGCGCGCGCCCGCCACCTCGCGATCTAGATCGGCCTCAGGCCGCCTTCACGTGGACGCTCCCGGTTGCGAGCCCCCAACAGGTGTAGGAGTCATCCGAACTTCCGGAAGCCTCGGGCGTTCCGTCGCCATCGTCATGCCAACCCCCGGCTACGGCCACGATCGAGTAGTTCTCGCCGGGATCGACCGCGGCGGCCTTCGCCTTCAGCGCCACGTCCATCACTGACTTCTTCTCGACCTTCCCCTGATCGTTCTTGACCGTCGGCGTGGCGAACGCTTTCCAGATGTGCCCCGTGACATCGGTGAAGTCGAGACCGCTCTGCGCGCAGTCGCCGGGAGCGAGCGAGGTTGCGATGTCGTTCTCGACTGCCATCACGATGGGTCCACCGAACTGCCTGTTGACGCCCCAGCGAGCCTTGCTCACCCCGATGTCCGTATCATCCCCGATCAGGCCGGAGCTGACCCCGACAATCAAGAACTGGCGGAAGCCCGTGACGGCATAGTCGGCTCCCATCGGTCGGATCGTCAGCTTCGCCTTCGTCGCTTGCCCGGGGACGAGCGTGTAGTCGGCGATTACAAAGTTCTGCATCACCCAACAGGAGCTCAATAGGAACGTGAGCACCCCGGCTCCCAGCACGAACGACACCTTCTTCCTCATCCGATTCCTCCCCCACGATCCTCGGACCCGATGTCCGACCGGGCATCCTCGCATCGAAGTCGCCGCTGTGCAAGCGAAGAGGCGGGCCCGATGGGCCCGCCTCCGGTCGATCACCCGTCTGGAGCTCAGTGCATGTGGCCGTGGCCGGCCGCTGCCTCTTCTTCCTCTTCCGGCTTCTCGACGACGGTGCTCTCGGTCGTCAGCACGAGGGCCGCGATCGAGGCGGCGTTCTGCAGGGCAGAACGCGTCACCTTCGTCGGGTCCACGATGCCGGCCTTGAGCATGTCGGTCCATTCGCCGGTGGCGGCGTCGAACCCACGCGCGTCGCTCTCCTCACGGATGTGCGCGACGATGACGGACCCCTCGTGGCCGGCGTTCTGGGCGATCCGACGAGCGGGCTCCTGGAGCGACTCCCGCACGATGTGCGCCCCGGTGGCCTCGTCGCCCTCGAGATCGAGCTTGTCGAGCGCGGACTCCGCACGGATCAGCGTGACGCCGCCGCCGGGGACGACTCCCTCCTCGACCGCTGCACGGGTGGCCGAGACCGCGTCCTCGATGCGGTGCTTCTTCTCCTTGAGCTCCACCTCGGTGGCCGCGCCGACCTTGACGACGGCGACACCGCCCGCGAGCTTCGCGAGTCGCTCCTGGAGCTTCTCCCGGTCCCAGTCCGAGTCCGTCTTCTCGATCTCGGCCTTGATCTGGTTGATCCGTCCCTGCACGTCCTCCTTCGAGCCCGCGCCCTCGACGATCGTGGTGGTGTCCTTCGCCACCACGACCTTGCGGGCCTGGCCGAGCAGGTCGAGCGTGACGTTCTCGAGCTTCAGTCCGACCTCCTCGGAGATCACCTGACCACCCGTGAGGATCGCCATGTCCTGGAGCATCGCCTTGCGACGGTCCCCGAACCCGGGGGCCTTGACGGCGACCGAGGAGAACGTCCCCCGGATCTTGTTCACGACGATCGTCGCGAGCGCCTCACCCTCCAGGTCCTCCGCCACGACGATCAGCGACTTGCCGGCCTGCATGACCTTCTCGAGGACGGGGACGAGCTCCTGCACGCTCGAGATCTTCTTGTTCGCGAACAGGATGTACGGGTCCTCGAGGACGGCCTCCTGGCGATCGGGGTCGGTGATGAAGTACGGAGAGATGTAGCCCTTGTCGAACTGCATCCCCTCCGTGAACTCGAGCTCGATCCCGAACGTGTTGGACTCCTCGACGGTGATGACGCCGTCCTTGCCGACCTTGTCCATCGCTTCGGCGATCGTCTGGCCGATCGCGGGGTCCGCCGCCGAGATCGAGGCGACGTTGGCCACGTCGTCCTTCGTCTCCACGTCGTTCGCCTGCGCCTTGATCGCTTCGACGGCGGCCTCGACGGCTCTCTCGATGCCCCGCTTGAGCGCCATCGGGTTCGCGCCGGCCGCAACGTTCTTCAGGCCGGCCTTCACCATCGCGCGGGCGAGCACCGTCGCCGTCGTGGTGCCGTCACCGGCGACGTCGTTGGTCTTGGTGGCGACCTCCTTGGTGAGCTGAGCGCCCATGTTCTCCCACGGGTCATCGAGCTCGATCTCCTTGGCGATCGTCACGCCGTCGTTGGTGATCGTGGGTGCGCCCCACTTCTTGTCGAGCACCACGTTCTGCCCCTTGGGGCCGAGCGTGATCGCGACCGCGTCGGCGAGCTTGTCGACGCCGGCCTCGAGGCCGCGCCGCGCCTCCTCACCGAACTTCAGCAGCTTCGAGGCCACTGGTGTCCTCCCTTTCTTTTGGCTTTTCCTCTCGGAGGTGCGATCGGGCCCGACTCGCGGGCCCCGCCGCAGCTCTGGTGGCTACTTCCCGACGACCGCGAGGACGTCGCGAGCCGAGAGGATCTGGAACTCGGTACCGTCGGCGTCCTTCCACTCCGTGCCGCCGTACTTCGAGTAGATCACCATGTCGCCGACGGCCACGTCGACCGGGACGCGGGCATCCCCGTCCTCGTTGAACTTCCCGGGGCCCACAGCGACGACGGTGCCGACGACCGGCTTCTCCTTCGCGGTGTCGGGGATCACGAGCCCGGACGCCGTGGTCTCCTCGGCCTCGCTGGGCTGCACGATGATCCGGTCCTCGAGCGGCTTGAGCTTGAAGTCCTTCGCCATGCCTGTCTCCTTCCTATGTACGTGTCGGGGCGGGTTAGCACTCACCCCCCCTGAGTGCTAGCAGGATAGCGCCGGGAGCGCCGAAGGGTCAATCGGACCGGGGGGGAGATCAGATAAGAGGACGAAACGCCGCAAGCCGAGGCCGGGGTCGTCGCGCTCGCAACCGTGTCGTTGGGTCTCACCCTCCGCTCGGAGCTATGGCTCCCAGCTGCCGATGGGGCCGTCGGCGAGGAACATCTTCAACCCGTAGGCGACGGTGTCGTCGCGCTCCGCTTCCGGGTCGCCGACGAAGTAGCGATACCACGCGAGCGCTCGAGCGATCGTTCCTGTTCGATGCGCGAGGCCGAACGCCGCCCGGAGCTCGGCCGGCGAGGCGAGCTCCGCGAACGGCTCGAGGTACGCGTCGCGGAAGCGGAGCAGGTCGAGCCCACCGGGCGGCAGACCCTGCTGCCACGCTAGGACACGGAGCGTCACGACCATTGTGTGGAACGGGTGCGAGACGCAGCTGTCTCCCCAGTCGAGGAAGCGGTATCGGCCCTCATGGACGAAGACCTGACCGTCGTGGAAGTCGTCATGCTGGATCGTCTCCGGGATTCCCACCGCGGCGAGGTCCGAGCACATCGACGCCACCATCGGCGCCGCGTCGCGCAGGCGCCCGAGTTCGTCGAGGGTGACGCCGTCGGGCCGACCGAGCAACAGGGTGTCGTGGTCTTCCAGCATGCGCTCGAGGTCGCGGGCGAGCCCCCCGAGGCGTTCGTCCGGGACGCCGAGCGCGAGGAGTCGTTCGACACGAGGAGCGAGGGACAGTTGGAGTTCGGCGTACCGAGGCAGGATCGCGAGCCAATGCTCGGTCTGTTCGACGCCGGCTGCGAGATCTCTGAGCCGGCTGCCGGCATGTCGCATAAGCAGCCACCCGCGCTCCACGTCGACGGCGACGAGCTCCACGATCACCTCAGGGGCGGCCTCCGCGAGCTCCAGCGCGAGCGCGGCCTCGAAACGCTGGATCGGTGCGTTCGCCTTGAACCAGACGACGCCATCCGAGGTGGGCACCCGAAGGACGGTCGCCCACGGGTCGACGTGAGGCTGCTCGATCGGCCCGATCAGCGTGCCGGGGATGTGCGCGCGGATCCACGAGTCAGCTTCCTCGAGCCAGACGGCATCACGCCAGTCCACGGTCCGGACCCTAGTCCGCTTGCCGAGCGAGAGACCGGCACGAACGGCCTACCGCGCCGGGGCGCGCGCCGCCGCCCCTAAAAACGGCCCAGTCGTGTCGGGAAGCTGGTCAACCTGGCCGGACCCCGGGGCCGAGGGTCAGATCCCCTTGAGGTACGCGACCGTCTCCGCCAGCCCGTCCTCGAGGTGGGTCCAGGGCTTCCAGGCGATCGCGGAGGGCGCGGCCGAGATGTCCAGCGCCATCCGCCTGAGCTC
>DASSDW010000018.1:0-8544 GCA_035696925.1 Actinomycetota bacterium
GCACCAGTTCGAGATCATCGGTATCGACGGTTCGGGCATGGCGTTCGAGCTGGAGAACCGGAAGGACGCGAGGGCGTTCAACGACGCGCTCGGCCGACGCCTGGTCGCACGAGGCTGACCCCGACGAGGTCGAGATCTCTCGGCGTTCTCGATATCCGACTCAGCTCGCGGAAACGGCGGAACCGACGTTCAGGAACGTCTGGTCCGTCGTCTGTCCGAGGAACATGACCGACGCGATGATCACCATCGCGATCAGGGCCACCATCAACGCGTACTCGATCGCGGTTGCGCCGTCCTCGGAGCTCAGCCGCTGCACTACCCGTGCGAAGAGCTCCATCACCTCATGCACCTTCCCGTCCTCAGAGCCCGTGGGCCCGAGCGCCGGGCCACCCATCCCCTGGGGAAGATCCTCGTCGCTCCATGCAGCATCGGCCGCGAGGTTCCTCTCGCTGGAGTCAGCCCACTGGGGGGTTGATGCGACCTACAGGACGCCGTCGGATGCCGCGGGTCAGTTCCAGGCGACGGCGTCGTCCTCGCCGAGGCGCTCGCGGATCTCGCCTCGGAGCCGCCGGATCGCATCGAGGCTCTTGCCGGTGGCGGCGTCGGTGAGCCGCTGGACCTGGGTCGAGACGAGCCGCAGTGCCGGACGCGGCTCGCTCCTCCCACGCTGCGGACCGTGGAGGACCTCGGGGTCGTCCTCACGGAGCTTGGCGGCAACCTTGAGGCCGATCATCACACCGGCGAGGAGCAGGAACAGGGATCTGATCTTCATGGGCGACACCCTACCCGGTGTCGCCCGGGCCGCGTGTCTCCCGGAGGGAGGCCTCCGCAGCACCCCGCAAGAGGTCCTCGTCGGAAGCGCTGGAGACGAACCGGAACCCCCGGTCGGCCATCGCTCTGGCGTCCGCGGGCGACGGAGCATGGATACCCGGCGTGAGGCCGCGCTCGTCGGCTGCTGCAACGATGGAGTCGAGTGCGGCCAGCAGGGCAGGGTCGGTGAATTCGGCGAACGTGCCGAGCCCCATCCCGAGACTGAGATCGGCCGGCCCGACGAACAATCCGTCGAGCCCGGGCGTCGCCGCGATCTCGTCGAGATTCGCGAGGCCTTCGGCCGTCTCGATCATCGCGAAGAGGAGGATGACCTCCTCGGCCGCTGTCGTGTGTTCGCGGCCTCGGCCGAAAGCGGCGTGGATCGGCCCGTAGCTCCGGGCTCCGACCGGCGGGTAGCGGCACGCGGCCACGAACGCGTCGGCTTGGGCTCGCGACCCGACCATCGGACAGATCACGCCGCGCACTCCGAGGTCGAGGGCGCGCATCAGGTCGGCGGGATGGTTCCACGCGGTGCGGACGAACGGGAGGGCGGGCGTTCGCGTGATCGCCGCGAGCAGGAGGGGGAGATCCTCGAGGGTCGCGTGACCGTGCTGGAGGTCGACCACGACGGCGTCGAAGCCGGCCGAGGCGACGGCTGCGGCGGCGGCCGGGCTCTCGAGCGAGAGCCACGCGGCGAAGGCGGTCTCGCCGGCTGCCCAGCGAGCGCGAACGGGGTCGGGACCCATCGGGGCGCATCGTAGACGCGAACGCGCGAGTGGGTCGGGTAGCATCGGTGGCCACCCTTCCGGGGTAGCTCAATTGGCAGAGCGGCGGACTGTTAATCCGTAGGTTGTGGGTTCGAGTCCCACCCCCGGAGCTGGCCTGGACCTGAAGGCGCGCGCATCCGCTCTCCCACGATCACCAGTCCCGGCGATCGCGGTCGGCGTCTTCCTCTTCGATGGAGACGCCGACGGGGATCCCGAACCTGTCGAGATCCCGATGAGTCTGACGGTGGAGCTCGGCCCAGCGATACGGCGTCATCGGACTTGAAGCGTGGAGCTGGTCGTGGAACGACGCGAGGGCGGCCGCGAGATCCGCGTTCCTGCTCCGCTCCGCGGTCACCTGTTTCCACAAGATCCGGGACGTCCGCCGACGAGCCTCCTTCCTCGAGGTCTTCGCATCGGGTGGAAGCTTCAGAACACCGTCGGTGCGTATCCCGGGCTCGTCACGGATGTCCCGGCGGTAGCTGATGATCATCCCGAACGTGATGGAACCGATCGCGATGATGATCGCCGAGGCAAGGACGAGCTCTTCCGCGGCTGCCGCGATCACAAGAAGCCCCTCCGCACGGCACAACGATATCGATAGTTCATTCAGACGCCCGCGGCACGCTGGTCGTAGCCGATTTGACCTACAGCGGATGGGGAGGTACTAGTGGTCCACGTATGAACCCCTACGAACAGAGGAGATGCTCGTGACTGCTTCCCGCTCGCGTGGATCGTCGATCGCCACCGCCGCAGGCGTGATCGCCATCTCCCTGATGCTGGCGTTCCCGGCTGCCGCTACCTCCGATCCGGCACCCGATGTGGTGGCCTCCGGCCTGCTGAACCCTCGGGGCATCTTCGTCGGCGACGACGGACCGATCCTCGTAGCGGAAGCGGGCAAGGGGGGAGACGGCCCGTGTCAGCCTGGTCCCGAAGGCGGTCCGGTCTGTGTTGGTCTGACAGGCCGGTTGGCGAAGATCGCAGGCGGAGATCTCGACAGGCTCGTGCGGCTGCCCTCACATGCCGGGGAGGATGGATCCGCGGCGCTGGGTCCTCACGACGTTGCCCTGGCGGGGGAGAACGGCGGAGGGATCGTCGCCACCGTTGGCTTGGGCGGCGATCCCGGATTCAGGGATGGCTTCGGGCCGAAAGGGAGGCTCCTCGGCACCCTCGTTCGCGTGAGCCACTCCGGCGACGTGCGGGTGATCGCCGATCTCGCAGCCTATGAGGCGGCGGTGAACCCCGCCGGCGACATCGTGGACAGCAATCCCTTCGGTCTCCTGCGCCGAGAAGAGCGAAGCATCGTGACCGACGCGGGAGGGAACTCGCTGCTCGGTGTCACGGACGGCGGGCGCGTCCGCACGATCGCCGTGTTCCCGTCTCGGCTCGTCCCGTTCGGTGGAGACATGATCCCGATGCACGCGGTCCCCACATCCGTCGTCCGGGGTCCTGACGGCGCGTTCTACGTCGGCCAATTGACAGGGTTCCCCTTCCCCGTGGGGGGCGCACGCGTCTACCGAGTGGAACGGGGAGAAGAGCCGGAGGTCTTCGCCCGTGGATTCACGAACATCATCGATATCGCGTTCCACCGCGGGAAGCTGTACGTCCTCGAGATCGCGCACAACGGCCTGCTCTCCCCGGAGCCCTTCGGGGCACTCGTCCGGGTGAACGCAGACGGGTCCAAGACGGTCCTCTTCGATGATCTGTTCTTCCCGGGTGGGTTCGCGTTCGCCGGAAGGGACACGGTCCTCGTGACCGACTGCGGGGTTTGCCCAGGGGGCGGAGAGGTCCTGAAGCTCCGAGTGTGACTCCCTAGGAGTCGGCGTCGTCCTCGTCCGAGTGGGCGAGGGGAGCGTCACCGCCGCTCACCACGCCCGCGAGCCGCTCGACCTGCTCGGCGATCTGATGCACCATCCCGGCGAGGACGCGGATGTCGTCGGCCTCGCCGGGCGGGCCTTCGCCGTTCGCCATCCGCTCCGCCGTCTCCTTCGTCTTCCGCGCCTCCGCGATGATCGCGTCGACGCCCTCCCTCATCAGTTCCTCCGTCATGATCGAGGATCCTTTCGGTCGACCGGTGCTGACACCTTGCCCCCGCACGGGGCAGAGCAAACCGGCCTGGGAGGTCCGGCGTTCAGAGTTTCGGAGTCCCCAGAGGCTCGTTCCGGGCCACGAGCTCGCGGAGCTCTTCGGGCGGCATCGGGTGCGCGAACCAGAACCCCTGGGCGAGGCGGCATCCGTTCGCACGCAGGAAGATGTACTCCGCTTCCGTCTCGATGCCCTCGGCCAGCGGGATCATGTCCAGGCTCTGCGCCACCTGGATCATCGCCCGGACCATCCCGGCCAACCGCACGTCGCGATCAACGTCCCGGATGAACTCCTGATCGATCTTGAGCACGTCTACCGGCATGTGCTTCAACCTGGCCAGCGACGAGTAGCCGGTCCCGAAGTCGTCGATCGCGAGTCGCAGCCCCCACGAGTGGAGCTCCCGCAGGACCCGCTGGGTACGGTCCGGGTCGGCCATCGCGCTCGATTCCGTGATCTCGGCCATCAGGGTCGAGGGCTCCACGCCGACGCTGCGGAGGCGTTCGAGCAGCCGCTCGGCGAGGCGCGGTGTCCAGAGCTGTCGTGGGGACAGGTTGAAGGAGAGCTCGAGCTGGACACCGGCCTCGCGCCACGCTCGTTGCTGCCTCGCGACCTCGTCCACCACCCACTCGCCGATCGCCTCGATCAGTCCGAGCTCCTCGGCCACCGGGATGAACTCGCCGGGGGCCACGAGGCCTCCGCTCGCGTCCTGCCACCGGATCAGCGCCTCGGCGCCGACGATCCGCCGGTCCGCCAGGTCCACCACCGGCTGGTAGTGGAGCACCCAGTGCTCGGCCTCGACCGCTTCGCGGAGCCTCGACGCGAACGAGAGGCGCTCCATCGCGTCGTCCGCGTCGGCCGCGAAGAACACGTATCCGCCCGGCTCGAGCCGCTTGGCTCGGTACATCGCGATGTCGGCGTTCTTCAGGAGCTCCACGGGATCGTGCGCATCCCTCGGGTAGACGCTGATCCCCATCGAACCTCGGGCATGGAACTCGACGTTCTGGAGATCGAAGGGCGCGCGCATCGCCTCGTTCACGCGAGCGGCAACCGCGCGGATCGTGGCGTCCGCCCGATCCTCGGGGAGATCGGCGAGGAGGATCAGGAACTCGTCGCCGCCCTGGCGTGCGACGAGATCCATGCCGCGGGTGCAGCCGCGGAGCCGCTCCGCGATGTCGGTGAGCAGGGTGTCCCCGGCGTGGTGCCCGAGCGAGTCGTTCACCAGCTTGAAGTTGTCGAGGTCGAAGTACAGGACCGCCACCAGCGCCTCGGTGCGTCTGGCCCGCTCCACCGCCAGTACGAGGGTCTCCTCGAAGAGCTCCCGGTTCGCGAGGCCCGTGAGCCCGTCGTGGAAGGCCATCTCCGTCACGCGGGCTTCGGCTTCCTTGAGCTCGGTGACGTCGAACAGGAGCCCGTGCTCCCAGATGACCTGCCCGTCGGTGTCCCTGAACGCGAACGCCCGGTCGCGCACCCACACGATCCTGCCGTCGGGGCGGATCATCCGATAGTCGGTGAGGTCGCCGCCCTCGCCGGCGAGGAACGCGGCGCTCTCCGCCTCCACCTGGACGCGGTCGTCGGGGTGCACCATCCGGAGCCACATCCCGGGATCCTCCCGGTAGGCCTCCGGGGAGACCCCCAGGATCTGCTGGATCTGCGGACTCACGTACGTCGTGACGTCTCCGTCGTCGGCGTAGACCACCGCGGGGATCTGCTCGACCAGGCTGCGATACCGGGCCTCCGCCTCCGTCAGAGCGGCTTCGGCGTCGCGCCCGGCGACCAACGCCCGCGCGTCGCGGATCGCGACGATCGCGGTGGTGGGATCGAGTCGGCGGACGCGAACCTCGCCGGGCAGCTCGCCGCCCGCGGGACTCCGGAGCGATGTCTCGAACGGGACGCCGGCGTCGGCGCCCTCGACCCATCCGGGGATCACCTCGTGGACGTCGAGGCCCACGGGGTCGCAGCCGAGGAACGCCGCGGTCTGGTGGTTCGCGAGCTCGATCCGGTCGCCGCGAACGACGAACAAGGCCTCGGGGGCGGCCGCGAACAGGCGCTCACCGTCGATGTCGGTCACCGACGGTCGGGGTTCCTTCTCGACCAATCCTGCCTCCGCGGGCGTGGCGGGCCCAGAACCCACCGATGGTCCCCGGCAAGGATGAAGGAATGCGACGGGGAACGCTAGGACTCGTCGAGGGCGGCGAGGCCGACCACGGGTTGGCACCGCGGGCAGGCGAAGGTGATCCGCTCCCGCGACCGGGGTCCTTGGGCGAAGGAGCGGATCGGGGTGCCGCAGCGACGACACGGTCTCCCGCCCCGGCCGTAGACCCAGAGATCGTGGCCGGGCCGCGGGTCGTCCGTGGTGACGCGCCGGCCGCCGGCGCGGTTCCGATCCATCAGGGAGCGCATCAGTTCGACGATCCTGCGCGGGTCGGCGATCGAGCCGACCGCGGTCCGCGGGTCCACCCCGGCGAGGAAACACACCTCCGATCGGTAGACGTTCCCGGGCCCGGCCATCACCGACTGATCGACGAGCGCGTCACCCACCTCCCGGTACGGAGACGCGACGAGCCGACGGGTCGCTTCGGCGGCATCCCAGGCGGGTCCGAGCACGTCCGGGCCGAGATGGGCGAGGAGCTCTGGCTCGGCTGTCGTCCGGATCACGTCGAGCCGTCGCAGCCGGTGGCCGACCGCGATCCGCTCCTCTGTCGTGAGCACGGCCCGCACCTCGAACGTTCGACCTCTCCACCGCTCGCCCGGCTGGTACAGCCGCCACGAGCCGTCCATCCCGAGGTGCGAGTGCACGGAGACGCCGCCGTCCGTTCGGACGAAGAGGTGCTTGCCTCGCGCGCCCACCTCTTCGACGATCTGCCCCGACAGGTCGGCGGTCGCGTACCGCGGCACGCGGAGATCGGTGGAGGTGAGCACGTGCCCTGCGAGCGCGTGATGCAACCGCGCCGCCGTCGCGAACACCGTGTCGCCTTCAGCCATCCCGACGCGACCCTCGTGGCGAGGGGCGTCGCATCCTCAAATACTGATGCGCCGCCCGTCGCCTCGAGTTCTCTGTCCGTTCACCTCCTGGACCTCGGTCGTCCCTCCTGGTGCGGTACTCCTCTACTCGATGGCGAGCCGAGTGCGCGAAAGGATGGGATCGATGCCTGGCGGGATCGACGATGCTCGTGGCACGGACGCTGATGCTGGAGAGTACCCGTACTCGTTCTTCCGTGGTCTCGCGGTGGCGGTCGTCGCCAGCGCCCCGCTGTGGGTGGCGGTGATCCGGGTGGTTCGCTAGCTCACGCGGAACACGTAGACCGCGTACCTGCGTGGATCCGTGTCCGGGCGAGCGGGGTTGCCGTCGAGGACGAAGAACCGCCAATCGATCAGCTGGACGGCACGAGCGTCACCGACCCCGAACGGACCGAGTTCGAGCACCCATCCGGAGACGACCCTCTTCTTCGGCCAGATCACTCGACGGAGCTGCTCCGCGGTCGTCGTGACGAAGAGACTCGCGCCGTTCGGGCTGAAGCTCATGCCGGTGATCCCCGAGAGGTTGGGGATGTGGAAGACACGACCCGCGACGTTCGCGGGGTAACGGTAGGAGCGAAGGTCTCGGCCTTGCCCCACGTAGATCATGTGGTTCGCGGCGTTCCACGCGGCTGCGGTGTAGTTCGCGGACCTCCGCAGGGGCTGGAAGGACTCGATCCGGAGAAGCCCACCCCGGGTGCGCATGAGCCGGAACGCGGCGGGTTTCACCGACGAGGTGCAGCACGGCCCGGAGAAGACGTACAGGGCGTCACGGGCGCGGTCGTACGCGATGCTCTCCAGATCCCGGGTGCGGTCGATCCCAGCCCTGGCGCCGCCGCCGAGCCGCCGTGCCTTCGCGAACTTCCGCTGACCGATCACACGTTTCAGGGCGCCCGTGGAGGGGTTCACCTCGTAGATGCGCCGTCCGAAGTCATCCGCCAACCAGAGGGAGTGATCGCGCGGCACATAGGCACTGCCCTCGGCATCCTTCATGGAAACGGCCTTGTTCGCGAACGGTGTCGTTCGGATCAGTCTGACCAGGCGCCCCTGCGGAGCGGCGACGACCGCACCGGACATGACGGTCTCGTACGCGAGGGCGGTCGCGGCGACGAGGCAGAGGGAGAGGCACGCGTGCCTGCCACGTCGACTTCCGACCACCGTGAGCTACACCTCGGATGACATCCGGCCGTGGGATCCGCGCTGCTATTCCCCGATCGGGGGTTTTTCAAACGCGGGCTGCGACGCCGAGACGACCATCACTGCTTGCTATGGTCCCTCGATGCGGGAGCGTCCGATCATCGTAACCGGCGGCGCCGGATTCGTCGGATCCCATCTCTGCGACCGCCTCCTGGCCGAGGGTCACCGAGTCGTGGCGGTGGACGATCTGGTGACGGGCCGGACGGAGAACCTCTCGGTCGCGTCCCGCCACGGAGATGCCTTCGCCTTCTCGGAGACCGATATCCGGACCCCGGGCCTGCTCGACGTGTTCGATCGCCATCGCCCGGACGTGGTGATGCACCTGGCCGCGCAGGCCGGCGTCCGACCGTCGCTCGAGGACCCGGACCACGATGCGAGCGTCAACGTCCTCGGGACCCTCAACGTGCTCCGCTGCGCCACGTCCGTCGGTTGTCGGAAGGTCGTGTACGCCGCTTCCGGGGGAACGCTCTACGGAGAACCGATCTCGCTCCCGGTACGGGAAAGCTCCGCAGACGGCGCGCATCCTGAATCGCCGTACGGGATCAGCAAGAAGGTCGTGCTCGACTATCTCCGCTTCTTCTCGCGCCACCGGAGTCTGGAGTTCGTGGCGTTGGCCCTCGGCAACGTGTACGGGCCGCGTCAGGACCCCACCGGCGAGGCCGGCGTGATCTCG
>DASSDW010000019.1:0-16681 GCA_035696925.1 Actinomycetota bacterium
CGGCGGGGCGTGGGATGCCCAGCGTCGGGACGCAGACGAGGTACCGATGCTCCCCCCCGAACATCGCGACCGCGAGCCGCAGCGAGTCCCGGAATCGGATCGCGAGGTCGAGGCGGAGGGTGAGCCCGTCGACCGCGTCCCGATAGCCGGAGGCGACGGGACCGAGGAGTGCGTCGCCCCCCGCGTCCTCCAGCGCTCGGAGAGCGACGTCGAGCCGTCGCGTCACCACCTCCATGTCGGGGATCGCGTCCTCGAACGCGCCGATGTCCACGCTCCCCGCGGCGGTGGAGGCGGGGATCCTGATGTCGGTCCACCCGAGCGTCCGCGCGACCCGGACCATCGCCGAGCCGGCCTCGGCAGTCGCTCGGGAGGCGTCGGCGACGGCCGCCGCCGCGTCGATGTTGTCGCCCGCGATGGGGAGAAGCCCGGCGATCCCCATCGACGGGTGCCCCACCGCCCCCCGGGCGGCATCCGCCGCCCGGCCGGCGGCGTCGAAGTGCGGCTCCGCCGACCCCGGGTCCCCGGTGACGATCGATTCGATCGCGATCGAGAGCTCCGACCGCGCGGCCGTGAGCCCGCGGACGAGGCTCCTTCCCGCCCAGATGCCGTCCAGGACGAGGAGGGCGGCGAACGTCGCGAGGCCCGCCAGGGCGCCGAGGGCAACCCGTCTCCCGCGGGTCCTTGGTCGCCGGGGGTCGGACGGGGTCGGCTCCGAGGCCATCGCCGCCGACCCTACCGCCGGCAGGCGCGGGACACCATCACGTACGCCGCTGGCCGGGGTCGGATGGCGTCCAGTGAAGGCCGTTCGGCGGCTTGACCCCCGCCCTCGAGGAGGCGTACCCTCGGGGGCAGCCGCCGTGTCCGGGGCAGGCGCCGTTGACGGTGCCTGTTCCTCCTCGTAGACTGCTCGTTTGCCGTGCCGTCCACCGCGCTCTGCCGTGCGCTCTCGACGTCTCCCGGGAGGGGTTCTGCTTGCCTGACCAGCTCGTGCCTGTTCGGAATCGTGTCAGTTTCGCCAAGCTCGACGAGGTCCTCCAGCTTCCCGACCTCGTTGCCATCCAGAAGGACTCATTCGATCGGCTCCTGAACGAGGGCCTCAAGGAGGTTCTCGAGGAAGTCTCACCTATCGAAGACTTCACAGAGCAGTTCCAGCTCTATTTCGGCAAGCACGAATTCCGAGAGATGAAGTTCTCGGAAGAGGAATGTCGCGACAAGGACATCACGTTCTCCGCTCCTCTGTTCGTCGAAGCGACCTTCGTCAACAAGGTCACCGGTGAGATCAAGGAGCAGGAGGTCTTCCTGGGCGACTTCCCCATGATGACCGACCGCGGCACCTTCATCATCAACGGCACCGAGCGCGTCGTGGTCTCCCAGCTGGTGCGCTCGCCGGGCGTCTACTTCAGCAAGGAGCCCGACAAGACCACCGACAAGGACATCTTCATCGCGAAGATCATCCCGTCGCGGGGCGCCTGGCTCGAGTTCGACGTGGACAAGAAGGACACCGTCGGCGTGCGGATCGATCGCAAGCGCCGGCAGCACATCACCGTCTTCCTGAAGGCCCTCGGCTTCAGTGCGGCCGAGATCCTGAAGCTCTTCGACAACGCGGTCTCCATCCAGAACACCCTCGAGAAGGACCACTTCGAGACCCAGGAGGAGGCCCTCGAGGACATCTACCGGAAGCTGCGGCCCGGCGAGCCGCCTACGGCCGAAAGCGCGAAGACCCTCCTCGAGAACCTGTTCTTCAATCCCAAGCGCTACGACGTCGCGCGCGTGGGTCGTCACAAGGTGGACAAGAAACTGGGCGCCGCCGAGGGCGAGCTGTCGAAGCAGCTGCGCTCCCATCACAAGGGCCTGGGTGAGCTCGACAACCCGGACCGGAAGGCGTGGGAGCAGATCCGCTACCGGGTCTTCTCCTCGATGCAGAAGGAGGAGGCCGCAGGACAGGGGGCGCCCAAGTACAAGGCCGTCCTCACGTTCGAGGACATCCTCAAGACGGTCGGTTACCTCGTGCACCTGCACGCCGGCGAGGCCGGTTACGACCCCGACGACATCGACCATTTCGGCAACCGCCGGATCCGCTCGGTCGGGGAGCTGATCCAGAACCAGATCCGGATCGGGCTCTCGCGCATGGAGCGGGTCGTGAAGGAGCGGATGACCACCCAGGACGTCGAGGCGATCACGCCGCAGACCCTGATCAACATCCGTCCCGTCGTCGCCTCGATCAAGGAGTTCTTCGGGACCTCGCAGCTGTCGCAGTTCATGGACCAGACCAACACGCTCGCCGGGCTCACCCACAAGCGCAGGCTGTCGGCGCTCGGCCCGGGCGGCCTGTCGCGGGAGCGCGCCGGCTTCGAGGTGCGAGACGTGCACCCGTCCCACTACGGCCGCATGTGCCCGATCGAGACGCCCGAGGGTCCGAACATCGGCCTCATGGGGTCGCTCTCCAGCTTCGGCCGGATCAACGAGTTCGGGTTCATCGAGACCCCGTACCGGCGCGTCGAGAAGGGCAAGGTCACGGCGAAGATCGACTACCTGTCGGCCGACGAGGAGGACCGCCACGTCATCGCGCAGGCGAACGCCCGCCTCGCTCCCGACGGCACCTTCCAGGACACGCAGGTACTGGTGCGCCGCAAGGGCGGCGAGGTCGACCAGGTCTCGCCCGACGAGATCGACTACATGGACGTGTCCCCGAAGCAGCTGGTCTCGGTGGCCGCGGCCCTGATTCCGTTCCTCGAGCACGACGACGCCAACCGCGCCCTGATGGGCGCCAACATGCAGCGCCAGGCCGTCCCCTTGCTGCGTGCCGAGGCGCCGCTGGTGGGCACCGGCGTGGAGTTCCGCGCTGCCGTCGACGCGGGCGACGTCGTGCTCGCCGACGAGGCAGGGACCGTCGAGGACGTCTCGGCCGAGGCCATCGTGGTCAGGGAGAAGACCGGGAAGCTTCGGAATTACGACCTGATCAAGTTCCGGCGGACCAACCAGGGAACGAACTTCAACCAGAAGCCCCTCGTGGACATCGGCGACCGGGTGGCGAAGCAGCAGGTGATCGCCGACGGTCCGTCCACGGATCAGGGCGAGATCGCCCTCGGCAAGAACCTCCTCGTGGCGTACATGCCGTGGGAAGGCCACAACTATGAGGACGCGATCATCATCTCCGAGCGCCTGGTGAAGGACGACATCCTCACCTCGATCCACATCGAGGAGCACGAGGTCGACGCCCGCGACACCAAGCTGGGTGCCGAGGAGATCACGCGCGACATCCCCAACGTCTCCGAGGAGATCCTGAAGGACCTCGACGAGCGGGGGATCGTCCGGATCGGCGCCGAGGTCAACACCGGCGACTACCTCGTGGGGAAGGTCACGCCCAAGGGCGAGACGGAGCTCACCCCCGAGGAGCGGCTGCTCCGAGCGATCTTCGGGGAGAAGGCGCGCGAGGTGCGGGACACGTCACTCAAGGTGCCGCACGGCGAATCGGGCAAGGTGATCGGGGTGCGCGTGTTCAACCGGGACGACGGCGACGAGCTGCCGCCCGGTGTGAACCAGCTCGTGCGCGTCTACGTGGCGCAGAAGCGCAAGATCTCCGACGGCGACAAGCTGGCCGGACGCCACGGCAACAAGGGCGTGATCTCCACGATCCTTCCCGAGGAGGACATGCCGTTCCTCGAGGACGGCACGCCGGTCGACATCATCTTGAACCCGCTGGGCGTCCCGTCGCGGATGAACCTCGGGCAGGTGCTGGAGGCCCACCTGGGTTACGCCGCGCTCGTCGGATTCGACAAGAGCGGGGAGGATCACACCGGACCCGTCCATGTGGCCACGCCGGTCTTCGACGGCGCCAAGGAGGACGAGATCCTCGCGGCGATCCGCGGCTCCCACGCGGCCTCCGACGGGATGAAGCTCATCAACGACATCGGGAAGGCGCGGCTCTACGACGGCCGGAACGGCCAACCCTACGCCGAGCCGGTCACGGTCGGGGTGGCGTACATCCTGAAGCTGCTGCACCTGGTGGACGACAAGATCCACGCCCGGTCCACGGGGCCGTACTCGATGATCACCCAGCAGCCGCTCGGCGGGAAGGCACAGTTCGGCGGCCAGCGGTTCGGGGAGATGGAGGTCTGGGCCCTGGAGGCCTACGGCGCCGCCTACGCCCTGCAGGAGCTGCTCACGATCAAGTCGGACGATGTCCTTGGCCGCGTGAAGGTCTACGAGGCCATCGTGAAGGGGGAGAACATCCCCGAACCGGGCATCCCGGAGTCCTTCAAGGTGCTGATCAAGGAGATGCAGTCGCTCTCGCTCAACGTCGAGGTGCGCTCCTCGTCCGGTGAGGAGATCGAGCTGCGCGAGACCGACGAGGACGTCTTCCGCGCGGCCGAGGAGCTCGGGATCGACCTCAGCCGACGCGAGCCGGCGGGGGCGGACTTCGATTGAGGGCGCCCCTGGAGAGCATCCGTGGCGGGAATACGAGCGCGTTGAACAGAGTGCGAGGACGGACTGGGGGTCTGGGGGCTCGAGCAGCGAGCGCGTCAGCGCGAGCGGTAGCCCCCAGGAACAGCAGGAGGAGGCGGGGCTGAAGTGCTGGATGTGAACTACTTCGACGAGCTTCGGATCGGGCTGGCAGCGGCCGACCAGATCCGAGCCTGGTCCAACGGAGAGGTCAAGAAGCCAGAGACGATCAACTACCGGACGCTCAAGCCCGAGAAGGACGGGCTCTTCTGCGAGCGCATCTTCGGTCCCACGCGGGACTGGGAGTGCCATTGCGGCAAGTACAAGCGCGTGCGCTTCAAGGGAATCATCTGCGAGCGTTGCGGCGTCGAGATCACCCGGTCCAAGGTCCGTCGCGACCGCATGGGCCACATCGAGCTCGCGGCTCCCGTCACGCACATCTGGTACTTCAAGGGCGTTCCCTCCCGTCTGGGCTATCTGCTCGACATCGCCCCCAAGGACCTCGAGCGGATCATCTACTTCGCCGCCTACGTGGTGACCCGGATCGACGACGAACGGCGTCACAAGGACCTCCCCGAGATCGAAGAGGAGATCGAGGGCGAGAAGCGTGAGATCGAAGCCGATCGGGACGACCAGGTCAAGCGCCGGCTCTCGGAGCTCGAGGACCGCCTGAAGGAGCTCGAGGCCGAGGGCGCCAAGGGCGCACAGCTCTCCGCCGCCAAGCGGGAGGCGCAGCGAGACGTCGAGCGCATCCACGAGGCCGCCGGCCGCGACACCCAGCACCTCGACGACGTGGTGTCCGCGTTCAAGAGCCTCAAGGTCAAGCAGCTCGTCGCGGACGACGCCGTCTACCGCTCGCTCCGCGAGCGCTTCGCGGACTACTTCGACGGTGGCATGGGCGCCGAGGCGATCAAGCGGCTGCTCCAGGACTACGACGTGGTCACCGAGGGCGAAGCCCTCCGCGAGACGATCGAGAACGGCAAGGGCACCAAGCGCCTGAAGGCGATCAAGCGGCTGAAGGTCGCGTCGAACTTCGTCGAGGGGCGCTCGAGCCCGATGGGCATGGTGCTCGATGCGATCCCGGTGATCCCGCCGGACCTCCGTCCGATGGTGCAGCTGGACGGCGGTCGGTTCGCGACGTCGGATCTCAACGACCTGTACCGGCGCGTCATCAACCGGAACAACCGGCTGAAGCGGCTGCTCGACCTGCAGGCGCCCGAGATCATCGTGAACAACGAGAAGCGGATGCTCCAGGAGGCCGTCGACGCCCTGTTCGACAACGGCCGTCGGGGACGTCCCGTCACGGGACCGGGGAACCGGCCGCTGAAGTCGCTGTCCGACATGCTGAAGGGCAAGCAGGGCCGCTTCCGCCAGAACCTGCTGGGCAAGCGCGTCGACTACTCGGGCCGCTCGGTCATCGTGGTCGGGCCGGAGCTCCGCCTGCACCAGTGCGGGCTGCCGAAGCAGATGGCGCTCGAGCTCTTCAAGCCGTTCGTGATGAAGCGGCTCGTCGACCAGAACCTCGCCCAGAACATCAAGAGCGCCAAGCGCATGGTGGAGCGTGCCCGCCCGCAGGTGTGGGACGTGCTCGAGGAGGTCATCCGGGAGCACCCCGTGATGCTGAACCGGGCGCCCACGCTGCACCGTCTGGGGATCCAGGCGTTCGAGCCGGTGCTTGTCGAGGGCAAGGCGATCAAGATCCATCCCCTCGTCTGCGCGGCGTTCAACGCCGACTTCGACGGGGACCAGATGGCCGTGCACGTCCCGCTGTCCGCCGAGGCGCAGGCCGAAGCCCGGATCCTGATGCTCTCGACGAACAACATCCTGTCGCCTGCGCACGGCCGCCCGATCGCCACTCCGTCGCAGGACATGGTGCTCGGGCTCTACTACCTGACGCTCGCGCAGAACGAGGACATGAAGGACGAGGAGATCCCGACGTTCGGCTCGACCGCCGAGGCGTTGCTGGCCCTCGACCGAGGTCATCCGCTGCACGACCCGGTGCGCGTGCGCCTGACGGGCCAGGCGCTCCCCGAGGAACTCCTCCCGGAGGGCTACGACCCCAAGGCCGACGGATGGAAGGGCCGCACGCCGGTCATCCGGACGACCATCGGCCGGATCGTCTTCAACACGGCGTTCCCGGAGGACTTCGAGTTCCGCAACGAGCCGGTCTTGAAGCCGGACGTGGCGCGGATCGTCGACGAGGTCGTCCACCGCTACGACCGGGCGCAGGTCGAGATCGTCCTCGACAACCTGAAGAACCTCGGGTTCGACTACGCCACCAAGGCGGGGGTCACGATCGGCGTCGAGGACGTCACGACGCCGCCCGAGAAGCAGAAGATCCTCGACGAGCACGAGAAGCGTGCCCAGAAGGTCGAGCAGCAGTACCGGAAGGGCATCATCACGGACGACGAGCGTCGCCAGGAGCTCATCGAGATCTGGACGCAGGCCACCGACGAGGTCAAGGACGCGATGGAGGCCCAGTTCACGAAGACGAACCCGATCTTCATGATGGCCAACTCGGGCGCGCGCGGGAACATCATGCAGATCCGGCAGCTGGCCGGGATGCGTGGTCTCGTCGCGAACCCGAAGGGCGAGATCATCCCGCGCCCGATCAAGTCCAACTTCCGCGAGGGTCTGTCGGTCCTCGAGTACTTCATCTCCACCCACGGCGCCCGGAAGGGTCTCGCCGACACCGCCCTGCGGACCGCCGACTCGGGCTACCTCACCCGGCGACTCGTCGACGTCGCCCAGGAGGTCATCGTCCGCGAGGAGGACTGCGGCACCGATCGATCGATCGGTGCGGTGGTGAACGTCATCCGTCCCGACGGGACCTTCGTGAAGGGCGCCCACACGGACACGGCGTTGTTCGGGCGCGTCCTCGCGGAGGACGTGAAGGTCGGCGGCAAGAAGATCGCCGCCCGTGGGGCCGAGCTCTCCGACGAGCTCGCCCAGGCGGTCATCGACTCCGGCGTGGAGACGGTCCAGGTCCGCTCGGTCACCACCTGTGAGGCGGAGATCGGCGTGTGCCAGGCGTGCTACGGCCGCTCGCTCGCGAGCGGGCGCCTCGTCGACATCGGCGAGGCGGTCGGCATCATCGCCGCCCAGTCGATCGGCGAGCCCGGCACCCAGCTCACGATGCGAACCTTCCACACCGGCGGGATCGCCGGCGAGGACATCACGCACGGCCTGCCGCGCGTGGTCGAGCTGTTCGAGGCGCGCAACCCCAAGGGGATGGCGCAGATCACCGAGCTCTCGGGCGAGGTGGCGATCGAGGACGACGACGAGAAGCACGTCCGGCGCATCCGAGTTACGGACGAGACCGGCGACATGGTCGAGTACCAGGTCTCGTTCCGCGCTCGGCTCACGGTGTCGAACGGCGACATGGTGGAGGTGGGTCAGCAGCTCACGGAGGGTTCGGTGAACCCGCACGAGAAGCTCCGCGTCGAGGGCGTGCTGGCCCTGCAGATGCACCTCGTGGACGAGGTGCAGCAGGTGTACCGCTCCCAGGGCGTGACGATCCACGACAAGCACATCGAGCTGATCGCGCGGCAGATGCTCCGGAAGGTGCACATCATCGAGCCCGGGGACTCCGATCTGCTGCCGGGCGATCTCGTGAACCGGCGCGTGTTCGAGGAGACGAACCAGGAAGTGGTCGAGGCCGGCGGGGTCCCCGCATCGGCCCGACCCGTCCTGCTCGGCATCACGAAGGCCTCGCTCGCGACGGATTCGTGGCTCTCGGCCGCCTCGTTCCAGGAGACGACCCGGGTGCTCACGGACGCGGCGATCCAGAGCAAGGCGGACCCGCTGCTGGGCCTCAAGGAGAACGTGATCATCGGGAAGCTGATCCCGGCGGGCACGGGGATGAGCCGCTACCGCAACGTGGCCGTGAAGATCAAGCCCGATGCGATCCCCGAGTACTGGCTCACGCGTCAGCGGGAGCTGGCGGAGTTGGCGGAGCTGGCCGAAGGGGGAGAGCCGGCCCTGGTGGGGCTCACCCGCCAGCAGGCCGAGAGCATGCTGGGCGGGGTCGCTCGATCCGACGAGGAATAGGGAACGAGCTCCCGGGGGCACCCCGGGAGCCCGCTGCCCGTGTCGGCGCGTGCGCTCGGCAGGTACGATGGCGGCTGCGAACCGCTCTGGCCGGCCCTCACGCCGGGTGGCATCCGGTGCGGTTGACACGTCGTGCTCACGACCAGTAGCTTTGGCGGTCGCGCCCGGGTCGGCGAGCAGCTCGGGCGCCCGGCTCCGGTCGGAGCGACAACCCCGCGGGTGGTGGCGTTCGCGCTGCGCCCCAAGGGTTCGGCCCGAGGCCTCCAAGCCTCGGTGGATGAAAAAGGAAGAGTGCAGACGAGAGAGCCATGCCTACCATCCAACAACTCGTACGGAAGGGCCGATCCCGCCCGAAGAAGCGGACGAAGAGCCCGGCCCTGAAGGGCTCGTCCCAGCGGCGGGGCGTCTGCACGCGCGTGTACACGATGACCCCCAAGAAGCCGAACTCCGCCCTGCGGAAGGTCGCGCGGGTCCGGCTCACGTCCGGGATCGAGGTCACGGTCTACATCCCCGGGGTGGGGCACAACCTTCAGGAGCACTCGATCGTGCTCGTCCGCGGCGGTCGTGTCCGTGACCTCCCCGGTGTGCGCTACAAGATCATCCGCGGCACCCTCGACACCGCAGGGGTGCGCGACCGACGCAAGGCCCGTTCGCGCTACGGCGCCAAGAAGGTCGGCGAGTAACGTGCCGCGCAAGGGACCTGCCGTACACCGGGGCATCACGCCCGATCCCGTGTACCAGAACCCCCTCGTGACCCAGCTGGTCAATAAGGTGCTGTTGCACGGCAAGAAGACCGTCGCCGAGCACATCGTCTACGAGGCGCTCGAGCAGATCAGTCAGAAGACCGCGAACGACCCCGTGATCACCTTGAAGCGTGCGGTGGACAACGTTCGCCCGATGCTGGAGGTCAAGTCGCGACGGGTCGGCGGCGCCTCGTATCAGGTCCCAGTGGAGGTGAAGCCCACCCGCGGCACGACGCTCGCGCTGCGGTGGCTCGTGAACTTCTCCCGCGCGCGGCGTGAGAACTCGATGGCCGAACGCCTCGTGGCGGAGATCATGGATGCCTCGAACGGGCAGGGAGCGTCCGTCAAGCGGCGCGAAGACATGCACAAGATGGCCGAGGCCAACCGAGCGTTCGCGCATTACCGATGGTGATCGACGAGCACCACCCTACCGGCCCCACGGGGCCGGTTTCCCGTGTGGAGGGGACCTCCTGATGGCGGTCCCCGCAGAGAGGATGCAGGTGTCGCAGACCGAACAGAAGGTGAAGGACGGCAAGGGGCTCGCGATCCGCGAGTACCCCCTCGCTCGCACGCGCAACATCGGCATCATGGCGCACATCGACGCCGGGAAGACCACGACGACCGAGCGGATCCTCTACTACACCGGAAAGGCCTACAAGATCGGCGAGGTGCACGAAGGCACCGCGCAGATGGACTGGATGGTCCAGGAGCGCGAGCGCGGGATCACGATCACGTCGGCGGCCACCACGTGCCAGTGGAAGGGGCATTGGATCAACATCATCGACACGCCCGGCCACGTCGATTTCACGGTCGAGGTCGAGCGGTCGCTCCGCGTCCTCGACGGAGCCGTGGCCGTGTTCGACGCCGTGGCCGGCGTGGAGCCCCAGACCGAGACCGTGTGGCGTCAGGCGGATCGCTACAAGGTGCCCCGGATCTGCTTCATCAACAAGATGGATCGGACCGGTGCCAACTTCGATCGCACCGTCGACATGATCGTGGATCGCCTCCAGGCGACCCCGCTCATCCTGCAGCTCCCGTGGGGCACCGAGTCGGATTTCCACGGCGTGATCGACCTCGTCCAGATGAACGCCCACTACTGGGAGGGCGACATGGGCGAGGAGTGGCACGACACCGAGATCCCGGAGGAGTACCGGGCGGCCGCGGAGGCTGCCCACCACGTCCTCTTCGAGCGGCTCGCCGACCACGACGAGTCCCTGATGGAGAAGTTCGTCCACGAGGAAGAGCCCACGATCGAGGAGATGCATCGCGCGATCCGCCGAGCGACGCTCGCGAGCCTCGGCGTTCCCGTGATGTGCGGCTCCGCCTTCAAGAACAAGGGCGTCCAGCCCCTGCTCGACGCGATCGTCGCCTACCTCCCGTCGCCCGCCGAGGTGCTCCCGGTGGAGGGCCACCTCCCCAACGACGAGTCCACGCACGTCCAGCGCGCGCCCGAGGACACCGAGCCGTTCTCGGCCCTGGCCTTCAAGATCATGTCGGATGCCTTCGTCGGTCGGCTGACCTACCTGCGCGTGTACTCCGGTGTGCTCCGCGCCGGCTCGCACGTCGCCAACGCCACGAAGGACCGCAAGGAGCGGATCGGTCGGATCCTGCAGATGCACGCCAACCACCGTGAGGACATGGCGGCCGCCTACACCGGCGACATCGTCGCCGTCGTCGGGTTGAAGCATGCCACCACCGGAGACACGATCTGCGATCCCGACAACCAGGTCGTCCTGGAGTCCATCAGCTTCCCCACGCCCGTCATCTCGGTGGCCGTGGAGCCGAAGACCAAGGCGGACCAGGACAAGCTGGGCACCGGTCTCGCCAAGCTCGCGGACGAGGACCCGACGTTCGTCGTGAAGTTCGACGACGAGACGGGCCAGACGGTGATCTCGGGGATGGGCGAGCTCCACCTCGACATCATCGTAGACCGACTGAAGCGGGAGTTCTCCGTCGACGCGAACGTCGGCAAGCCGCAGGTCGCCTACCGCGAGACGATCCGACGCGAGGTCCACAAGGTCGAGACGCGCTTCGTCCGACAGACGGGCGGACGCGGACAGTTCGCGCACGTCGTGATCGACCTCGAGCCGACCGGCGCCGGTGGGGGCTACGAGTTCCTGAACAAAATCGTCGGCGGCAAGATCCCGCGCGAGTACATCCCCGCCGTCGACCAGGGGATCCAGGAAGCCCTCGACAACGGCGTGCTGGCCGGCTACCCGATGGTCGACGTTCGGGCGACCCTGATGGACGGCACCTACCACGAGGTCGACTCGAGCGAGATGGCGTTCAAGATCGCCGGCTCGATGGCGCTGAAGGAGGCGGCCCGCAAGGCCGACCCCGCGCTGCTCGAGCCGGTCATGGAATTCGAGGTGACCACGCCGGAGGAGTTCATGGGCGAGGTCATGGGCGACGTGACGGCGCGGCGCGGCCGGATCGAGCGCATCGACGACGCGGGAGGGCAGAAGGTGATCAGGGTGTTGGTGCCGCTCGCCGAGCTGTTCGGTTACGCGACCGACCTGCGTTCCCGCACCCAGGGCCGCGCGGCGCACAGCCCGATGCAGCTCCACGCGTACGCAGAGGTGCCGGTGCAGGTGTCCAAGGAGATCGTCGCCCGCGTATCGGGCGAGTAGGGGCCCCCCAGGAAGAGCTGAAGAGAAGAGCTGAAGAGAAGAGCAGGAAGAGGAGAGCCAAGACATGGGCAAGAAGAAGTTCGAGCGCACGAAGCCGCACGTGAACATCGGCACGATGGGTCACATCGACCACGGCAAGACCACGCTCACGGCCGCCATCACCAAGCGACAGGCCGAGAAGGGGATGGCCGAGTTCACGCCCTTCGACGAGATCGACAAGGCGCCCGAGGAGCGCGAGCGCGGGATCACGATCGCGATCGCCCACGTCGAGTACGAGACCGACAATCGGCACTACGCGCACGTCGACATGCCGGGGCACGCCGACTACGTGAAGAACATGATCACGGGAGCCGCACAGGTGGACGGCGCGATCCTCGTCGTCTCGGCGGCCGACGGCCCGATGCCGCAGACACGCGAGCACGTGCTCCTCGCCCGCCAGGTCGGCGTCCCGTCGATCGTGGTCGCGCTGAACAAGTGCGACATGGTCGACGACTCCGAGCTGCTCGACCTCGTCGAGCTCGAGGTCCGCGAGCTCCTGTCCTCCTACGAGTATCCGGGCGACGACATCCCGGTCGTCCAGGTCTCCGCCCTGAAGGCGCTCGAGGGCGACGAGACGTGGATGACCAAGGTCGACGAGCTCCTCGAGGCCTGCGACACCTACATCCCGGAGCCCGTCCGGGACACGGACAAGCCGTTCCTGATGCCGATCGAGGACGTCTTCTCGATCACCGGGCGTGGGACGGTCGTGACCGGGCGCGTCGAGCAGGGCGTCCTGAAGAAAATGGGCGAGGTCGAGATCGTCGGATTGCGGGACACGCAGAAGACGACCGCGACGGATCTGGAGATGTTCCGGAAGCTCCTCGATGAGATCACGGCCGGCGACAACGTCGGCGTGCTCCTCCGGGGCATCGACAAGGACCAGGTGGAGCGCGGTCAGGTCCTGGCGCAGCCGGGGTCGATCACGCCCCACACCGAGTTCATGTCGAGCGTGTACATCCTGTCCAAGGAGGAGGGCGGCCGGCACACGCCGTTCTTCGACGGCTACAAGCCGCAGTTCTACTTCCGGACCACCGACGTCACCGGCGTAGCACATCTGCCCGAAGGGGTGGAGATGGTGATGCCGGGCGACAACGTGGAGATGCGGGTCGAGCTCGACAAGCCGATCGCGATGGAGGAGGGCCTCCGGTTCGCGATCCGCGAAGGCGGCCGCACCGTCGGCGCCGGCCGGGTCACCAAGGTCCTGAAGTAGAGGGCCATCGAGGGAAGAAGGGCGAGGGGACGACGTGGCGGGACCGAAGATCCGGATCAAGCTCCGGGCGTACGACCACCGGATGCTCGACGTCGCCGCGCGTGACATCGTCGAGCACGTGACGCGGACCGGCGCCAAGGTCGTCGGACCGGTCCCCTTGCCCACCGAGCGTTCGATCTACACGGTCATCCGCTCGCCCCACAAGTACAAGGACTCGCGCGAGCACTTCCAGATGCTCACGCACAAGCGGTTGATCGACATCGTGGACGCGACGTCCAAGACGGTCCAGGAGCTCCAGCGCCTGAACCTGTCGGCCGGCGTCGACATCGAGATCAAGTTGTAGGAGCGATGGCGGAGACGAAAGGGATCTTGGGCACGAAGCTGGGGATGACCCAGATCTTCGACGATACCCGCGCCGTGCCGGTCACGGTGATCAAGGCGGGTCCCTCCGTCGTGTCCCAGGTCAAGACGAAGGAGACCGACGGCTACGACGCCGTCCAGCTCTCCTTCGGCACCGTCCGGCCGCGCGACCTCACGCGGCCGATGAAGGGACACTTCGAGTCGCACGACGCCACGCCCGGCCGCCACGTCGTCGAGCTGCGGACGGACGATGCGGGCAGCTACGAGCCGGGCCAGGAGATCATGGTCGACGTGTTCAGCCCGGGCGACCGGGTGGACGTGGTCGGCGTATCGAAGGGCCACGGCACCACGGGCGTGATGAAGCGGCACGGGTTCCACGGCCTCCGAGCCAGTCACGGCACGAAGCGCAAGCACCGTGCCCCCGGCGCGATCGGTGCCTGCGCGACGCCCAGCCGGGTCTTCAAGGACATGCCGATGGCCGGGCAGCACGGCGGCGTCCGCGTCACGGTGTTGAACCTCGAGGTCGTCCAGGCCGACGTCGAGCGCGGGCTCCTGCTCGTCAAGGGGGCGGTCCCCGGGCCGAACGGCGGCCTGCTGATGGCGCGTTCCGCCGTCAAGGCGCCGGCGAAGGGAGGCGCGTGATGGCCTCGATCGAGAAGCGCGACGCCGCCGGGAAGAAGGTCGGCTCCGTGGAGCTGCCGGCCGAGATCTTCGAGTCGACGGTGAGCGTGCCTCTGATGCACCAGGTGGTCGTGGCCGGTCTCGCGGGGATCAGGGCGGGGACGCACTCGACCAAGACGCGCGCCCAGGTCCGCGGCGGCGGCAGGAAGCCCTGGCGCCAGAAGGGCACGGGTCGCGCCCGCCAGGGATCGATCCGGTCTCCGCAGTGGGTCGGCGGCGGCGTTGCCCACGGGCCCACATCCCGCGACCACTCGCAGAAGATCAACAAGAAGATGCGCCGCGGCGCGCTCCGCTCCGCCCTCACCGACGCGCTGCAGAGCGGGAAGCTCGCCGTCGTCGACGACCTCGACTGGAGCGAGCCCAAGACGAAGGACGCGGTGAGCGTGCTCTCGGCGCTGGAGCTCGAGGGACGGATCCTCCTCGTCTTGCCGGAGCCATCGGAGTCGGGGAGCGTCGAGAAGTCCTTCCGCAACCTCCCGAACGTGAAGATCGCGTACAGCGGGGGACTCGGAACCTACGACGTTCTGCTCGCGGACCGGATCCTGTTCACGGGAGCGGCGATCGACCGCTTGACCGCGCCGCGGGCCGGCGCCGAGACGGCCGCGGCCCCCGAGGACGCCGAGGAAGTGGCGGGATGAACAAGTCGCCTCGCGACGTGATCGTCCGCCCGATCGTCTCGGAGAAGTCCTACGCGGGGATCGAGCACAACACCTACACGTTCCTGGTGGATCCCCGTGCGAACAAGACCGAGATCAAGGAGGCGGTGCAGACGATCTGGGACGTCCGGGTCCTGTCCGTCAACACGCTGAAGCGTCGCGGCAAGGTGAAGCGTCGCGGGTACACGCGCGGGCGCCGTCCCGACGAGAAGCGCGCCGTCGTCACGCTCGCCGAGGGCGACAGCATCGAGATCTTCGAGGGTGGGGGGTCCTGACCATGGCCGTTCGCAAGTACAAGCCGACGACGCCCGGACGCCGCGGCGGCAGCGTCTCCACGTTCGACGAGATCACGCGGTCCACGCCCGAGAAGGCGCTGCTCGCGAAGGGGCGGAAGAAGGCGGGGCGCAACGTTCACGGCCGCATCACCACGCGGCACCAGGGCGGTGGCACCAAGCGTCGCTACCGCCTCATCGACTTCAAGCGCAACAAGGACGGCATCCCCGCCAAGGTCGCGACGATCGAGTACGACCCGAACCGCAGCTCGCGGATCGCGCTGCTTCACTACGCCGACGGCGAGAAGCGCTACATCCTCGCGCCCGACGGCGTGAAGGTGGGCGATCAACTGATGTCCGGCGAAGGTGCGGAGATCCGCCCTGGGAACGCTCTGCCGCTGCGGAACATCCCGGTCGGCACGGTCGTGCACGCCGTGGAGCTGAAGCCTGGCGCCGGCGCCCGGATGGCCCGCTCCGCCGGCACGAGCGTCCAGCTGATGGCGAAGGAGGGGAAGCTCGCGACGCTGCGCCTTCCCTCGGGCGAGATGCGGACGGTCCCCTCGATCTGCAAGGGCACCGTCGGGGTGGTCGGGAACGCCGAGCACGAGCTGATCGCCGTCGGCAAGGCGGGGCGGAACCGGTGGAAGGGCAAGCGGCCCTCGGTGCGGGGCGTCGCCATGAACCCGGTGGACCACCCGCTCGGCGGCGGCGAGGGGAAGGCCTCCGGTGGACGCCATCCGACGTCGCCGTGGGGCAAGAAGGAAGGCCGCACGCGGAAGAAGAAGAAGGCGTCGAACGCGCAGATCATCCGGCGTCGCGGGAAGGGGCGTGGCTGATGGCGAGGTCCGTGAAGAAGGGACCGTTCGTGGACGAGCACCTCATGGTGAAGATCGCGGGGATGAACGAGCGGAGCGAGAAGAAGGTCGTCAAGACCTGGTCGCGCCGTTCCACGATCGTCCCGGACATGATCGGACACACGATCGCGGTCCACGACGGCCGCAAACACGTCCCCGTGTTCATCTCGGAGTCGATGGTGGGACACAAGCTCGGCGAGTTCGCTCCGACGCGCACGTTCCGGACGCACTCGAGGGATGAGCGAAGGACGGGTCCTCGATAGATGGAAGCGAAAGCAACGGTCAAGTACGTCCGCACGTCGCCGCGCAAGATGCGGCGGACGGTGGATCTCATCCGCGGTCAGCACGTGGGTGAGGCGAAGCGCATCCTCCGGCTGTCGACGCTGGGTGCCTCGCGCGACGTGGAGAAGCTGCTCGATTCCGCGATCGCCAACGCCGAGCAGCGGCCCGGCGTGATCGCGGAGAACCTGTTGGTGTCGAAGGCATGGGTGGACGAGGGGCCGACGCTCCGCCGGTTCCGTCCCCGGGCCTACGGCCGGGCCACACGGGTCCGGAAGCGCACCTCGCACGTGACGGTCGTGGTGGAGACGATGGGAGACGAAGAGTAGTGGGACAGAAGGTCCACCCATACGGGTTCCGGCTGGGGGTCATCTACCCCTGGAAATCGAACTGGTACGCGAACCGGCGCGACTACATCGAGGCGCTCCACGAGGACGTGTGGATCCGCAAGCACATCCGCTCGC
>DASSDW010000020.1:0-14104 GCA_035696925.1 Actinomycetota bacterium
AGGTACTTCGCCTCGTAGTCGTAGAACGCGTGATCCTGCGGAACGATCTCACCCGCGACGGAGGCGACCGGGTCGTCGTCGCCGAGGACGGCGCATTCGATCTCCCGGGCCCCCTCGGCCGCCTTCTCCACGAGCGCGTCCCGCGCGAACCGGAACGCCTCCTCGAGACCGGCGGCGAGCTCCCCGGTGTCGTGCACCTTCGACACACCCACGGAGGAACCGAGCGTCGCCGGTTTCGTGAAGATGGGGTACCCGAGCGCCTCCGCGGCGGCCTCGATCGTCTCGGGATCGTCGACCCAGGCGGACTCGCGCACCGCCTCGTACGGACCGACCGGGAGCCCCGCCGCGACGAACAGCCGCTTCTGCACGTCCTTGTCCATCCCGAGAGCGGAGCCGAGGACGCCCGCACCGACGTACGGGACGCCGGCGAGCTCGAGGAGGCCCTGCACCGTGCCGTCCTCGCCGTAGGGCCCGTGGAGCACGGGGAAGACCACGTCGATCGGCTCACGCGATCCGTCGGCCCCGACGATCTCCGCCGACATCCCCTCGGCCGCGAGCTCCACGGATCCGCCGCTGCCGTCCGTGACCTCGGGCAGGCGGCCGGTCTCGGACGGGAGAGCCGGCGGGCCCGCGACGCGATGCCAGCGGCCCTCGCGGGTGATCCCGATCGGGATCACCTCGGTCCGCTCCGGATCGAGCGCATCGATCACCGAACGGGCGGACAGGCACGACACCTCGTGCTCGGCCGACCGGCCGCCGAACAGGACGGCGACGCGCCGGCGCTTCATGCCTTGTCGAGGGCCCGGGTGAAGTCCTCGATCAGATCGTCGGGGTCCTCGAGCCCGACGGCCACCCGCAGGAGCCCGTCGGCGATCCCCGCCGACCGCCGTGCCTCGGGATCGACCTGTCGGTGGGTGGTGGAAGCGGGGTGCGCGACCAGGGTCATCACGCTCCCCAGGCTCCCGCCGATCCAGCCGAGCTCCAGCGCCTCCGCGACCCGGCTGCCTGCCTCCAGCCCTCCCGCCACTTCGAAGGCCAGCGTGCCCCCGAACCCTCGCAGCTGGCGTGCGGCGATCCCGTGCTGCGGATGCGAGGCGAGCCCCGGGTAGTGGATACGCTGGACGGAGGGATGGGCGGCGAGCGCGTCGGCCAACCTTCCCGCGGACGCGCAATGGTGGTCCATCCGCAGGCCGAGGGTCGAGAGGCCGCGCAGACAGAGCCAGGCCTCCAGCGGCTGCATGCTTCCACCCAGATCGATGACGGTGGCGCGCAGCCTCCGGAAGAGGTCCTCGTTCGTGCACGCGACCCCGCCGATGAGATCCGCGTGCCCGCCGATGTACTTCGTCGCGGAGTGCAGCACGACGTCGAAGCCCAGGCTGATCGGAGTGCAGAGGTAGGGGGACGCGAACGTGTTGTCGACGGCGGACAGGACCCCCGCTTCGCGGCACAGCTCGGCGAGCATCGCCAGGTCCGGGACGGTGGTCGTGGGATTCACGATCGTCTCGCAATAGAAGAGATCGGCGCCGGGGAGGGCGTCACGGACCTGGTCGGCATCCGTGGGGTCCACGAACGTCGTCTCGATCCCGAAGCGGGGCAGGACGTGCTGCAGCATCGACACGGTGCCGCCGTAGAGCGCCGTGCCCGCCACGATCCGCGAACCCGCGCTCGCGACGGTCAGGAGGAGCGACGAGATGGCCGCCATGCCCGAGGCGAATCCGATCGCGGACTCCGCGTCTTCGAGATCGGCCATCGCGGACTGGAACGCGTCGACGGTGGGGTTCCCGTACCCGCGCGAGTACACGTAGCCCGGGCCGTCGAAGCGGATCGCGCGCGCGAACTCCTCGTTCGTCTCGAACCGGAACGTCGAGGACTGGAAGATCGGCATGCTGCTCGACGACTGCTCCGGCAGCGCGGGCCGATGTGGGTGCACGGTTCGCGTCTGGAACCGGCGCCGTTTCCCCGGGTCGCTCATGGCGGGCAGCCTACTTCGTCCATCGTCGCGGGTAGCGGTCACGGAGATCGACGGCGAGCCGGGTGATCGCGTCCATCACCTCCCCGGTCAGCGTGCGCAGCTCCACCTGCCCCCCGTCGGGTCCGCCGGGGAGCGAGATCGGCTCGCCGACCGTGGTCCAGATCGGCCGGCCGAACTTCAGGGATCCCCGTCCCGACTTCTGCCAGACGGCCCGCGATCCCCAACTGGCCATCGGGATGATCGGCACGCCGCTCGCGAGCGCCACCCGGACGAGACCGGTCTTGCCCTCCATCGGCAATCCGTCGTCGCGCCTCGTGACCGTGCCCTCGGGGTAGACGACGATCACCTCCCCGCGACCGAGCGCTGCGACGGCGACATCGAGCGAAGAACGGTCGCGCGTGCCCCGCGAGACCGGGATCTGGCCGGCCCCGCGGAGCGCGCGCCCCACCACGGGGATCCTGAACAGGTCCTCCTTCGCGAGGAACCGCGGGCGGCGGTGGGCACGCACGATCGCGTCTCCGTTCGTCAGAGGATCCAGGTAGGAGATGTGGTTGCACGCGACGATCGCCGGTCCGCTCGTGGGGATGCGATCCAGATGCTCGTACGACAGCCGGAACCAGAACCGCAGCGGTGGGAGCGCCACCGCCTTGGCGACGTGATACCAGGGTTCCGTTGCCGTCCCTCCTCGCTCGGGCGCGGTGAGGGTACCGCGGGGGCTCGCTAGGCTGGCGAGCTCGTGCGCGCGATCGCCCTCCCCGTGAAGTCCCTCGGCCACGCGAAGTCCCGGCTGTCCTCGCTCCTCGCTCCGCTCGAGCGGGGCGCGCTCGCCCTCGCGATGTTCGAGGACGTCTTGGACGCCACCCTGGCCGTCGACGGCTGGGAGACGTGGGTCGTCTCCTCCGATGAGAGCGTCCTGGAGATCGCCCTGGCTCGGGGGGCGCACGGGATCTCGGAGCTTCGACCGACGCTCCGTTCCGCGACGCTCCAGATCGAGGCGGAGGCCGCGGCCCGATCCACCGAGGCGCTCGCGATCCTGCTGGCCGACACCCCGCTCGTGACCCTCGAGGCACTGCGAGCGGCGCTGCACACGCTCGGTCCCGTGGTGATCGCCCCGTCCTCGGACGAACGTGGCACGAACCTCCTGCTCCGCAGGCCGCCGGGAGCCATCCCGAGCCGCTTCGGTCCGGATTCGTTCCGGCGGCACCTCCAGACGGCCGCCGAACGCGGCCTGCCGACGGCCGTCGTCGAACGGGAGGAGCTGTCCTTCGACGTGGACGAGCCGGGCGATATCCTCACGGTGCTCGAGACCCGGCGCCCGGGGCGGACGCTCGACGTGTGCCGGGACATGGATCTCGCCGGCAGGCTGGCGGCACGGACCTGACAGGAGCGAGTGTGGATCAGGGGACGATCAAGGACTTCGACGAGGAGGGTCGTACCGGCGTGCTGCTCACCGACGACCGCGTGGAGGTCGTCATCGACGTAGACTCGCTCGATGCCTCGGGGATCCGCACGCTGCGGATCGGTCAGCGGGTGAAGTTCGAGACGGAGCAGCGAGACGGGGCGACGGTCGCTCGTTCCCTGCGCATCGTGACCTGGGACTAGACCGCGCCGTCCTAGCCGGAGTTGTTGTCCAGGACCTGGTGGCGGAACTCCTTGCCCGGCGTGAACGCCGGGAGGTCGCGCTCCGGGACGACGATGGGGACGTCGGGCTGCCGAGGATTGCGGGCGATCCGACGGTTGCGATGTTTCCGCTCGAACGTTCCGAAGTCCGCGAGGGTAACGCGATCGCCTTCCACCACCGTTTCGCGGACCGTGTTGATCGCCGCGTCGATCACGCGGCCGACCTCGGCCTTGCTCAGGCCGGTCTTCTTCGATACCTCGGTGACCAAGCCGCCCTTGTTCATGTTGCTCCCTCCAGGTCGTCGCGGTTGCATTCGAACGTACCGAACGCGGGCCGGAGGGGTCAACCGAGCGAGCGTGCGCGGGAGGCATTTCCGTTCCTCGGTCGGATCGTGCCGCGCTCGATGGCGCCCGCAGCTCCTCCGGTAGACTTGCGAGAACCCTGGGGCGTGGTGTAACGGCAGCACGACAGGTTCTGGCCCTGTTAGTCGAGGTTCGAATCCTTGCGCCCCAGCTTCCGAGGCGAGGACCCTCCCCGTTCGAGCCGCGTTCTCTACAGACCCAGGCCGACCAAGAGACCGACGAGCACCACCGCGAGGCTCATCCCGAACAGCGCGAGCGTTTGTCCGACCTCGCTCCGTAAGCCGTCGTCGTCGTCACGGGTCTGCATACGTTCTTCGTACCCTGATGCACGTCGCTCCATACGCGAAGATGTCGGAACATCGGGCCCGAACTTGAACGGCGACCCTCAGGCGGCACGGCGGCGTCGAGCCGACTCAGGTTCCAGGAGGTCGAGCACGCGCGATTCCACCGCCGCCCGCACACGATCGTCCGTCAGATCCCGGCTCCGCGGCAGCGCGATCGTCTCTCCGTTCAGGAACCGATCGATGACGCGGGGATCGATGTAGGACGCTCGACACACCGCCGGAGTGTTCCCGAGCGCGTCGGCGACCTCCTTCACGACCGCGGACACCACCCGCTTGCGTGACGTGACCGATCTGAGCCCCTCCTCCTGCGCGGCGAGGAGAGCGGCGGTGAGCACGGTGGCGTGCCACGTGCGGAAGTCCTTCGCCGAGATGTCCTCGCGCGCGAGGTCCTTGAGGTAGTCGTTGATGTCCTCCGATCGGACGTCCCGCCACTCGGTCCCGTCACGGAAGGCCAGCAGCTCCCGACCCCCTCCCTTCCGTCGAAGGAGCGCTCGCGTCAAGCGGGCGAGGGCTTGATCCTCGATCGTCTGGATCCGGCGCTGGCCACCCTTCGCCGAGAAGTCGAACCGCACCTCGTCGCCTCGCACGCGCACGTGAGCCCGGCGGATCGTCGCCAGCCCGTACGAACCGTTCTCCTCCATGTACGTCTCCGACCCGATCCTGAAGAACCCGAGGTCGAGGAGCCGGACCGCACCCGCCAGGGCCCGTTCGCGCGTGAGCCCCGGCGACACGACGGCGCGATCGCAGATCCGCCGCATCGCGGGGAGTCGGCGAGCCAGGCGCAGGACGCGATCGAACTTCTGGCGATCCCGACGGGCCCGCCAATCCTCGTGGTACAGGTACTGTCGACGACCCGCCGAATCGATACCGACCGCCTGGAGGTGCCCGCGGTCGTCGGGACAGATCCAGACGTCCTCCCACGCCGGGGGGATGGCCAGGGCTCGGATCCGCTCACGCGTGGCCTCGTCCCGGACCGGCTGCCCGTTCGGGTGCAGGTACGCGAAGCCGCGACCCTGCCGCCGTCGAGAGATCCCCGGCGAGGTGCACCGCACACGCTTCAGCGCGCTCATCGCCGATCGTCCCCGCTCGGCTCCCCGAACGTGACGTCGACCCGCTCCTCGGGCCGAGCCCGCTGCTCCTCGGCCTGACTGGCGAGCACCTCGCGATCCTTCGTGGCGAGCGGCGGAGGGGTGAGCGATCTCGGCCAGAGCCGGCGCGCCAGCACGACGTTGACCTCGCCGGCGAACAGGAAGAGCTGCGCGGCGAGGTAGATCCACGCGAGCAGGCCGATCACGGTCGCGAACAACCCATAGATGGCGGATGCCCGCCCGATCTGGTGGTCGACGACCCAGCTCCCCACCAACAGCAGCACGGTCCATCCCACCGCGGCGACGACCGCACCGGGGAGGACCTGTCGCCACGAGACGCTCGCGACGGTCAGGACACGGAACGCGAACGCGAACAGGGCGACCGAGACGAGGGTCAGCCCCACGAGTGAGATCGCGCGCAGGACGATGGACCCCCATCCGGTCTCCGTGCCCGTTCCGGCGAGGAACGTCGAAAGGACGATCGACGCGGCGAAGACGAACAGGAGGAGGAACGCGCGCGCGATCCGCCCGAGGAGACCGGGCCGCTCCGCGCGTGGCACGTCCCAGATGTCGTCCATGGCCTGCTGGGCCGCGGCCACGACCGCCGTCCCCGTCCAGAGCGCGCCGGCCAGCCCGACGGTCAGCGCTACGGGTGATCCGGAAAGTTGTTTCACGCTCTCATCGATGACGTCCCCGATCGACGTCCCGACCACCGGGAACCGCTCGAGGACCGAATCGACCAGGCGCTTCTGGAGGTCGGGGTTGCCGTCGAGCACGAAGGCCGCGATCGTGACGAAGACCAACAGGAGTGGGAACAGGGAGAAGAATCCGTAGTAGGCGATCAAGGCCGCGAGCTGGCTCGCCCGATCGTCACCGAACTTCTTCACGATGGCGAACGGGAACGCCAGCGCTGGGTGGGCCCGCTGCACGTCGTCGGCGCGGTGCAGCATCCGCTGCGCGGCCCCCTCTTTCGGCTCCGTCATGCCGGGTTCCTTCCCTCGCCTCGACGGGGTCAAACGCCGAGGTCGGAACGATGCGAGCTCGATAGCCTGTCGGCATGAGCGAGCCCGGGACCGAGGGATCCGGCGGCCGCTGCCCCGTCTGCGGCGTCGGCACACTGGCCGACATCGACTTCGGCGGCGACGAGAACGTCCAGGACGCCGAGAGCCGCCAGGTGGACACCTACACCTGCGGGCACGAGGTCGAACGCGCACCCCTGGAGACCGCCGACGCGGAACGACTGGACGTCGAGCAGCGGACCTCGGAGGAAACGACGTCGCCGACGCCGGAGGAAGGGACCGCGCCCTAGGGGTCCCGGGACCGGGTGCCGAGCGGCATCGCGGGTGCCTCCGAGGGAGACGGCTCCACCGACGGGGACGGCGACGGGGACGGCTGGGCGGACGGGGACGGCTGAGCGGACGGCGAGGATGACGGCTCCGCCGACGGCGACACGGACGCCGACGGCGCGGCGGACGGTGCGGCGGGAACGGCCACCGGCGACGGCTGCGGCGGGGGCGGATCGGCGTAGACGTCGTAGCTCGCCGCGGGGAATCCCATGACCGGCATCCCCTCGGTCGCCTCGCTCATGAACTCGTGCCAGATCGTGGCGGGGATCGTTCCGCCGTACACCTCCGGGACGCCGGCGACGTCGCGCATCGGCCGGGCTCCGTCGGGATAGCCCACCCAGACACACGTCACGAGCTGGGGCACGTAGCCGCAGAACCACGCATCCGTCGCGTCCTGGGCGGTTCCCGTCTTGCCGGCGGCGGGGCGATCGCCCAGGCGGGCGGCCGTCCCCGTCCCGTGATCGACGACGCCCTGCAGGACGCGCGTCGTCGCGTCGGCGTCCTGCGGTGACAGGACCTCGCTGCCCACGCTGGCGAGCCCTCGGAGCGGGCCCTGGAGGACCTTCCCGTCGGAACCGGTGACCCGGTCGATCGCCGTAGGCGCCACGAAGGAGCCTCGCGCGGCGAGCGTGGCGTAGGCCGACGTCATCTCCAGCGGCGTGACCTCCGACGTTCCGAGACCGATGGAGCACACCGGGGCCAGCCGGGATCGGATACCCATCCGGTGGGCAACCTCGGCGACGGCCTCGGGCCCCACCTCGACCGTGAGTTGCGCGAAGATCGTGTTCACCGAGCCGGCCGTCGCGCTCTCGATCGACATCGTCCCGGCGGATTGGTCGCCCGCGTTCGACAGGGTCCACGGCTGCCCGTCCGTCTCGCAGAACGGATCCGGGATCGTGATCGACGGGGGACCCGCCCGGACCTCGAGCGGGGAGATCCCACGCTCCAGCGCCGCGACGAGGACGAACGGCTTGAACGCGCTCCCCGCCTGTCGCCGGGCCTGCGTGGCGAGGTTGAACTCGCTCCGCGCGAAGCTCCTGCCGCCCACCATCGCCCGGATCGCACCGTTCCTCGGATCGATCGCAACGAGCGCCGCCTCAGGGTCGGATCGGGACGGCAGGGAGGCGTGGATCGCACGCTCGGCGGCTCGCTGCCACTCCATGTCGAGGGTGGTTCGGACGCGCAGCCCGCCTCGGTAGAGGGCGTCCAGTCCGTAGCTGGCCTTCAGGTCCAACCGCACGTGCTCCATGAAGTGCGGCGCCGCCGAGCGGACGCTCGCTTCCTCGGCGAGGCGGAGCGGCCGAGCCCGCAGCAGCTCGGCACGCGCGGGACCGATCGACCCGACCTCCGTCATCCTGGTCAGGGCGAGATCACGAGCGCGGCGGGCCTCCTCCGGATGCTCGAACGGATCGCGCGCCGACGGTGCCGAGATCAGGCCGGCGAGCGTCGCGGATTGCAGGAGCGTGAGGTCCTTCGCATCGCGATCGAAGTACGTGCGAGCCGCGGCCTGGACGCCGTACGCGCCGTGTCCGAAATAGACGGTGTTCAGATACCCGCGCAGGATCTCGTGCTTGGAGATCGTGTCCTCGAGCTTGACGGCGAGGATCGCCTCCCGCACCTTGCGCGATACCGATCGCTCCGGCCCCGTCAGGACGTTCTTCACGTACTGCTGCGTGATCGTCGAACCACCCTGGCTCAGCGACCCGCTGGTGAGGTTCCTCCACGTCGCGCGGACCACGGCCATCTTGTCGATACCGTCGTGCCGGTAGAAGTCCGCGTCCTCGACCGCCACCACGGCCTCGCGCAACGACTCCGGCATCTGGGAGAAGGGGATCAGGACCCGGTCGACGCCCGCGTGCAGCTCCGCGACCTCGTTGCCGTTGCGATCGAGGAGGACCGTCGTCTCGGCGAGCGGCGGGATCTCGGGGAGCGACGTCGTCGCGTACAGGGCGACGAGCGCCCCCGTGGCGGAGACCAACGGGAGGAAGATCGAGAGGATCGCGATCCAGGCCACCAGGCGCCCTCGGCTCATCGGGGGGGACGGCGCGGCCGCGACCCAGCCGTCACCACGCGCGAGGCGCGATCGGATGGTGCGGGGCGAGGTGGTCCGGGCGGCACTCATGGGGGGCCGCAAGGAACTACCCAGATGACTTGGGCCGCAAACCGCTGAGTCGATGGGTCCTCCTCGCCGCACGCGGTGCCGGCCAGGAAGGAGGGCTGACGTCTCGCCGATAGCATGGCGCCCTATCGGAGGAGGCGCCCGTGGCCACATCGACAGGAAGGATCCCCGTCACCCTCGTCCCCGGCGACGGCATCGGACGCGAAGTGACCGAAGCCGCCAGGCGGATCGTCGAGGCGACCGACGCACCGATCGACTGGGAAGAGACCGAGGCCGGAGCCGAGGTGTTCAAGAAGGGCCTGCCCTCGGGCGTCCCGGAGGAGACGATCGCGTCCCTGTCCCGTACGCGCGTGATGTTGAAGGGGCCGCTCGAGACCCCCGTGGGTTTCGGCGAGAAGAGCGCGAACGTCACGCTCCGGAAGCTGTTCGAGACTTACGCGAACGTCCGGCCGGTCCGTGAGCTCCCGGGCGTGAAGACACCCTACAGCGGCCGTGGCATCGATCTCGTCATGGTCCGGGAGAACGTCGAGGACCTCGACGCCGGCATCGAGTACATGCAGACCCCGGGCGTCGCGGAGGCGCTGAAGCTGATCTCGGTGAAGGGGTGCGAGAAGATCGCGCGATTCGCCTTCGAGTACGCCCGCAGCGAACACCGCTCGCTGGTCACGTGCGCGACGAAGGCGAACATCATGAAGCTGTCCGAGGGGACGCTGAAGCGGGTGTTCGAGCAGGTCGCACCCGACTACCCGGATATCGAGTCGTGGCATCTGATCGTGGACAACTGCGCGCACCAGCTCGTGAAGCGCCCCGAACAGTTCGACGTGCTCGTGATGACGAACATGAACGGCGACATCCTGTCCGACCTGACGAGCGCCCTCGTGGGAGGTCTCGGCTTCGCGCCGAGCGCGAACATCGGGAGCGAGGTGGCGATCTTCGAGGCGGTGCACGGTTCGGCGCCGAAGTACGCGGGCAAGGACGTGATCAATCCCACCGCGTTGATCCTGTCCGCCGTCCTGATGCTCAGGTACCTCGGTCTGTTCGCGCAGGCGGACGCGATCGAGCACGCGGTCCTGGTCACCCTCGAGGACGGCGTGCTCACCGGCGACGTCGTCGGCTACGGCAACGGTGCGTCCACGACCCGGTACACGGAGGCGATCATCGGGAACCTCGGCCGCAGGTCCGAGGGATGGACGGTGCGGGAGCACCGGCCGCTCGAGCTCCCGAAGCTCTCGGACGCGATCGACTACGTGCGACCCGAGTCCCGCGCCGTCGTCGGGATGGACGTCTTCATCGAATCGCCGATGGGCCCGAACGAGCTGGGCGCCTCGCTGATGGAGCTGACGCACGACACCCCGCTGTCGCTGAAGCTCGTGTCGTCACGAGGCACGAAGGTCTTCCCGCCCACCGGTGCGATCACGGACACCGTGGATCACTACCGGTGCCGATTCATCATCAAGGAGAGCCCCGGCGACCTCTCCGACGGCGACGTCAATCAGCTGCTCGTCGCGATCAGCCGGGGCCACCGCTGGATGCACATCGAGAAGCTGCAGGAGTTCGACGGAGAGCTGGGGTTCACACGGGACCAGGGCGAGAACTGACCGATCGGAACGTACGAGGAGCCGGGACGGACGCGTCGCCGTCCGTCCCGGCCCTCCGATCTCCCGTTCGTTGTCCGCGACCGGGATCTCAGTGGCGGAACGGCGTTGCCAGTGCCGCCACGAAGCCGCTGTAGACCTTGCGCGCTGCGGCGCGACGATCGTGCCGCTGGGCCGTCCGCACGGTCCGTGACCGACGGAAGGAATCGGCCTCGCGCACGCGATCGCGGATCTGCTCCCTCGCCATGTCTCCCGTGATCATCGTCCGCCCCCTTGCTCGGTGACAGGAGCGACGGTACGCCCGCGCCCCACGACACAGCTGTGCCCGGAGGCACGGACCGGGCGTGTCGTTCGCCACCGAGCGGGTGTGTCGCACATCACCTCGACGGTGCAAAGATGCCGGGATGACCTCGGTTGCCGTGATCGGTCTCGGAGCGATGGGCGCCCGGTTCGCGGGCAGGTTCCTCGAAGCCGGCCACGAGGTGATCGTCTGGAACCGGACACCCGAGAAGGCCGCGGAGCTCGTCTCGCGAGGGGCGTCGGCAGCGGCCAGCCCCGCCGAGGCCGCGCGGAACGCGGAAGCGGTCGTCACGGTCGTGTCGGACCCCGAGGCGCTGCGAGCGGTCACCGAAGGCCCGGACGGCATCGCCGCGGGCGCGAACGCCTCGACCACGGTGATCGAGATGTCGACGGTCGGACCCCGGATGGTGCGCTGGCTGGAGACCGCGCTCCCGCCGGGGGTGGGACTGCTGGACGCTCCGGTCCTCGGCAGCCTGTCCGAAGCCGAGGCGGGCACGCTCCTCGTGTTCGTCGGCGGCCCGCGCCGTCTCGCCGAACGGTGGATCCCGCTCTTCGGGACGCTCGGCTCGGTGATCGTCGCCGGTCCCCTCGGGTCCGGAGCGGCGGCGAAGCTGGTCGCGAACGCCACGCTGGTCGGGACGTTGACGCTCTTGGGCGAGACGATCGCCCTCGCCGATCGACTCGGCCTCGGACGGAGACTCACGATGGACATCCTGGCGCAGACGCCGCTCGGCCTGGCCTCGAAGAGGCGGCGCGAACAGCTCGAGACCGAGGAGTTCCCGCTGCGATTCCGCCTCGCCCTGGCTCGGAAGGACGCCGAGCTGATCCAGGAGGCGGCGGAGGCGGCCCACGCGGACACGCGCGTGCTCGCGGCGGCCGCGACGTGGTTCGCCGATGCCGAGGAGGCCGGCCTCGGCGACGAGGATTATTCGACTGTCCTCCAGCGGATCATCGACCGCGGCTGATCGCTTCCCGACCGGTGTTATCCTCGCTGACCGGGTCCATCGAGCGGCCGCGGTCCCATCGTCTAGAGGCCTAGGACATCACCCTCTCAAGGTGAAGACACGGGTTCAAATCCCGTTGGGACTACCAGCATCTGGCGATAGGAGCCGACATCGCTCCCGCGCGCTATGGTCAGGGAGGCATGTCGGAGGATCGGTCGTACATCGAGGAGAACACTCGAGAGCGCGAGCGGATGCGCGCGATCGCGGATCGTGTGGGCGACGATGAGCTCAAGATCTCCGTGAACCCGCACTGGACGGTTGCCGCGGTCCTGGGCCACATCGCGTTCTGGGACGCCCGGGTGCTCTCGCTCGCCGACAAGCTCGAGCGCGGAGAGCCGTTCACGACCTCCGACACGGAGCCCGAAGACGTCGACTGGATCAACGACGCCAGCCGTGCGCTGATCCACGCGATCCCGCCGCGAGAGGCCGCCCGCCTCGCCCTCGAGATCGCGGAGGAGACCGACGCACTGGTGGCGACCCTCCCCGTCGACCGTCTCTGGCCGACCGACCCGGACAGCCCGCTGTACGCGCTACGCGCATCGCACCGAGGCGAGCATCTCGACGAGGTCGAAGCGGCGCTACGGGATCCATCCGGTCCGAGCGGTGACGCCCCGACGATCTAGGGACCACGGTAGTCGAAGGCCGCAACGGCCGTGTACTTGTTCGCGTAGTCGATGTCGAGCCGATCGACCCGCAGCCGTTTGGACGAGCCGAAGAGGCCTTCCTTGAAGATCGTCCCCTGGGGCAGCATCACGCCCGGAGTGATCTCAGCGCCGGTCACCGGGTTCCGGATCGGCTCGGACTCGAGCTTGTAGGCGTCGCCGGCGCGGACGCTCGACCGGATGCCGTCGAGGTGGAGATCGAACGGGACCGCCTCCGGACCTTCGAGCGTCGGCCAGGTCCACCCGAGGACGCCCCAGGGTCCTCCGACCTCACCCTTGGCGAGGGTGTGGATCGCGTCCCGCTGGGCCTCGTCCGCGCGTTCGTCCACGAGCAGGAGAGCAACCCCATTGCCTTCGTGGATCGGTCCGGGCCAGTTCACCGTGAGCGTGAACGTGATGCCGTCGAGACGAACGTCTCCGTAGGAACCCTCCTCGACGTGCCAGGTCCATCCACCCTCGCACTTGCCCATCGTGGGGAGGGCCTGGAAGTTGCACGGGCACCCGTAGTCGCAGTTGCACGCGACGACGACCGTTCCCTTCATCGACCACGTGTTGCCCATGGCTCCCCTCTCACGTCAGTGCGACGGCCGCCGCCGCCACGAGCAGACCGACCCCGATCAACCGGGCGGACACTTCGCCATACGGCAGGACCTTCTGGACGAACACCGCGCCGGCGATCACGATCGCCCAGCCGAGCTGCATCGACGCGGCGAGGACGAGGACGGCCATCAGGCCGACACAGCAGCCGAGACACCAGATGCCGTGCTCGACGCCGAGCCGCACCGCCCCGCTCCGGTAGTGCTCCATCAGGAACGCGGCCGGGTTCCGGCATCGGCGGAGACACGCCGACTTCAGCGGGCTGAGCTCGTAGAGGCCGGCCACGCCCAGGACGACAGGCACGGTCAAGCCCATCGCACGCTCCATGGCCACGTACGGCACCAGCCCCACGACGCTCCAGACCGCCAGGTACCCCACGGCCATCCCCATGCGCGATCCTCGGGAGAGGAGCAAGAGAGGCGCGATCGATGGCAGCATCATCGCCGCCATCATCAGCGACCACCCAACGGTGAAGCCGAGGAATCCCATCGGGGGCTCGTACGACACGAGCGCCGCCCAGGCGACCGCGGATGCCGCGACGAGGGCGGCCAGCGCGATGATCGTCGTCCGGTCGACCGCGACGGGTCTCGGTCCGCGAGGCTCCAGCATCTGCTCCTGACCGTCGGCTGTTCGCCCGGAGCGTACCGCCGCGAGACGGACCGTCCCTCCGAGAGCCCCCGATCGATCTACTCAGACCCGGCCCCGCCGCCGGTCGTCCTCAGCCTCGCTCGCGGGCCAATGCCTGGAGCCCAGAGACGCTCGGCGCATCGACCGGCGTCGCTTCGCGGAGGAGCGCCCGCAAGCCGCCTCGTTGGCTCTCCTTGCGATCGCCGGTCACGATCGGCGAGCGCGCGAGCGCTTCCACCTGTCCGAGGTGCACGAGCTCGACATCACCGCGGCGCTCGATCTGGAGCGACCCGATCGCCGACCACTGGCGGATCGCCCTCACCTCTACGTTCAGCAGCTCGGCGGCGCTCTCGATCGTCACCGATCCGTCCTCGCCCACCATCGTGTCCTCCGTCCGTCACGGAACGTCATGAGAGTCGTCGGATGACGTTAGATGGTCCACATGGAGGACCACATCTGCCGTCGGT
>DASSDW010000021.1:0-4538 GCA_035696925.1 Actinomycetota bacterium
TCTCGCTACGCCTCGGCACCTTCATCGGCCTCGGACGGAACGGGCCGTTCCTCGGCGGCTGTATTGTCGCCATTGCCTTTGAGCACACCGAGGATCGCTTCCATCTCCGAGTCCGGGAGACGCTGGTCGGGATGCATCCCCGTCGCACGCGCGGAGGCGAGCAGCGTCCGCAGGTTCGACTCGGCCATCTCCGCCCGGTGCTCCAGCTCCCGAGCCCGCTCGGCGAACGTCCGGGCCCGTCCCTCCGCCTCCACCCGCATCTCCCGGCTCTCGCGAGCCTCTTCGCGTGACGTCTTGAGCTGAGCCCTGAGCTGCGACACCTCCTGACTCAGCTCCACCAGCCGATCCACGGTCGCCCGGCCCATGTCGGAGTACGCCAGCCCGCCGCTCCTCCGGCCCGGCTGGGCATCCTCCGCCCGCTTCTTGGTCCCCCGGCCCTTGCGCTCGATCGTCTCTCGCTCGCCGGCCGCCACGGGTGTGTCATCCAACAGCCGGTACGAGCCCCCGGCCGGCTCGAGTCGACGCCGGGCGACGAGCGCCCTCACTGCGCGCGCGATCGACAATGGATCAGGGAAGCCCAATTCCCTCCCCAGCTCAGCTGGCGTGGCTTCCAGCAGTTCGCCCTTCTGGGTGCGCTGGGCAACTGCGGCGAGGAACGCATTGACGCGCTCGAGGCTCTGCTCGTTCACAGCTGGATTCTGCCTGATTGTCGACTCGCTGCGCCAGTTGTGTCGAAGGGCACCAGGCCCGGCGGATAGGCTCGGCGTCGGTGGACAATCTCCCGCTCTCCGGCTGTCGCATCCTGGACCTCTCGCGCGTGCTCGCCGGACCTCTTGCGACCCAGATCCTGGGTGACCTCGGCGCGGACGTCATCAAGATCGAGCGCCCGGAACAGGGCGACGACACACGCCATTGGGGGCCGCCGTTCGTGGGGGACGACGCCGCATACTACCTGGCGCTCAATCGAAACAAGCGTTCCGTGGCATTGGACCTGCAGTCGTACGATGGAGTCGAAGCCATCCGCAGCCTCGCCGCGAGCTCCGACGTGCTGATCGAGAACTTCCGACCGGGGCTGATGAGCGAGTTCGGGCTCGCGCTCGACGACCTCCGCCGGGCCTCACCTCGCCTGATCACTTGCTCACTGACCGCGTTCAATGACGAGATCCCCGAGAGCGCGAGCCGTCCCGGGTACGACATCATCGTCCAGGCGCTGTCCGGGCTGATGAGCGTGACCGGTGAGCCCGACGGGGAACCCGTGAAGGTCGGGGTCGCTCTGCTCGACGTGATCACGGGATTGGAGATGGCGATCGGCATCCTCGCGGCGCTCCACGAGCGTTCGCGAACGGGTCGCGGGCGGCACATCAGCGTGTCGCTGTTCGACGCCGGCGTCGCCGCGATGGTCAACCAGGCCGCCAACCACCTCCTCGGCGGCGTCGTCGCCCGACCGATGGGCACGGCCCACCCCAACATCTGCCCCTACCAGGCGTTCCAGGCGTCGGATCGTCCGTTCATCGTGGCGGCCGCCAACGATCGACTGTTCCGGCGGACGTGCGAGGTCGTCGGGCACCCGGAGTGGGCCGCCGACCCCCGCTTCGCGACGAACGAGGATCGGGTGCGGCATCGAGACGAGCTGATCCCGCTCCTCGCCGAGTCGTTCGCCGCGAAGACCGCCGCCGAGTGGGTCGCCACCCTCGAGGCGGTGTCCGTCCCCACGGCTCCGATCCGGGCGATCGACGAGGTGTTCTCCTCGCCCGAGGGCACCGCGATGGTCGAAGAGGTGGCCGACCCGGGTCGCCAGGCGACGCTGCGGCTGTTGCGGAACCCGATCCGCTTCGATGGGACGGAGCTGGACACACGGCTGCCTCCGCCGCTCCTCGGCGAGCACACGGACGAGGTCTTGCGCGAGCGGTGACGGCCGTCGAGCGCTGGCGGGAGTTGCTGGAACGCTGGGCGATCCCACCCGAGATCCTCGCTGCGGCGCCCGAGTCCCCGTGGGGGTTCCCGACCGAGCTGTTCGGCGCCCGAGGTGCGTCGGGCGCCGACCGCGGGGACACGACACCGACGACCGCGAGGGCGCTCGAGCGACTCCCCGACGCCGGGCGGGTGCTCGACGTGGGGTGCGGAGGCGGCGCCACGTCCCTGCCGCTCGCCGGCCGGGCGGGAACCCTGGTGGGCGTGGACGCACAGGAGGACATGCTCGACGGCTTCCTCGCGAACGCCCGCGCGGCCCGGGTCTCGGCCGTCGCGGTCCACGGGCGCTGGCCCGAGGTCGCGGACACGGTCGACCCGGTGGACGTAGCCGTCGCCGGACACGTGCTCTACAACGTCGCCGACCTCGAGCCGTTCGTCCTCCGGCTCGCCGCTCTCGCGGATCATCGGGTCGTCTTCGAGCTCACGGATCGACACCCGCTCGCGTGGATGAACGACCTGTGGCTCCACTTCCATGGCCTGGAGCGCCCGACCGGCCCGAGCTCGCACGACGCCCTGGACGTGCTGGGCGAGATCGGCCTCGATGCGACGCTGGAGCGGTGGGAGGCCCCGCCTGCGATGGGCGGGTTCGCCGTGCGAGCCGATGCGCTCGGGCTCGCCCGGCGGCGACTCTGCCTGCCCTCCTCCCGCGACGACGAGCTCGCCTCGGTCCTCGGCCCTCAGCTCGCGGAACGAGAAGGGCTCTGGAGCGTCGGACCGCCCGGGCCTCAGCGCCTCGCGACGATCTGGTTCGACCCCTAGGCGCCGAGGCGGATCGTGGTGGCCGACCGGTAGATCTCGTCCTCCGGGTCCTCGATCCTCGTCTGCTTCCTGACCTCGCTCCCTGGCTGCTCGACGATGGCGACCCGGAGCGTCTCCAACGCCTTCACGAACGCGCCCAGGTCCTGGGAGCCGGCCGGCTTCCGCCCCACCTCTTGGAACCGGAGGTCGAGTTCGTCCCCTTCTCGGCGACCCAGGAACTCGACCAGGACCTGCTCGGCCTGCACCTGCGCCGAGGGGAAGTCGCAGCCGGCCCCCCGTTGGAGCCGCGCCACGCCACGGCCCGTGATCCGGTCGGTGACGAAGATCCGGAGCGTGCCCTTGACGCGCCACGCGCTCGTGCACGACCCCCCGACCCGGAACGTGTGCGTCGTCCGGCTCACCATCGTGATCGGCCACTCGTCGAGCTCCGGAGGTGAAGGGCTCGGGCCGTCACTCGGCTGGGCGCCGGGGTCGGGGACCCCGGGTGGGAACGGGTTCGAGCGCGACCCGATGAACGCGCCGACGCCGGCGCAGGCCAGGAGGATCACCCCCCACAGCAGGACCCGGACCCATCCACGCACGGAGCAATCATCTCGCAGCCCGTGGGCTCCGCCGCTACAGGCCGAGGCCCGTCATCAGCGCCCGAAGCGTGAGCCCGAAGCTGATGAACGACGCCCACGCGAACGGCACCCATGGCCGGAGGGGGCGATCGATCCCGACCGCGCGCGCATCACCGGCACGCGCGACGACGTGGGCGAACACGAACAGGAGCAAGGGGAGGTAGCCGTAGACGTAGTGGAGCGCGCCGCCAAGCGCTCCCTCGGCCTCGAGCCGATGGCCGAGGAGCAAGAGGATCGTCCCGACGACGGCCTGGACACCGGCCACCACCTGGGCGACGGCGAGCCACGTCCAGTACCCCTCGGACGGATCGCGCCGCGCGATCCTCGCGCCGAGCCCCCAGATCCACCCGAGCGCGAAGACGGCGACGACCGCGAATCCGATCACGCGATGCAGCGCCGTCACGGCGCGGATACTACGGAACCGGCGAGGACCGCTTCGCGATCACGAACGCGATCGCCAGCACGGGCATCGCGATCGACAGCAGCTGCAGGGCCGCCTCCGGCGCTCGCCGGATCACCTCGGGCCCGATCGGTTCCGTGGTGCCGTCCCGGAGCGTGATCGTCCCCTCGACCGAGGCGACCCGACGCCGGAGCCGGCGCACCGGGGTGGAGAGCGCGCGCTGCGCCGCGCTGATCGCCACGCACGCGACCGCGACCGCCACCGCCGCGAGACCCACCCGCCCGTCCTGTGCGAACGCCCCGGTCAGGGTCGGGAAGCCTCCCCAGGCGAGGGCGAACCACAGATCCGAGTGGAAAGCACCGCCGAGGAGCTCGAGGTTGTAGGCGACCACCAGGAACGCTCCCACCACGATGAACACCGCGAGCCACCCGGTCACTTGCACGATCCCGATCGTGCCCACCGCGGCGGCCCCCGCGAGCGAGGCGGCGGCGACCGCGACGAGCACACCGTGCGGTATCGACGTTCCCAGAGGCCTGCCGCGGAGCTCGTCGAGCGCGTGCGCCGCCAGACCCACACCCAGGAAGAACCCGAGGAGGCTCAGCCCGAGCCGGTAGAGGTTCAGCTCCGCCGCTGTCGACGCCCCGAGCGCGACGTAGGAGAGGTGCCAGAGGGTGTAGGGCGGGTGCAGGAGGGTCCACCAGTCGCGCCAACCTCCCGGTGCGAGCGCGTAGAACGCCGGCCGCTCCTCCGTCACGACGACTTCACGCCCCAGAGCACCACGGCGGATC
>DASSDW010000022.1:0-2586 GCA_035696925.1 Actinomycetota bacterium
CGCCCTCCTCGTCCTGGACGGCATCTGGGCGGGAAGGAGCCTCGTCCGCGCGCTCACCGCCGCACGATCGGAGCTCTCGATCGCGATCGAATCGATCGTCACCGGGGACCCGGGGTCGGCGGAGCCGCACTTCGCCGCCGCCGGCCGGGCGGCGGATGCCGCTCGGGGGGCAGTGGAGCACCCCTCGATGGGGATCGCCGGGCTCCTCCCCATCGCGGGCGACAACATCGACGCGGCGGCGGCCGTCGCCGACGCCTCCCAGGCAACGGCCGAGGCCGGGACAGAGATGGTCCGGGTCGCTCGGACGCTCGGGTGGACCGACATCAGGATCCCCGCCTCCACCGCGGTGGGGAGCGTGGACATCGACGCCTTCGAGGACGCGATCCCCGACATGGAGGCGGTGACGCGACGGCTCGGCGTCGCTCTCCGAGCGCTGGAGAGCGCGGGGGGCGACGCACTGCTCGGGCCCGTCGCCTCCGGCTATCGAGACGCGGTCGACGGGCTCACCCTTCGGCTCGACCTCGCGACCCGATTCCGGGACTCGCTGCGGCTCGCGGCCGCGATGTTCGGGGGAGAGCATCGGTACCTCCTCTGCGTCCCGACGCTGGGCGTCCCGCGCCCCGCCGGCGGCGCGCCTGCGACGGTCGGCGTCCTGGTCGCGCGCGACGGCTCCCTGACACTCGAGTCGATCGCCCCCGCACCGAGCGAGTTGATCCAGGCCGAGATCTCGATCGACTGGAGGAGGACGGCGCGAGCCCTGCTCGAGGCGGCCGAGACGTCTGGTCTTTCCGATCTCGACGGGGTCATCCAGATCGACGCGGTGGCGCTCGAGGACATCGTGTGGGCCATCGGGGACGTGGAAGCGGGAGGTTCGTCCGAGGCCCTTTCCGACCGAACCACCACCAGGGCCCTCGAGATCGAGGCCTTCCTCGGGACCGCACCGCCCCGCTCGGCCCGGCTGCACGCCGACCGGGTCTCGGCGATCCTCGAGGCGTTCCTCGATCGTCGGCCGGGCGTGGAATCCTTCGCCCTCGCGACGGCGGCCGGCGCCCGCGACGGGCACCTGTCGATCTACCTCCCCGGGAAGGCCGAGCGTCGCATCATCCGCAGTCTCGGCCTCGACGGCGGCGCCAGGCTGACCGATGACGGTGTGCTCCCCGTTGCCGCCTCATGGACCGCGGTCGGGAACTCCCACGTGGGTGCGCTCGTGGACACGACCGTCCGCCAGTCGATCCGGATCCGGGACGACGGGTCCGCCGCGGTCACCGCGGAGATCCTGTTCGAGAACGAGGCGGGGACGGATCCTCCGTCGGTACTCCTCGGGCGCCCGGTGGGCGGGATCCCGGTGGGCACGTTCGCGGCCGACGTCACCCTCTTCGTGCCGGCAACGGCGGAGGACATCACCGCGGAGACGAGTCGGCCGAGCCCGATCGAGATCGGCTCGGACGTGGGGCTCACCTCGGTGACCGGTTCGATCCTCGTTCGCGGGGGCGAGTCGGCGACGCTCACCGTCACGTACGACGTCCCGGATGCGGTCAGGACAGTCGACGGACTGGCACAGCTGATGCTCAGGGTCCTCCCGCAGCCGACGCTGTCCGGCGTGCGGTTCCAGCTCGGGATCGTCCTCCCGGAAGGGTCGAACGTCGTCTCCACCTCACGGGAGCTCCAGAGGAAGACGGACGGGGCGTCGTTCTCCGGCGTCCGCGGAGGCTCCGTGGACCTCGAGCTGCGATTCGGCGCCGGCGAGCCCTAGCCGAGCATCGGAGAGGCGACGTGGTGCTCGACCGCGTCCGGCAACCGCGTCATCTGGCCGCTCTCCGCGACGGTCGGATCGGTCTTCACGGCTCCGAGCAGATCGGCGATGGCGTGGGCGATCCGCGCGCCCTGCTCACTGGACGTGATGCGCACACCCCGGTCGTAGAGGACGTTGAAGAAGTCCTCGAGGATCGCTCGCTGATCGCCGAGCAGTGAGGCCTCGGACACGTTCAGGGCTCGCGACAACCGGGCGAGGGTCTGGATGGAAGGCTCGACGTGACCGTTCTCGTAGCGGGAGAGTCGCGCCTTGGGGATGCCGGAGATGTCCTCGAGCTCCGATTGGCTCAGCCCCGCTGCCACCCGTGACTCACGGAGTCGTTGACCGAAATGCTTCCCATCGCTTTCCCGCATGCCCTGTCTCCCCCTCATGTGAGAACGGTCCCGGACGCTAGCACAAGGGTTGCCGGGAGGGGAACCCAGGGTGCCGCCCCACGGTCACCCCGAGGTTGCTCGTCGGGTTCTCTACTTGACCTCGACGCTCCCGCCCGCGGCCTCGAGCTGCTCCTTCGCCTTGTCGGCGACCTCCTTGTTGACGCGCTCGAGCACCGGCTTGGGCGCGCCGTCGACGAGATCCTTGGCCTCCTTGAGACCGAGGCTCGTGAGAGCCCGGACCTCCTTGATCACCTGGATCTTCTTGTCCCCGGCCGCGGTGAGGATCACGTCGAACTCCGACTGCTCCTCTTCCGCGCCGCCGTCACCGGCGGCTGCACCGCCCGGCGCGGCCACCATCATCGGCGCGGCAGCAGCGGCCGTGACGTCGAACGTCTCTTC